>NZ_JBEYZX010000041.1:0-63331 GCF_040646255.1 Streptomyces sp. NPDC046203 | reverse complement strand
ACGGTGTCGCCCTGCGTGTCGGTCGCGGTGGCCTGAGCGGTGTTGGTGACGGGGCAGGTGCCGCCGTGGCCGCCGCCGTAACCACCGTCCCCGCGCCCGCTGTTCCGGCCGCCGCGCGGGCCGCACGCCGCATCCGCCTCGGTGACGACGTACGTACCCCGGCAGGTCGTGCTCTCCCCGGGCGCGAGGGTGGCGGCTTCGCAGTCGACGTCCGCCACTCGGTCGTCCGTGACGGCCACCGAACCGAGCGCGGATTCACCGGAGTTGGTGACGGTGTACGCGTACTCCACCGTGTCCCCGACCTCGAACGGCCCGGTGGACACGACCTGCTTGGCCAGGTGGAGCGCACCGGCCGGCGCCTGCTCGATGGTCACCGTGACCGGCTCGGAGGCGGAAGCGGGGCAGGTGTCGTCGCCCTCGTAGTGCGCGGTGATCGTGTGTGCGCCCAGCGGCAGCGCCGAGGTCGTCAGGATCGCCTCGCCGCTCGCGTCCAGCGGGGCCGTACCGATCGGGAGGCCGTCACTGAAGAAGGCGACGTCTCCGGTCGGGGTGTCGACGTTGCAGGTGACGTGCGCGGTGAGGGTGACCGGGGCGCCCGGCGCGGCCGTGGTCGGGGACGCGGTGAGGGTGGTGGTGCTGGCGGCCGCGTCGGCCAGGGCCAGGCTGTGCAGCTCGCCCGCCGCGAGGGCGGTCACCTGGAGTCCGGCGGGGACGAGCGTCTCGACCGGGGTGTCGGTGGAGGCCATGGCGCCGTTCCCCAGCTGCCCGTTGAGGCCGTACCCGAAGGCGAGGACGTGGTTGCCGGACGTCAGCACCAGGCTGTGGTAGTAGCCCGCGGCGACGGACACGACCCGGGTTCCGGCGGGGATGAGGGTCTCGACCGGGGTGCGGCGGTCGACGGTGGTGCCGTCGCCCAGTTGCCCCCAGGCGTTCCATCCCCAGGCGAGCACACCGCCCTCGGACGTCAGGGCCAGCGTGTGCCCGTTCCCCGCGGAGAGGGCGGTGACCTCGGTGCCGGCGGGGATGAGGGTCTCGACCGGGGTGGTCGAGCTGAAGACGAAGGTGCCGTCGCCCAACTGCCCCGAGTTGTTGCTGCCCCAGGCCAGGACCCGGCCGTCGGAGGTCAGCACCACGCTGTGCGAGTACCCCGCGGTGAAGTCGGTGACCCGGGTTCCGGCGGGCAGGTCCACGGCGACCGGGGTGGTGCGGTTGGTGTGGGTGCCGTCGCCCAGCTGACCGGCGGAGTTCGACCCCCAGGCCAGGAACCGGCCGTCGGCCGTCGTCGCCAGCGTGTGATTCGCTCCCGTGGTGAGGGCGGTGATCTCGGTGCCCGCCGGGATGTCCGCGTACACCGGGGTGAGGTGGCTGGTCGTGGTGCCGTCGCCGAGCTGTCCGTACTGGTTGTCGCCCCAGCCGAGGACGCGGCCGTCGGAGGTCAGCGCCAGGCCGAAGTTGGTGCCCGCCGAGATGGCGGTGATCCGGACATCGGCGGGCAGGTCCACCGGGACCGGGAGGGGCCTGCGGGTGGTGGTGCCGTCGCCGAGCTGTCCGAGATCGTTGTTGCCCCAGGCCAGGACCCGGCCGTCGGAGGTCAGCCCCAGCGTGAAGCGGCCGCCACCCTTGAGGGAGGTGAGCCGGACTCCGGCGGGCAGCTCGACCCGGACGGGCCGGTCGCGGTCGGTCGTGGTGCCGTCGCCGAGTTGCCCGGACTCGTTCCACCCCCAGGCCAGGGCGATGTCGGTGGGGGCGACCGGCGAGGGGACGCGGGTACGCGCGGGCGGTGCGGCGGCGCTCGCGGGCGGTGCGGCGAACCCCGCCAGACAGAGGGCGGCGGCCAGCGCCGCGAGCAGAGCGCGCAGCAGGGCCCGCGTCCGCCCGTCACCCGGACGGGATCTCATCACATACGAGGGAAGTGTCACGGTCCCTTCTCTCGTACGGGCGTACGCGACGTCCCGCGCCACTCCCCGGCATCACTCGCGCGCCGTCCGGAACCACCCGCCCGGCTCCCGCCCGGCTCCCGTCCGGCTCCTGCCCGGTTCCGTCCGGCTCCTGTCCGGACAGGCCCGTGCCCCGCCCGGGAGGGTGTCCGGGCGGGGCACGGAGCGGGGCACGAGGTGGGGAAGACCGGGCGGGTTACGCGGTCTTGGCCTCCTTCTTTCGGCCGTTGCCGTTGCCGTTGCCGTTGCCGTTGCCGTAGTCGGAGCCGTGGCCGTAGCCGCCGCCTCCGCCCGAGGTCACCTGGATGGTGGCGGTGGCGGTGTTGCTGGTGATCGTGTCGCCCCGGGTGTCGGTCGCGGCGGCCTCAGCGGTGTTGGTGACGGGGCAGGTGCCGCCGTGCCCACCGCCGTAACCGCCGTTCCCGCGCCCGTTGCTCCCGCTGTCGCGCGGGCCACAGACCGCGTCCGCCTCGGTGACGACGTACGTACCCCGGCAGGTCGTGTGCTCCCCGGGCGCGAGACTGGTCGCCTCGCAGTCCACATCTGCCACCCGGTCGTCCGTGACGGCCACCGAACTGAGCGGTGCCTCACCGGTGTTGGTGACGGTGTACGTGTACTGCACCGTGTCGCCGACCTCGAACGGCCCAGTGGACACCGGCTCCTTGGTCAGGCCGAGAGAGGCGCCCGGTTCCGGCGCCAGGACGGTCACGGTGACCGGCTCGGAGACCGAGGCGGGGCAGGTGCCGTCGCCCTCGTAGTGCGCGGTGATCGTGTGGTTCCCTGGGGCGAACAACATGGCGGTGAGGGTCGCGCTGCCGCTCGCGTCCAGCGTTCCCGTCCCGATCGGGTCGGTGCCGTCGTAGAAGACCACCTCCCCGGTGGGGGTGCCGGCGCTGCAGATGACGTCGGCGGTCAACGTGACGTCCTGACCGGGCTGGATCACGCCCGGGGAGGCCGTGAGCGTGGTCATGCTCTGCGCCCGTACGGCCAGGGCCAGGCTGTGGAGGGTGCCGGCGGCGATGGCCGTGGCGTGGAGGCCGGCGGGCAGGTGCACGGCGACCGGCGTGAGGCGGTCGGTGGTGGTGCCGTCGCCGACCTCTCCGCGGCTGTTCAGACCCCAGGCGAAGATGCGGCCGTCGGAGGTCAGCGCCAGGCTGTGGAAGTTCCCCGCCGCGATGGCGACGGCATCGGCGCCGGCGGGCAGTTGCGTCCGGACCGGCTCGTTGCGCTGGGTGGTGGTGCCGTCCCCGAGGCCCCCGAACGTGTTGTCGCCCCAGGCGTAGACGCGCCCGTCGGTGGTCATCAGCAGACTGTGGATCGCCCCGGCGGTGAGGGCGGCGATCCCGGAACCGGCGGGGAGGATCTGGACCGGGGTGTGGCGGTCGGTCGTGGTGCCGTCGCCCAGCTGACCGGATCCGTTCAGGCCCCAGGCGTAGACGCTGCCGGTGGAGGTCAGCGCCAGACTGTGACCGGCGCCGGCGGCGAGGTCGGTGACCTGGGTTCCGGCGGGGAGGGACGCCTCGGTCGGGGTGATGCTGTCGAGGGTGGTGCCGTTGCCCAGCTGCCCGTACCGGTTGAGACCCCAGCCGAGGACGTGGCCGTCGGAGGTCGCCGCCAGACTGAACTCGCCGTTGTCGCCGGCGGCGACGGCGGTGATCGTGGTGCCGGCGGGCAGGTCCACCGGGACCGGGGTGGCGCGGTCGGTGGTGGTGCCGTCGCCGAGCTGCCCGTACGCGTTCCATCCCCAGGCGTAGACACGGCCGTCGGCCGTCAGCGCCAGCGTGTGGTTGCTGCCCGACGCGAGGGCGGTGACGTGGACGCCGGCGGGCAGGTCGACCTCGACCGGGGTGAGGCTGCTGGTGGTGGTGCCGTCGCCGAGCTGCCCGTAGTTGTTGATGCCCCAGGCGTAGACGCCGCCGTCGGCGGTCAGACCCAGGCTGAACCCGTGTCCGGCGGAGAGAGCGGTGAGCTGGACACCGGCGGGCAGGTCCACCGGGGTCGGGGTGAGGCGGTCGGTGGTGGTGCCGTCGCCCAGCGCCCCGACCTCGTTCCACCCCCAGCCCAGGGCGATGTCGGTCGGCGGGGACTGCGCGCTCGCGGGCGCGGCGGCGAGTCCGGTCAGGCACAGGGCGGTGACCAGGGCCGCCACCAGCGCGCGCAGCGGGGTCGGCGCGCGACCCCCGCCCCGACGGGATCGCTTCGCATACGAGGGAAGTTTCACCCCTCCCTTCTCCCGTACCCGTGAACGCGCCTTACTCGCGCCACTCTGCGGTCTCACCCGGCCGCCGCCCCGGAACCACCCGCTCGGCCGCTGCCGGTGACCCACCGCGCCCCGCCCTGGAGGTAGGCCCGGGGCGGGGCGCGGAGTGGGGAAGGTCGGGCGGGTTAAGCGGTCTTGGCCTCCTTCTTCCGGCCGTTGCCGTAAGCGGAGCCGTAACCGTCGTGATCGCCGTTCCCGCCCGAGGTCACCTGGATGGTGGCGGTGGCGGTGTTGCTGGTGATCGTCTCGCCCTCGACGCCGAGAGCGGTCGCGGTGGCGGTGTTGGTGACGGGACAGGTGGTGCCGTGGTCGCCGTAACCACCGTTCCCGCGCCCGTTGTCCCCGCGCCCGTTGCCACCGCTGCCCCGCGGTCCGCACACGGCGTCCGCCTCGGTGACGGTGTACGTACCCCGGCAGGTCGTGCTCTCGCCGGGCGCGAGGACGGTGGCTTCGCAGTCCACGTCCGCCACCCGGTCGTCCGTGACCGTCACCGGACTGAGCGCGAGGTCACCGGTGTTGGTGACGGTGTACGTGTAGTCGACGGTGTCCCCGACCCCGAACGGCCCGGCGGACGTGGCGTGCTTGGTCAGGTGGAGCGCGCCGACCGGTACCGGCGGCCCCTGGATCGTCACGGTGACCGGCTCGGAGACGGAGGCGGGGCAGTCCTCGTCGCCCGCGTACCGGGCGGTGATCGTACGGTCCCCCGCGGGCAGCGACGTGGTGGTGAGGGCGGCGTCGCCGTTCGCGTCCAGCGGGGCCGTACCGATCGGGTCGGTGCCGTCGTAGAAGACCACGTCCCCGGTCGCGGTGCCGGTGTTGCAGGTGACGTGCGCGGTGAGGGTGACTTCCTCGCCGGGCAGGGCAGTGGTGGGGGAGGCCGTCAGGGTGGTGGTGCTCGTCGACGCCGTCACCAGGGCCAGGCTGTGCCAGCCGCCCGCCGCGATGAAGGTGGCGTGCGTGCCGGCGGGGAGGAGCGTCCGGACCGGGGTGTTGCGCTGGGTGAGGTCGGTGCTGCCGTCGCCCACCTGCCCGCTGCCGTCGAGCCCCCAGGCGTAGACGCGGCCGGCGGAGGTCAGCGCGAGGGTGTGATAGCCGCCCGCGGCGATGGCGGTGAACCGGAGGCCGGCCGGAAGGGCCGTGCCGCCCGGCGTCGGGCGGTTGAAGACGGTGGTGCCGTCACCGAGCTGACCCCAGATGTTGATGCCCCAGGTGAGGACGTGGCCGTCCGTCGTCAGCGCCACGCTGTGTCCGGTTCCCGCGGAGAGGGCGGCGATCTCGGTGCCGGCGGGCAGGTCCACCGGGACCGGGGCGTGGCGGTCGGTGGTGGTGCCGTCCCCGACCTGGCCCCAGGCGTTGCTTCCCCAGCCCAGGACGTGGCCGTCGGAGGTCAGCGCCAGGCTGTAGTAGCCGCCCGCGACGATGGCGACGATGTCGGTACCGGCCGGGATGAGCGTCTGGACCGGCGTGGGGTTGGGGGCGAAGTTGGCGGCGCCGTTGCCGAGTTGGCCGGTCGAGTTGAGGCCCCAGGCGAGGACGCGGCCGTCGGTCGTCAGGGCCAGACTGTGGTTGCCGCGCGCCGCGATGGCCTTGATCTCGGTGCCGGCGGGCAGGTCCACCGGGACCGGCGTGTGGCGGTCGATCGTGGTGCCGTCCCCGACCTGGCCCTCCCGGTTCCACCCCCAGGCGAAGAGGTGGTTGTCGGTCGTCAGCGCCAGGTTGTGGAAGTGCCCCGCCGCGATGGCCTTGATGTGCGTGCCGGCGGGGAAGTCGACGGGGCCCGGGACGCTGCGGTTGGTGGTGGTGCCGTCGCCCAGCTGCCCGTACTCGTTGTCGCCCCAGGAAAGGACGCGGTTGTCGGAGGTCAGCCCGAGAGTGAAGGTGTTGCCGCCGGAGAGGGCGACGAGCTGGACACCGGCGGGCAGGTCCACCGGCACCGGGACGTTGCTGCTGGTCGTGGTGCCGTCGCCCAGCCGCCCGAAGTCGTTGTCACCCCAGGCGACGGCGGTGGGGTCGGTCGCGGAAGCCGCGCTCGCGGGCGGCGCGGCGAGGCCGGTGAGTCCGGTGAGTCCGGCGAGGAAGAGGGCGGCGAAGAGGGCCGTGGTCAGGGTGCGCAGAGTGGTACGCAGCAGGGTCCGCGCTCGGCCCCCACCACCCGTACGGGATCTCGTCGCGGAGGAGGGAAGTGTCACGGTGCCCCTTATGTCCCATAGGGGTGCTCGCGCCCCGCGCCGGGGCGGGATTCCACTCGGTCGGCGGGTTACGCGGGCCCGGCTTCACCCTCGTGGCGGTACTCGGCCGTCTTCGGCGAGGCAGTCGTCCCGAGGGCGGTGTAAAGAGACGCGTGCCCCGCTCCGGGGTGTCCGGAGCGGGGCACGCGGTGGGGGGATGGGCCGGGCGGGTTACGCGGCCTTGGCCTCCTTCTTCCGGCCGTTGCCGTTGCCGTAGTCGGAGCCGTGGCCGTAGCCACCGGAGCCGTAGCCGTCGTGGCCGCCGTTCCCGTTGCTCACCTGGATGGTGGCCGTGGCGGTGTTGCTGGTGATCGTCTCGCCCTCGACGCCGAGCGCGGAAGCGATGGCGGAGTTGGTGACCGGGCAGGTGCCGCCGTGCCCACCGCCGTAACCGCCGTCCCTGCGCCCGCCGTTCCCGCTGCCGCGCGGGCCGCACGTGGCATCGGCCTCGGTGACGACGTAGCTGCCGTGGCAGGTGGTGTGCTCGCCGGGCGCGAGGACGGTCGCGTCACAGTCCACATCCGCCACCAGGTCGTCCGCGACCGTCACCGGACTCAGCGTGATCCCACCGGTGTTGGTGACGGTGTACGTGTACTCCACGGTGTCCCCGGCCTCGAACGGCCCGGTGGAAACCGCCTCCTTGGTCAGACCGAGGGCAGCGCCCGGTTCCGGCGCCAGGACGGTCACGGTGACCGGCTCGGAGACGGAGGCGGGGCAGGTGCCGTCGCCCTCGTAGTGGGCGGTGATCGTACTGTTCCCCGAGGGCAGTGAGGTGGTGGTCAGGGTGGCGTCGCCGCTCGCGTCCAGCGTTCCCGTCCCGATCGGGTCGGAGCCGTCGTAGAAGACGACGTTCCCGGTCGGCGTCCCCACGTCGCAGGTGACGTGCGCGGTGAACGTGACCTCCTCACCGAGCCTGGAGACCATGGGGGAAGCGGTGAGCGTGGTCGTGCTCTCTGCCTCCGCCGCCAGGGCCAGGCTGTGCCAGGCGCCCGCGCTGATGGCGGTGGCGTGGATGCCGGCGGGCAGGTTCACCGGGCCCGGGACGCTGCGGTTGGTGGTGGTGCCGTCGCCCAGCTGTCCCGAACTGTTGTCGCCCGAGGTGTAGATGACGCCGGTGGACGCCAGCCACATGCTGTGGTGGGCGCCCGCGGCGACGGCGGTGACCCGGGTGCCCGCGGGCAGGTCCGGCTCGATCGGCGTGGCGCGGCTGGCGGTGGTGGTGCCGTCGCCGAGCTGTCCGGACGAGTCGGCGCCCCAGCCCAGGGCGTGGCCGTCGGAGGTGACCGCCAGACTGTGGTTGCCGCTGGTCGCCGCGTCGATGGCGGTGACCCGGGTGCCCGCGGGCAGAAGCGTCTCGACCGGGGTGGGGGTGGGGAAGAAGTTGTACATGCCGTCCCCCAGCTGGCCGTTGTAGTCGGCGCCCCAGGCCAGGACGCGGCCGTCCGAGGTCAGCGCCAGGCTGTGGCTGTCACCGGCGGCGACGGCGGTGGCCTCGGTCCCGGCGGGCAGGTCCGTCTCGACCGGGGTGGGGTTGGGATCGACGCCGGTGGTGCCGTTGCCGAGCTGCCCCCAGTAGTTGTAGCCCCAGGCGAAGACACGGCCGTCGGAGGTCACCGCCAGGCTGTGGTACCGGCCCGCGGCGATGGCGGTGGCCTGGACACCGGCCGGAAGGAGCGCTTCGGCCGGCGTCGGGTGGGGGTCGTTGTCGGCGGTGCCGATCCCCAGTTGCCCGGAGTCGTTCCACCCCCAGGCGTAGACATGGCCGTCGGAGGTCACCGCCAGGCTGTGGTTGGTGCCGGCGGAGATGGCGGTGGCGCGGGTGCCGGCGGGCAGGTGGACCTCGACCGGGCTGGTGCGGGTGGTGGTGGTGCCGTCGCCCAGTTGCCCGGACGAGTTGAAGCCCCAGGCGTAGACGTGGCCGTCGGAGGACAGCCCGAGGCTGAACTGGTGGCCGCCGGAGACGTCCGTCAGCTTGACGCCCGCCGGGAGGTCCACGTCGACCGGCGTGGGGTTGGGGTCGTTGCCGCTCTCCGTTCCGTTGCCCAGCTCCCCGGTGTAGTTGCTGCCCCAGGCCAGGGCGGTGTCGGTCGGCGGGGACTGCCGGGCGCTCGCGGGCGGGGCGGCGAGTCCGGTCAGACAGAGGGCGGCGAAGACGGATGCGGCCAGGGTGCGCAGAGCGGTACGCGGCAGAGTCCGCGCCCGTTCCCCGGAACCCGTACGGGATCTCGTCGCGGAGGAGGGAAGTGTCACGGCGTCCCTTATGACCCTTAGGGGTGCTCGCGCCCCGCGCCGGGGCGCGATTCCACCCGGTCGGCGGGTTACGGGGGCCCGGCTTCACTCTCGTGGCCGTGTCCGGCCGGCTTCGGGGATGCGGTCGCTTCAGGGGCGGTGTAGAGAGACGCGTGCCCCGCTCCGAGGGGTACGGAGCGGGGCACGCGAGGAAGAGGAAGGGGACGAGGTCCCGAAGGGTTACGCGCTCTTCGTCGCCTTCTTCCCTCGGCCGTAGCCCGAGCCGTAACCCGAACCCGAACCCGAGCCGGGACCGTAACCGTCGTGGCCGTCGTCCCCGCCCGAGCTCACCCCGATCGTGGCACCGGCGGTGTTGCTGGTGACGTGCGCGCCCAGCGGGTCGGTCGCCGTCGCGTGGGCGGTGTTGGTGACGAGGCAGACCGTGCCGCCGCCCCCGCCACCGTTGCCGCCGCCGTATCCCTCATTCCCGTCCCGGCGCCCGCTCCCCTTGCCCCCGCGCGGCCCGCACGCGGCATCGGCCTCGGTCACGGTGTAGCTGCCCCGGCAGGTCGCGCTCTCCCCGCGCCCGAGGGTGGTGTCGTCGCAGGTGACGGAGTGGACCAGGTTGTCGGTGACCGTCACCCCGTGCAGGGCGGTCTCACCCGTGTTGATGACGGTGTACGTGTAGTGCGCCGTGTCCCCGACCTGGAACGGACCGGTCGACTCCGCCCGCTTCGACAGCGAGAGCCCGGGCACCTCCGGCTGGGTCAGCACGACGATCGCGGCGATCGCATGCGGGCTGGAGTACTCGAAGCCGTCCGGGGCCGTGGCCCGGACCTGCGCCAGGTTGACCACCTCGCAGCCGCCCGCCACCGGCGCGTGGCACGGCCTGATGCTCGCCTCGGTCACGGTGTAGCTGCCCCGGCAGGTCGTGCTCTCGCCGGGCTGGAGCGTGGTGGCGTCACAGGTGACGGTCGGGATCAGGGAGTCCGTGACGGTCACGTCGTGCAGCGTGGTGTTGCCGGAATCCGTGACCGTGTACGTGTAGTGGACGGTGTCCCCTACATGGAACGGCCCGGTGGACGCCACCTGCTTGGTCAGCCTGATCGACGGGGCCGGTGCCTCCTCGATCGTCACCGTGACCGGCTCGGAGACCGAGGGCGGACAGGTGCCGTCGCCCAGGTAGTGGGCGGTGATCGAGTGCGTGCCCACGGCCAGATCGAAGACCCAGGTGTACGCGTAGCCGCTGGCGTTGACGGCGACGGTGTCGATCGGGGTGCTGCCGTCGTAGAAGACGACGTCCCCGGTCGGCGTCCCGGCGTTGCAGGTCACCTGCGAACTGAGGACGACCCGGCGCCCCGGGGTCGACGTGGTCGGGTTGGCGGTGAGGGTGGTCTGGCTCTCGGCCGCCACCTCCTCGGCCAGGGCCAGGGTGAACTCGCCGCCGGCCGCGATGGCCGTGGCCCGGCGGAGGGCGGGCAGGTGCGTCCGGACCGGGGTGAGGGTGAAGGTGGGGGTGGTGCCGATGCCCAGCTGGCCCGCCGTGTTGAACCCCGTGGAGTAGACGCTCCCGTCGGACGTCAGCACCACGCTGTGGTAGCGGGAGGCGGTGATGGCGGTGGCCCGGGTGCCGGGCGGAAGGTGCATCGGGACCGGGGTGAGGCGGTTGGTCGACGTACCGACGCCCAGGTTGCCGAAGCTGCCGTTGCCCCAGACGAGAACGCCGCCGTCGGCGGTCAGCGCCATGCTGTGCTCGCCGCCGGCGGCGATGGCGGCGATGTCGGTGCCGGCCGGCAGGTCCACGTAGCCCGGGGTCGGGTCGCTGTCGGTGGTGCCGTTGCCGAGCTGCCCGTACTCGTTGCTGCCCCAGGCGAGCAGCCGGTTGTCATCGGTCAGCGCCAGGCCGTGGATGCCGCCGTAGGAGATGGCGGTGGCGCGTGTGCCCGCGGGGAGGTGGACCTCCTCCGGGAGAGTGTGACGGATGAAGTCGACCGTACCGATGCCCAGTTGACCGTAGTTGTTGCTGCCCCAGGTGAAGACACGGCCGTCGGAGGCCAGCGCCATGCTCTCCGAACCGTTCTCGGAGGCGGCGATGGCGGTGACCTCGACGCCGTCGGGCAGGTGCACCTCGACCGGCGAGTTGCGCTGGGTGGTGGTGCCGTCCCCGAGCTCTCCCTGGGAGTTGAACCCCCAGGCGAAGAGCCGGCCGTCGTCGAGCAGGGCCAGACTGTGCGCGAATCCGGCGGCGATGGCGGTCACCCGGCTGCCGGCGGGCAGATGCGCCTCGACCGGGGTGCCGCTGTTGGTGATGGTGCCGACGCCGAGCTGTCCGCGGACGTTCCAACCCCAGGTGAGGAGACGGCCGTTGGAGGTCACTCCCATGCCGTGGAAGTAGCCGGCGGTGATGTCGGTGAGCCGGGTACCGGCGGGCAGGTCCACGGGGCCCGGCAGATAGCTCCGTTCGGTGGTGCCGTTGCCGAGCTGCCCGTAGTTGTTGTCCCCCCAGGACAGGGCGATGTCGGTCGGCGGGACCGGTGAGGGGACCGCCGCGCTCGCGGGCGGTGCGGCGAACCCGGCCAGACAGAGTGCGGTGGCCAGGGTGGCGATCAGGGTACGCAGCAGGGCGGCGAGCAGGGTACGTGGCAGGGTCCGCGCCCGGCCCTCGCCGCCCGCACCACCCTCGCCGCGGGTACGGGGTCGCATCACGTATACGGGAAGTGTCACGGCGTCCCTCATTTCCCGCCCCGCCCCGCACGCCCCGCGCCGGGGCGGGATTCCACCCGGTCGGCGGGTTAGGTGGGCCGCGCTTCACTCCGTCGGCCGTGTCCGGCGCGGCGGTCGTCCCGGGGGAGGTGTAGAGAGACGGGTGCCCCGCCCCGGGGTGCCGGGAGCGGGGCACGGGAGGGGTTACGCGGTCTTCGCGCCCTCCTTCCGGCCTCGGCCGTGGTCGTAGCCGGAGCCGTAGCCACCGGAGCCGTAACCGTCGTGGCCGCCGTCCCCGCCGGAGGTCACCCGGATGGTGGCGGTGGCGGTGTTGCTGGTGACCGTGTCGCCCTGCGGGTCGGTCGCGGTGGCGTGCGCGGTGTTGGTGACGGGGCAGGTGGTGCCGTGGCCGCCGTAACCACCGTCGCCGCCACCACGCGTGCAAGTGGCGTCGTCCTCGGTGACGGTGTACGTCCCGTGGCAGGTGGTGCTCGCCCCGGGCGCGAGGGTGGTGGCCTCGCAGTCGACGTCCGTCACCAGGTTGTCGGTGACGGTCACCGAACTGAGCGCCGAATCACCGGTGTTGGTGACGGTGTACGCGTACTCCACCGTGTCCCCGACCTCGAACGGCCCGCTGAACGTGGCCTGCTTCGTCAGGTGCAGCGCACCGGCCTGCGCCTCCTCGACGGTCACCGTGACCGGCTCGGAGACCGAGGCGGGGCAGGTGCCGTCGCCTTCGTAGTGCGCGGTGATCGTACGGGTGCCGAGCGGCAGCGTCGAGGTCGTGACGGTGGCGTTGCCGCTCGCGTCCAGCGTTCCCGTACCGATCGGGGTGGTGCCGTCGTAGAAGACGACGTTCCCGGTCGGGGGCGCCGTGTCGCAGGTGACGTGCGCGGTCAGGGTGACCGGCGCCCCGAGGGTGGCGGTGGTCGGGTGGGCGGTGAGGGTGGTGTGGCTCGTCGCCCGCACGACCGGCGCCAGGCTGTGCGCGGCGCCGGCGGCGATGGCGGTGGCCCGGTCACCGGCCGGGAGGTGCGTGTAGACCGGGGTGGTGCGGTTGGTGGTGGTGCCGTCCCCCAACTCGCCGTAATAGTTGCCGCCCCAGGCGAGGATGCGGCCGTCGGAGGTCAGCGCCAGCCCTTGCGGGCCGCCCGCGGCGAGGGCGGTGATCTGGATGTCGGCGGGCAGGAGTGTCTGGACCGGGGTGGTGCGGTCGGTGGTGGTGCCGTCCCCCAGCTGTCCTGCGGAGTTCTGCCCCCAGGCGAGGACGTGGTCGTCGGACGTCAGCGCCAGGCTCTGGTAGTCGCCTGCGGCGAGGGCGGTGATCTGGGTGTCGGCGGGCAGGAGCGTGTACACCGGGGTGTTGCGCTGGGTGGTGGTGCCGTCCCCCAGCTGACCGAGGTAGTTGGAGCCCCAGGCGAGGACACGGCCGTCGGAGGTCAGCGCCAGACTGTGCGAGCCGCCCGCGGCGATGGCGGTGGCCTGGGTGCCGGCGGGAAGGTGCGCCTCGATCGGTGTGGGGTTGGGGTCGATGCCGGTGGAGGTACCGTTCCCCAGCTGCCCGAGGATGTTGATGCCCCAGGCCAGGACGCGGCCGTCGGACGTCAGCGCCAGACTGAAATAGCCGGTGTGACTGGCGGAGACGGCGGTGATCTCGGCGCCGGCGGGCAGGTCCACCTCGACCGGCGTGGTGCGGTTGGTGGTGGTGCCGTCCCCCAACTGACCGTAATCGTTCCAGCCCCAGGCGAGGACACGGCCGTCGGACGTCAGGCCCAGGCTGTGCCCGTATCCGGCGGCGATGGCGGTGATCTGGGTGCCGGCGGGGAGGGACACCTCGACCGGCGTGGTGCTGTCGGTGGTGGTGCCGTTCCCCAACTGCCCGAAGACGTTGTACCCCCAGGCCAGGACATGGCCGTCGGAGGTCAGGCCCAGGCTGTGCCCGTATCCCGCGGCGACGGCGGTGAGCCGGGTGCCGGCGGGCAGGTCCACCCCGACCGGCGTGGTGCGATTCGTGGTGGTGCCATCCCCCAGCTGGCCGAACTCGTTGAGTCCCCAGGACAGGGCGATGCCGGTCGGCGGGGGCTGCTGCGCGTGCGCGGGTGGCGCGGCGAGCCCGGTCAGACACAGGACCGCGACGGCGAAGGTGGCCACCACTGCCGTCAGAGCGGCGCGCGCACGACTGCCCGCGCGTGCCGCCGGTGAAAACGGAGATGATCTCATGGCATGTGTCTACGGACACCCGGCGAGACCGTCCGGGCAACACCCCGGCCCGCTGCCCGAAACCCCCCGGTCGGCGTCGGCCGTGTGACGCTCGCGAGGAGCGGATTGGCACCCGGGGCAAGGTCCGGCCCGGCGGTTCGGGGAAGCCGACCCCTCCGCGTGGCAACGTGCTCAGGGTGAGTGGGCAATTCGGCCGACCGCCGACCGCCGACCGCCGGCCTGCCTGGCACGGTTACGGGGGTGGGGGCAGCCCCCGCCCGTTCACGCCCTCACGCGGAGGAGGGCGACCCGGCGGCCCCGGCGGACCCGGCGGACCCGCCGGACCGGCGTCCCGTCGCGGAGGCGAAGCCGAGCCAGGTGTGCCGGTTGCCCGCCCAACACCAGCCGACCTTGGGGGCGTTGCGGCGCTCGCGGCCGTCGCGGCCGGTGCCGTTGCTGATCCAGAGGGCCGGGGTACGGGCGTCCAGGGCGCCGTTGGGTTTGCGGAGCCGGGAACCGATGGTCATGAAGCAGTGGTTGCGGTCCAGGGCGGCGGGCTGGTGCAGGAGCCAGTGGATGCCCTCGGTGAGCAGCAGCGGGGTGCGGTCTTCCCTGGTGAGGGCGGGCAGCGCTTCGTCCGGGCTCCAGTTGGCCAGGTGGTCGCCCCGGTCGAGACCGGTGAGGAGGTAGAGCGGGGTGTCGGGCAGGGCGATGGTGTCGAGCGGGGAGAAGAGGTCGACGTCGGTCATGTCGGTGACGACGAACCCGGGCTTGTCGTCCCGGCGCAGCAGCGGCGCCAGGGCGGAGGCGGGGGCGAGGTCCGGGTGGACGGCGAGCAGGGCGTCGGCGCGGCCGGTGGTGGTGGCGGCTGCGGCGAAGGCGCGGAGTGCGGCGGCGGACAGCCCCGCGGACGCGTGCACCCCCAGCTCGATCAGGCGCTCGGCCTGCGCGCCGAGGGTGGGCAGGGCCGGAAGGGCGGGCAGGGCGGCGGAGGCAGGGGCGGAGTGGGTGGCGTGGGTGGCGGGGGTTGCTTCGGACACGTTGCTCCCGGAGGTTGCGGCGTGGACGGGCCCCCGGCCAACGAAGCGGGCCGCCGGGTGGTTCCCCTGTCACGGGGAAGGCGGCGCGTGCAGCGCACGGCGGCCAAGAGCGGAGGCCGTTTCCGAAGTCTGCCCGTGATTGGCCAGAACACGATGACTAAAGAGTCTCGTTCCCGTCTGTATGCATCCCTGCACTGAGCGTAGTTTTTTATTCGTCTTCACATTCTCTCCACCTCACCTCCCCTCGGGGTGCCCATGCGGAGTGCGCGTGCGGGATGAAGGTTCAACATTTGACATGTTCGCGCCAGGAAATTTTCTGGCCGGACAGCGCCGGAAGGGCAAGATCTACCGCCCTTCCACGCATGTCATGAAGCCAGCCGAGGAAGAAGGTCGATAGTCGCAATGTTCCTGAGAAAGAATCCCAAGCCGCGTGAGGTGGCTCCCGTCTCGAAGATGCGACGCCTGGGTGCCGCCGCCATGGGCCTCGCCGTCGCGGCCCTGGGGCTGGTCGTCTCGCCCCTGGCCACCGGCCCGGCGTCCGCAGCACTTGCCTGCAACACGGACGGGAATTACTGCGGAGCCCTGGAGGTCGTCAGGGGTGACGGCAGGGATTGGGCCGATGTCGCGGCGACCGGCGGAGTCGGCAGCGCCGTGCAGCTGTCGTACGATCTCGGCCGCGCGAACCACTGGATGTTCGTTCCCGCCCCCAGTGGAAACGGCACTTTCACCATTCGCCAGGCCTCCAGCGGGCTGTGCCTCGACGTCTCCGGTTCCAGTGATGCCATGCTCATGGCGACCTGTGCGGGTCAGAGTTCTCAGAACTGGTACGCCCAGCCGCTGCAGTCGATGTGGCAGGACTACGCCCAGTTCCGTATCCGGCACGTCGATGGCGACAAGTGCATGAACGCGTGGGGCGGAAGCACGTCGCCGGGCACCACGGTGGGGCTCTACCCCTGCCAGGGTTCGAGCGGCTGGAACGACCACATCACGGTCTTCAAGTACTCGGACGCCTGGAACAGCCGGGAGGTCGCGCCTCAGCTGGTCGACCAGCTGAAGTCCTGGGCCACGATGTACGCGTTGACCCAGTTCAACAACAAGTCCAGCGTCATCCCGACCGCCACCTTCGATGTGGGCACCCCGGCCCCGGCCCGGTCCGGCCCGGCCGAGGTGGTGGGCCCGCCGTCCTTCGCGGGTGCCACCGGATCGACCTACCAGTACGGCTGGTCGCAGAGCACGGGCTACACCTTCAGCAACGGCGGTTCGGTCACGGTCACCGGAACGGTCGGAACCAGCTCCACGAATCTCTCGCCCGTGGCGGCCTCGCTCTCGGTGGCCATCCAGGGGTACTGGGGAAGCCAGTGGAACACCACCACGACCCAGTCGGGTCAGGTCACGTTCAACATCCCGCCCGGCCAGGTGGGTTGGGTGGCCCGAGCTCAGCTGCTCAAGTCGATGACCGGCACCTGGAAGATCACCAACGACAAGGGTGACACCTGGCAGGGCACGGGTACCGCGACCATTCCGGCGGTCGACGGCACCGACTCCCCGAACAACTCCAGTGTGCGCTACCAGTGCACGACCAACCCGGACAATCTGACGTGGGCCGAGGCCTGCTACAAGACGGTCCCCAACGGCTACTACTACCCGCCGACTCGCCCGGCGTGATGTAGCCAAACGGGCGCGGCTTCCGCCGAGTTCTTCAGCTGTCCACGCTGAAGGCTCGTCGCGGGAGCCGCGCCTTACCTTTATGGCCGGGCTCGCTGCTCGATCAGTTCTTCTTCACGAGCTGGTCAGCGCCGTCGTATACCTGGCCGTTGATGGCATCGACCCGCCACAGGTCCGTCGTTCCGCTCGACTGGGCGTCGATGACTGGGAGTTGATCGCCTTGAGAGACGTTGACGAGCCATGTGGGACGCCACTCGCCCTCCTGCTGCACAGCCTTGAGCGTGAATGCCTTGATCGTCAGTCCGCCCGGGGTGGTGCGCCCGCGATCAGCGAACTGTTTGGCGATCCCTTCCCGAACCAGTGACTCTGCTTTCCGTGCGTCCAACTGAGGCTTGTCGAGATCCAACCGCTCTGGCCCGAGGGTCACATCCACCTGCGAGACGGTACCGACGCGGCTCACCTGAACATCCAGCATCTTGGGCATGAGAACACCGGCATCCACCCACCGCCAGCTGGTGATCCACCCAAGCAGTGCCTTCTCGCCCACCGGATACGTCTTGTGAACGGTGGCGCCCGCGCCCCACGGGTAGTGCTTGCGCATGTACGCCTGAGCAACCTCGTAGGCCGCCTCTTCTGTGGTCGGCGCCTTCGTGCCGGCGACCGGATAGCCCATCACGCTCGGCTGGTCGCTGTCCTGGAGCAGCACGTTGAAACGGTCCTTGGCCGGCCACGAAAGGGAGCCGTTCGCGAACTGCTCCGGATGGTCCTTGTCCCGGCTCAGCAGCGTGAAGGCGACATTCCGACACTGCCCTCCAGCGCAGGGCTGGTCGTATACCTGCCCCAGTCTGTAGTGGTTGCCGAAGGCCTCCTTCACCACCTGTTCCACGGCCTGCCGTTGGCTGCCATCCGCCTGCGACAGTCCCGTGCCGTCGATGTTGGTGAAGGTCATGGCCGGGTAGGCGACGCCGGCTCCGAGAAGCCCGATGCCGAGCGAGGCGAACAGAGATGCCTTGGCCGCGCCCTTCCACTTGACCGTTCCGAGCTTGAGCAGCGCGAGCAGCGCGGCGGCGATTCCGATCAGGCCGCCGAGGATGTTCATCTGCGCATCGGCACTGTCGCACACCCGGCCCAGGCCGTTCACCTCTGCCTGAACCACTTCGATGGCCAAGGGGAGGGCGACTACTCCGACGAGAGCAGGCAGTGGGCGCCTCAAGGCCATGAGCGCGAAGAAGCCAAGCGGAACCGTCATGGCGAGGTTCCACATTCCCTGGGTGGTCCGGAAGGGCTCGATCAGATCGTGATTGATGACGCATTGGCCGCTGGCCGGGCCACTGCCCATGAAGGTGACGCTGAGGACTCCGGTGACGGTGGCCGCGAGCCAGGCAGCCCATGCGCCATGGGGCATGCGGAAGCGGCGGGCGAGCAGCCAGGCAGCCGCTCCGAGGAAGAGGGCGACCAGAGCGCTTACGGCAAGGTAGCCGTAGTGATCTTGGAAGATGGCGGTAAACATGGGTGGTTCCTTGCCGAAGTCAGGTCAAACAGAGCGGCGCGGGGCCCCGCCTGAACAAAGACGGAGCCCCGCGTGCGACCGGTTCAGCAGTGGGCAGCGGGCGTCTGGTAGGTACCGGCGGAGTACGACAGGAAGCCGGTGCTGTTCAGGCACAGGTTGCTGACACCTGTCGTCCATGACTTCGTCACCGTCTGGCCCTTGCTGATGGTGAAGTAGGACGAGTAAGTGGTGGTGCCGCCACCCAGCGCCCAGCCGAGACGGACGCTCACCGCGTCGCCGCCGGACTTGTAGTAGGTGGTGGAGACCCCGGTTCCGAACGTCGGGTACAGGTCCCGCTTGCCGTGGGACAGGACGCCGTTGGACAGCGAGGTGCAGCGCAGGTTGGGGAAGCCCCCCTCGGTGTAACCCGAGGAGCTGCAGTACGAGTTGGCCGAAGCGGCTGGAGCGCTGACCAGGATAGAGCCGGCGGCGAGGGCCGCAGCGATAAGAGCAGCGTTCGTCTTGGAGCGCACACTGGTTCCTTTGCTTGAGACATGCCAAGCACCTCCTGGAGCGCGGTGGAGGTCGGATCGCGGAAGGACCCCACTTGGCGGGCCCCCTGAGGAGGACCTGCGAGAGATCGAACACTTGCCCTGCGGGGGCCATCCAGCGACACTTGCCGTAATGGCCGAAAGTGATCAATTCGCGACTTGGAGTAGTCTAAAAAATCATCAGGACCTGACGAACTAACAGGTGAGCGGCGTGAAGAGGGCGTGACGAAGCGGCCTAGCCTTCACGAGGGTGGCAGTCGTGGCAGGGGTCCGGGTGCGGCGTACGGAAGGTGTGTTTGCCGCCGTCATCGCGTGGGGTCGAAGGTCTCTCCTGTGATCGCGTCCACGTACTCGTCCGTCAAGAGGTTGGGCAGCGTCTGTGTGATGTACCAGGCCGGGACCCACCGGCTGCCGTTCTGGGCCGCCAGCAGCACCACCTCGTACGGGTCTTCCATGGTCCCGGCCCTGACCTCGGCCGAGTCCGAGTTCGAATCCGGGCCGAGCACCTTGGTGACAGCGGCATCCCGGGTGATACGCGGCTTCGCCACCTTCACGTCCGGTACGTCGTTCATCGTCAGCTGGGTGACGCGGCCGTTCCGGTCGATCTGGACGTCGAGCCGCATGGGCATGAGGATGCCGTCGGCGCCGGAACGGCGCCAGGAGGTGACCCAGCCGAGTTCGGCCTTCTCACCCACCGGATACGTCGCGGGCCGCGCGCCGTCCTTCAGACCCCAGGCGGCGTGGCGCTCGGCGTACGCGCGGGCGATGCTTCGGGCCTGTTCGGCGTTCCGGGGGCGGGTCGTCACCCCGGGCATCAGGTAGCCGGAGTCCGGCTTTTCGGTGCCCGCGTCCAGGATGACCTGGAACCCCCGGCGGGAAGGCCAGCGGAGCTCCGCCGAGCCGCCGTCGCCGGCGAGCTGGGCCATGATCGTTCCCGTGTCGTCCTCTCCGTAGCCGAAGCTGACATCCGACACGCCGATGTCACCGTCGAATGCCTGACGGACCGCGTCCCGCATCGCGTCCTCCTGCGCGTCACTGGCCCGGCCGATCCCCAGCGTCCGGTCGACGACATCCGGCTCGATGACGAACCCGAAGGCCAGGGCCATCAGGGCGAGGGCGGCCGACGCCGCGTAGGTGCTCCGCGCTTCCCACCGGTGCAGGAAGCTGCCGCGCGGGCGTTCCAGAAGGGTGATCAGCCAGCCGGCGAGGGCGCCGGCGATGCCGCCGAGCGAGTTCATGATCAGGTCGCTCGTGTCGCATCCCCGCCCGAGGAAGGGGAGGACGGCCTGAAGGGTCTCGATGGTGGCCGTCAGCAGCACACCGAACGCCATGACCCCGAGCACTTTGCGGTGGGCGAGTACGCCGAGGAACCCGACGGGGACGAACAAGCCGGCGTTCAGGAGCCCCTGTTCCGTGGTGAACGGCTCGACAAGGTCGCGGTTGATCGTGCAGGTGAGGGAGAGCTCCACCGGTGAACCGGTCGTCCACAGCGTCAGGCTGAGGACGGCGGTGACAGCGGCGGCGAACAGCCCCCTGAACAGGGGTCGTTCAGTCTCCGGCGGAGATTTCCTGAACACCACGAGACCGACGGCGGAGGACAGCAGGGTCGCGAGGACGATGAAGACACCGTGCCCGTCGAAGACGGCGTGCAGCAAAGGACCACTCTCTGTGCGAGGGCTTGGTGGGGAAGCCTGCCCTCATGGGTACGCGGGCAGGTCTTCCGTGGAGATCGTCCACGCGCCGATGGTGACCGGCTCGCCGTAGAAGAAGTTCTTGCGGGTGGCGTAGCGCGGGCCGTCGGGGGTGGGGTGGATGTCGGAGAAGACGGCACCGGACTCGGTACGCGGGTCGAAGACCGCGTAGGTGGGGATGCCGAGGAGCGGGTAGTCGCGCAGCTTGCCGACCCAGTCGTTGTCGGGGTTGGAGCGCGAGACGACCTCGACGGCGGCCACGAGGGTCCGCGGGTCGAACGCGCCGTCCCCTTCCATGTCCGCCCAGGGGATCACCATGATGTCGGGGTGGCGCATGATCCCCTCGGGCACACTTTCGACGTCGGGTTCGCCCGCGTGGGCGAGCAGATCGTCCGGCATGACGCGTTCCAGCCGCCGCCGGATCAGCGCGACGGTCAGTTCGTGGGGACGGCTCGGCGCCATCATGTCGTGGACGATTCCTTCTTTGGTGATCTCGAACCGGCCGGGAACCGTGTCGTCAAGGAGGGCCAGTGCTTCGTGCATGGTCCGGTAGCGCGGAGATGCGGTGGTCATGGCGCTGGCTCCTCGTCTGTGCCCTGGGGGCCGAGTCATCAGCTTCATGCTAGGCGGCCTGACTCTCAGGAGGGCGGCAGTCGCGGCAGTGGCCCGGTTCCGGGGCGCGGAAGGCGCGTTCGCAGCCGTCGCAGGTCTGGAGGGGGAACACGTCCGGGCGGCGGGGGGCCGCCGGGAGCGGGGGTGGCAGGAGGTTCGTGAGGCGGTGGGCGAGTAGGGCCGCCGGGTGGCGGAGGTCGTGCGGGAGGCTCGCCGAGAGGGTGCGGAGGACGGCGTCGGGGTGGGCGCCGCGGTCGAGCCAGGTGGTGAGGCCGGGCGCGAGGCGCTCGATGTCGCGGACGGAGAGCAGGAGCCGGGGGTCGTGGACGCGGAGCCGGACGAGGAGTTCGGCCGCCTGCTGGCAACGGCGGGGGATCGGCTGCTCGACCGGGGCGGCGAGGGCGGCGGGAGCGGCGACGGGCACCGCAGGCGCCTCGGTCGCGGGCACCTCAGGCGTCGGGGCCGGGGCCTCGCACGCGGCCACCGGGGTCGGCTCCTCCTCCGCTACGGGCTCCAGCTCGGGCTCCGGCTCCGGCTTCGCCTCGAACTCCGGCTCCGGCACGGGCTCTGCCCCGAACTCGGGCTCCAGCTCCAGCTCGCGCCGCGCGGCGGCCTCGGCCGCTTCCTCCGCCTCCGCTTCACCCTTCGGGCGGTTGTACGAGATCGCGCGCGAAATGAACGTGCCGTTCGGCAGGCGCTCGCGGAACCGCTCCAGGTAGCCGTACTTCTCCAGCTCGCGCATCGCCCTGGCGACGCGCAGCTCGCTCTCCGGGAACTTCGCGGCGATGGCCTTGATTCCGACCAACGCGCCGGCGGGCAGCGACTGGAGGTGGACCGCGAGGCCGATGGCCATCAGCGAGAGCCCCTCGTGCTGGGCGAGGCGGTTGCAGATGATGGTGAACCGCTGCCGCAGCCGGATATCGCGGTGAGCGAGCCCGATGGCGTGCGCGGGCACGCTAATCTTCCGGTTAGCCACGGGAAGTTGAAGCCTTCCTCGATGGTCAGGCCCCCGGCCGGGATTCGTGGTCCCGCCGGGGGTCGAC
Source organism: Streptomyces sp. NPDC046203 (assembly GCF_040646255.1). Taxonomy (NCBI): domain Bacteria; kingdom Bacillati; phylum Actinomycetota; class Actinomycetes; order Kitasatosporales; family Streptomycetaceae; genus Streptomyces; species Streptomyces sp. NPDC046203. Next base: position 41,684 of record NZ_JBEYZX010000041.1, on the reverse strand, counting down.
GCATGTCTGGGGGTTGTCGCGGCGAGCATATGTCGCACAACAGGACCAAAATCCAGTCGAGTTGCCATAAGTCACCCTGTTGGGCGAATGGGAGTCGACGGGAGGCGGGAGGGGTGGGGAACGGTTCTCGCCCAGGTCCTTTAGCTCTTACGTCGAGGGGAGCCGCGTCGCGGAAATCCGCGACGCGGGCTATCACGTCGACGCCTGTCCCTGCGGCGCCAGATCCACCTCCGCCCACACCGTCTTGCGGGGCGTCGGCCCCTGCCGGACCCCCCACTGCCGCGCGAGCGCGTCGACCAGGAGCAGCCCCCGCCCGGACTCCGCCACCCCGCCGGGCAGGCACATGCGCGGGATCCGGTCCCCCCGGGTGTCCGTGACCTCGATCCGCAGGACGTCCGACAGCGCGAACATCTCCACCTGGAAGTCCCGTCCGGACACCTGGCCGTGCGTGGCCGCGTTGTTCGCCAACTCGGCGACGATCTGCGCCACCGGCTCCACCACGGCGTGCAGCCCCCACGTCCGCAACTGCTCGACCGCCAGCAGCCGCGCCAGCCGCGCCCCGCGCGGCGTAGCGGAAAGCTGAATTCCGAATTGGCGTACGGATGCCAAGAGTTGGCTTACTTCATCGTTCATGGCACCCAGAGTGGCGGCGTGTGCCTACGCTGACCATCGAACAGGCCCTCACGTACGGTAATTGTCTCGCGACTGTCCTGTCGTGTCCCGACTGTCTCGCGTGCTGATCGGGGTAGTGCCTGCCGCACAAGGAGGTGCGTCCATGACTGTGGACAGCGTGAACGACTCGGAAGACACGAACACCGAGGAAGAAGAGGGTTGGCGCGTCGAACCCGGGGACGAATCGGGGGCGGCGGTGGCCCTCACCGTCGGCCGTCAGCTCAAGTTCTGGCGGGAGTCCAAGGGGGTGAGGGCGCAGGACCTCGGCACTCAGCTCGGTTACGGAGCGGATCTGGTCCGCAAGATCGAGCGCGGTGAACGCATCCCGCGCCCGGAGTACCTGGACGGCGCCGACGAGGTGCTGGGGGCGTTCGGGGCCATCAAGGTGCTGAAGAAGGACCTGGAGGAGGTCCGCTACCCCAAGAGGGTGCGCGGACTGGCGAAGCTGGAAGCGCGGGCCGTCGAGTTCTGCATGTACAGCAACTACACGATCCACGGTCTGCTCCAGACCGAGGAGTCCTCGCGGGCGCTACTGCGAACGTCCCGCCCGGTCTACGAGCCGGAGGAACTGGAGCGTTTCGTGAGGGCGCGTGTGGCGCGCCGGGCAGTGCTGGAGAAGACCCCGTCCCCCGAGTTCAGTTTCGTCCTGGAAGAGGTGACGCTGCGGCGGCCCTTCGGGGGCAAAATGGTGCTGCGTCGCCAGCTCGAACACTTGCTGGAGGTGAGCGAGTTGCCCCACGTCGGGATCCAGGTGATGCCGACCGAACGCGCCGACCACCCCGGAACGGGCGGGCGGATCGCGCTGCTGAAGTTCGGTGATGGGACCGGTGCCGGGCGTACGGACGGGGACTTCAGCGGCCAGCCGGTCTCCGACCTGCGGCGGCTCCGGATCTTGGAGCTGCGCTATGGCATCATCCGCTCAACGGCCCTGACTCCGGCGGAGTCGCGGGACTACATCGAGCAACTGCTGGGAGAAACATGATCGGCAAGACCGAGCTGGCCTGGTTCAAGAGCAGCTACAGCGACAACAGCAACGGCAACGACTGCGTCGAGGTCGCCACGGTTCCCGGCACCGTGCACGTCCGCGACTCGAAGGATGTCGAGCGTACGAACCTCGCGTTCGGCGCCGATGCCTGGAACGGCTTTGTGGAGTACACCGCAGGCGCCTAAGGGAGGGCATATGCCCGAGCTGGACTGGTTCAAGAGCAGCTACAGCAGCAACGCCAACGGCAACGACTGTGTCGAGGTCGCCTCAACCCCCGGCACGGTCCACGTCCGTGACTCCAAGGACACCGCCCGCCCGCACCTCGCGTTCGGGGCCGGTGCCTGGACGGGGTTCGTCCCCGAGCTGGACTGGTTCAAGAGCAGCTACAGCGACAGCAGCGACGGCAACGACTGCGTCGAGATCGCCTCGTCGCGCGGCGCCGTCCATGTGCGTGACTCCAAGGACACCTCGCGACCGCACCTCGCGTTCGGTCAGGGTGCGTGGAACGGTTTCGTCGAGTTCGCCGCAGGCGCGTAAATCTCGAAATCCCGAACCCGAACCCGAACCCGCCGGCCGGTCGGCGCAGCGACCGGCCCCGAGGCCCCGAAGAGGGCGGCCCGGCCACGACGGCCGGGACCGCCCTCTCGTGCGTTTCCCGGGCGTTCGCTCCTGTTCCGCGCCCTGGCGCCGCCCGGCCTGCGATGGCCGGAGCCGGCCGGATCGTCCGAGCGCACGGGCAAGGGCAAGGGCTACTTCAAGCCAAGATCCCTCGCTGCCCCCGGCGGCCTGGCGCCGGGGCGCCGCCCACCCGCTTCGCCCGTCGGCGGACACTTCTGGGTCTTTGTCGCTCTTTTCCGGACGAATTTGATCACCGTCCGTAGCTAAACACGGAAAACGGCCCCTCTTTCGAGGGGTGACGGCGGGGTGTCAGAATTTGGTCAGGATTGTTTTTAGGCAACCTTGACCCGCTCATTACGTCATACAGTCATCGAGGCGCCGGGGAGCTCCTCCGGCGCTGAGTCTTGTCGGGCTCTCGACGGGGCTCTCGATGTTTAGGGGAGGGTTTTCTCCATGCGTAAGCGAGCTGCCGCCATAGGCGCCGTCTTTGCCAGTGCGGCCCTGATGTTCTCGGCCACTCCCGCGTCGGCGGGCGAAGCCGGTGCGCAGGCGCTTTCCTGCAAGACCAGCGCGGGCAACACGGGCGGCTGGGCCGAGTGCACCGGTTCCGGCCAGTGGCGTGCCAAGGCCGTATGCAACTGGGAATCGGACAAGTACTCGGCGCGAGTCGACCAGAAGAGCGGCACCGTCCGGGTCTACGTGCCGGACTGCACGATCAGCATTGAGCGGGTCGTTGTCGAGCTTCTCTGACGGCACCTGAAACAAAAATGCGCTGGGGCGTAGTGAAAGTACGCCCCAGCGCTGTCTCATAGGATCTCACATGTCCCTGCTTGAAGTGAACGCCCTGCATCAGGGGTACCGGCGCAAGCCCGTCATCCGCGGCATCGATCTTGAACTCGGCGCGGGAGCCTTCGGTCTCCTCGGCCCCAACGGCGCCGGGAAGAGCACCCTTCTGAGAACCCTGGCCACGATCGACCGGCCCGGCTCGGGGACGCTCCGCCTGCTCGGCGGGGACGTGTCGACCGCGAAGGAACTCCGCGCGACCCGACGGGAAATCGGATTCCTGCCGCAGAGCTTCTCCTATCCCGCGGACTTCACCGTGCTCGATTTCGTGATGCACTGCGCATGGTTGCGTGAGATCCCGAGGAAACAGATCCCGGCGGCGGCCGCCGAGGCAATCGAACGAGTCGAACTCGGCGATCGGTCCCGCACCACACTGCGAAAGCTCTCCGGCGGAATGCTGCGCCGCGCGGGAATCGCCCAGGCGATTGTCGGGCGCCCCCGTATCATCATTCTGGACGAGCCGACCACCGGTCTCGATCCACACCAGCGGGTGAGATTCCGTGAACTGATCCGGGATCTGGCACAGCAGAGCTGTGTCCTGCTGAGCACGCATCTCGTCGAAGACGTCGCCCACACCTGCTCGCACATCGGTGTCCTTTGCGAAGGCACCCTCGGATTCACCGGTACTCCGTCGGAACTGGAATCCCTGGCCACACCCGAATCGCCCGGAGACACCCCCCTGGAACGCGGTTACGCCGAGGCCCTGAACCGAGCGTCGTCCCAGCCGGCGGGTGCCGCATGAGCGGATTTCTGATCGAATTCCGCCGGACCCCCGTCCGCTGGCTGGCGCTGCCCCTTCTCCTCGCCTCCGCCGCCATGGTCTTCCTCGTGGGCGGTCCCTGGCAGGGATCCTGGCCCGAGACCTCCGCGGCCGCGACCAGGGCGGCTCTCCCTCTGACGGTCGCCGCCGTCGGGATCGCCGCCCACCGCTCCTCCCAACTGCGCCGCAGCGGAACGGACACCCTTCTCGCCGCCCGCCGCCCGTTCCAGGTGGAGCTGGCCAGACTGGCCGCGGACGCCGTATGGCTCTGCGGCGTCTACCTCCTGTGCACCGGCGCGGCCTGGATCGCCACCGCCACCGCCGGAGCGCCGGGCGGGCCGTGGCCCGAATACGTCCTCTTCGGGATCTCCGGGATCGTCTTCGCCCTGGCGCTCGGCCACTTCACGGGCCGTCTCCTGCCCACCCGCTTCACGGGAGCGATCGCGGCCGTCGGAGGGTTCCTGCTCTTCACCCTCGTCTTCGGCTCGCAGTCCTCCCCGCTCGCCACCCTCGTCTTCTACCACTCCATCGACGTCCGGCTCTCCGCCACGCACCTGGCGTGGCGCCTGGTCGCCACCGTGCTCGCCGTCGCCGCCATGGGCACGGTCGGCGGGCTGATCGACCGGGACACCCGGCGGAAGGGGGCGACCGCCGCCGGCGGGTTCTTCTCCGTCGCCACCCTGATCTGCGTCCTCGCCATGCCGGGCAACGGCACCGAGCTGCTGGAACGGCGTCCCGCCGAGCCGGCCGCCTGCGCCCCGGGCGGCGGAAGCACCGTCTGCGTCTGGCCCGAACACGCGGGACGGCTCGACGAGGCCGTCGACACGGCCCGGAAGATCGGCGCGGCGGCCGACGGCGTCCTGCCGCCCCCGGACCGCTACCGCGAGACCGGTCTCGCCCGGGACGGAGCCGGCGGCTTCACCCTCGACCACGGCCGGAAAGACCTCCTGCACACCATGCTCCTGGAACTGACCGACCCCCACAAAACCTGGTGCGAGAGCGGGAGCGAGAGCGGGAGCGAGAGCGAGGACGCGAACCGGCGCCGGATGTACGCGGGACTCCAGGTGGAAGCGTGGCTGGAGGCGCGGGCCACCGGCTCCGGCAAGCTGCCCGACTACACGTACGCGGGGGACACCGGATGGCAGACGGACGTACGCCGCGTACTGGCCCTTCCCGACTCCGGTCCCGACTCCGGCCAAGTGGCCGCGGCCAAGGGCTGGGTACGCGAGATGCGAGCGCCGTGCTGACCGACGACGACCTCGGCGACCGCGATGACCGCGGCGACCGCGGCGACCGCGGCGACCGCGGCGACCGCGGCGACCGCGGCGACCGCGACAACCGCGGCGACCGCAGCGACCGCAGCGATCACAGCAATGGCGGCGGCTACAGCGACCTCGGTGACCAGGGCTTCTCGCCGCTGCGCAGCCACTTCCGAGCGCACCACGGCACGCGGTCGCTCGTCTTCCTGGGCGCCTGCGTCGTCGCGCTGACCGGCTGGGGAGGGCAGGCGGTTCTCTTCCCCAGTCTGAACGGTGAGGACCCGATCCCGGCCTCCGGCGCGGCGTTCATGCCCCTGCTCCTGAGCATCGGCATCGTCATCTCGACCATCGACTCGATGGCCGACTTCTCCACCGCCGCGGCCCGGCCCCGCCGAGTTGTGCTCGCCCGGCATCTGGCCGGGGCCTTCGCACTCGCCGCCGCGGCCTCCTGCCTCGCCCTGCTCGTCTCGGGCGACCCGGAGACGATCCCCCTGGCGCTCAGAAATCTGCTGGGCTTCACCGGCATGGCGGGCGTCTCGGCGGCCCTGCTCGGCTTCCGGCTGGCCTGGATCCTCCCCCTCGCCCAGACCGTCCCCACCTTCCTCCTGGGAACGCCGGGTGCGCGGGGCACCGACGCGCAGTGGTGGGAATGGGCCCGGGCGAACGCGGGCAACGGGACGTCGTGGGTGGTGGCGGTGGCGCTGCTGGGGGCGGGTACGGCTCTGGTGATGCTGCGGGCCGACCGCAGAACGTAAGTCCGCGAAGAGGGCGGTCCCGGCCGGGGATGGCCGGGACCGCCCTCTCGGCGTGTCCGGCCCCGCCGCGCGGGGGCGACCCGCGCGACGGGACCGGACGTCAGGCGGGAACCCTGCCGCTCACCCGCCGGGCAGGAATTCGGCCGAGGCGTTGGACTCGGTGTAAGACCACGCTCCGGGGGAGGAGATCGTGCCCGTGGCCGTCGCGTCGAGGGGGAAGTCGCTGGAGAAGCCGCCGCCGCCGACAACGACGTTGCTGAAGGTGACGGACCACGCCTGGAGGGTGTTGTCGCAGGTGGTGATGGGGACCGAACCGTACCCGGCGGCCGGCTGGTTCTGGGTGGAGACCTGCTGCGCGTTGACGAACACGGTGCCGGGGGTGGGCACGTCGGGGGAGCAGATGTAGTAGCCGCTCAGGCTGACGTAGCCGACGCCGTTGTAGGTCGCGCTGGGGTCGATGTGCACGTACAGGGCGTCGCTGACGGTGCGGGCGGTGCTGGTGACGGTGGCGACGCCGTCGCTCAGGATGGCGGTCACGGTGATCTCTTTGAGGGTGGTGAAGCCGAGCGCGACGGCGCTCACCCGCTGGGTCGCGTTGATGCGGCTGGGACCGCAGGGGACGGAGACCTCGTTACTGGCCTCGGTGAGACCCTGCCTGAACTCCAGGCGCAGTTGGGCGCGCCCGTCGGGCTCGTTCGACTTGGTGCACGCGTAGGTGGCGACGGCGGAGATGCTGCCGATGGCCGGGGTCACGCTGTTGGGGTTGACGCTGACGTCCATGTCGGCGGTGGCCGTGGCCGTGGCCGTGGTGGCGGCGACGGTGGCGGCGGGGATGGTGATGGCGGGGGCGGCGGCGGGGGCGGCGGTCGCCGCGCGGGCGGGTTCCGCGTGGTCCACCGCGTACGTCCACCATCCGGAGACGAGCAGGACGACGGCGGTCAGGGCGGCGAGGATGCGCTTCTGGCCGCCCGCCCGTCGGGGCGGCAGGGCGGCGGGGCCGGGGGCGGGGGTACGGCGGAGAACACCTCTCATCGACGTTCACCTTCCAGGAGAGAGGCAGTGCCCCACCACGACACACCCACCCAAATCGAACGCGCAAGAGGCATATACCGGCGGGACAGCGGACTCCCGCAAGCCGTCGCAGAGCCCCGAGACTCCCGCGCTCCCTGCGCGCTCCCGCGCCTCAAGTGACCCGAAAGCCTCCCCTGTCCGGGTCCCGCCTGGACGCCGGTCCGGTCAGTCCGCCCAGGGAAAGGCGCCGATCGGCCAGCCGCCGAGCCAGAAGGCACCGGCCGACGGTTCCCCCTCTTGCGCTGCGCACTCCCAGGGGTGAGGCTCGTGGACATCAGCGACCGACTCGCTGGGAGAGTGCCCAATGGCGCTGCATTTCCTGGGGATTTGGCCCAACACTCCCGATGACGGCCCGCCCACGATCTGGCTGGACGATACGACCGGAGACCTGATCATCCAGTCGTGGAAGGCGGATCAGGAGACGATCCGGCAGGCCCAGGAGGTCGGCTCGGTGCCGGGCCACTCGACGGACGTTCCGGAGCACGAGACCATGATCCGGCTTCCCGCGAACATGCTCCAGTTCATCCCCCGTCCGGACAGTGAGGACCACGGTGGCAACAGCGGTACGTGAATGTCTCGCCAAGGCGCAGCGCTCGGCGATGCACCTGGAGATGCGGGACAGCTACATGCGGGATGACCCGGAGTTCATCCGCCGGCAGGAAGGGCACCGGTACGACCCGGCCGACCGCGCGTCGTGGTGGCGGTCGTGGCTGGACGTGGTGGTCGAGACGACCGGCCGAGGGGTCCACATGCGGCGGCTGCGCGTCGTCTCCGAACCGTTGAGCGACTACGTGCGGTACGAGTACGACGGCACCTTCACGAACGTCGCAGCGGGCGAGGAAGTGCGTTGGCTGCCCCGGTCGCGGGCGCGTGACCTGCTCCTCCCCGCGCTGGACGGGTGGGTCATGGACGAGGACACCGTGATCCTCCACCACTTCAGTGGTGAGGGTCAGTGGACCGGTCCGCGGATGGAGGTCGTGCATGAGCCGGCCTTGGCCGCGCAGTACGCGAGCGCGTATGAAGCGGCGTGGGAACGGGCGATTCCGCACGCGGAGTACCGGCCCGCCTGATCACGCACCCCATGGCTGTCTCCGCCTCTTCCAGCGCCCAGCGGGCCCGGCAGGCTCTCGCGGAACGTCTCGCGGAACTCTGCCGGGACGCCGGCCTGTCCGGGCTCGACCTGGCCGAGCGCTGCGGGTGGAGCCGGTCGAAGTCGTCCCGGATCATGAACGCCAGGACGCCGCCGTCCGCCGAGGACATTCGAGCGTGGTGCCGAGCGTGCGGGGCCGAGGGCCAGGCCGAGGATCTGATCGCCTCGCTGCGGACCGCCGAAGGCATGTGGGTCGACTGGCGGCGCATGGAGCGGGCCGGGCTCAAACAGGCGCAGGAGGCACGGCTGCCGCTGTACCAGCGGACCCGCCGTTTCCGGTCCTACTCGTCGTGGCTCGTGCCCGGTCTGATCCAGACCCGGCCCTACACCGCGGCGGCACTCCAGTCGATCCAGCGGCGGCGCGGCCTGGTGGACGACGTGGCCGAGGCGGTAGCCGCACGCATGGAACGTCAGCGGGTGCTGTACGAAGGCGACCGCCGGTTCGCCTTCCTTGTCGAAGAGTCCGTGTTGCGGGCCGGAATCGGCGGCGCCGAGGTCATGTCCGGTCAGCTCGGGCATCTGATCTCCATCGCCTCACTTCCCCACGTCAGCTTGGGAGTCGTGCCGATGAAGCCGGATCGGGAGCGCTGGCCGACCGAGGGGTTCTGGATCTACGACACGGCCCAGGTCAACGTCGAGTTGGTCTCCGGGTACCTCACCCTGACGCAACCCACCGAGGTCGGCATGTACGCCGGGACGTTCGCCGAACTGGCGGCGCAGGCCCTCTACGGGGCCGCCGCTCGCACGCTGATCACATCGGCGCTGGACGCCCTCGCCTAGTTCGCGTGCAATCCGGTGCAACCGACTGCGTGTTGACGCCCTGATGTCCCTAGCCTGGTCGTCGTCGGACCACGCGAGGGGGAGGGAGGCGATGGCGAGACCGAGGAGCGAGACCGGCTCCTCCCCCCCCCGGCCCTGCCGCACGCAGCTCGAATTCGAGTATCCCCGCCCTTGATTCGGAATCCCCGGCAGGGGCGGGCCCTGGAGCCCGGGGCGTAACCAGTACCCCACGGCGCGGGTTGAGTCGTCGTCGCAAGCGCCGGACGCGCTTGCCCTGTTGAAAGGGTGCGTATGAAGCGAATTGTCGCCCGCGTGTGGAAACTCATTCGCGGTCCCCTGCAATGGCGCGTGCTGTGGTTCGCGCACGCCAAGTTCATGGTCGGTGTGACAGGTGTGGTGCGCAATGAGGCGGGGGACGTGCTCCTGCTCAAGCACCGTATGTGGCCTGCCGATCGGCCGTGGGGCCTTCCCACCGGCTATGCGATCAAGGGTGAGGAATTCCCGAAGACCATCGTTCGAGAGGTCCGGGAGGAAACCGGCCTTGACGTTGAACCGGGGCGCCTGGTTCAGGTGACCAGCGGCTACAAACTCCGCGTGGAGATCGCCTACGAGGCGTTCCACGTGGGGGGAACTCTCAAGCTCGACGGCTTCGAGATTCTGGAGGCGAAGTGGTTCAGCCCGGATGCACTCCCGGAGGGGATCCAGGAGTCTCACATTCAGCTCATCAAGGCGGGCGCGCCGCGTTAGCGGCGCTGGCCCCGAACGAGACGGTGACCGGCGCCCGGGCCCTGGCGGCGCTGGAAGCCATGCGTGCCGACGCCTCTCCGATCACCGACAGGCACCCGGACCACGTGTTCTTCCGCCTGGGTGAACTCCTCCGCATCTGGGAGGAGTTGGGTGTCGAAACCGCTCCCTTCCGTGCCGGCGTCGAGCTGGCCGGCCGTCGGTACGCGGGGTACGGGCTGACGCGCATGCTGCCGCTCGACCGCGTGTTGGTCGGCTGTGACTCCTCGCGTGCGGGCGCCTTCGGCGGCTTCCATCATCCGGATCAGGGCTACCGGCACTTTCAGATGGTGGCTGTCATCACGATGTACGGGCCCATGGGGAGTCGTGTCCCCGAGACTCCGTCGCTGGCCCTTCTCGACCTGCTGCGCGCCTACGCGCACGACTGCCTTCACTACGGATCGCGTCGGCGCTAGGTGGACGTGGCGGGCCTGCCCGTTCGCACGCAGTACGGGATCAACTTCCGCCGCCCCAATGGGCGGTCGTACTCGCCGGCCGACAAGCGGGGAAGTCGGCACACGCGAAATCTCGGGATCGTCATGGAGGGCGCGTGTGACAGGGAGGCGCGATTCATCGCCAGGCAGACAGCGGAGCGCTTCGGTGTGACGGAACCCCCGGACGTTCTCGGCGGGCTGGCATTCCGGGACGTGACGGGCACGCTGTCGGACGGTGACGCGCGCGAAGCGGGTGATCCGGAGGGCGAGGAGCAGGCGAGCTACGCGGCGGCCCTCAGAGGCTACGAGCGGGGCGTGAACCGCCGATACGAGCACTTCCTGGAGGAGTTCGCCCCTGGGGAGGAGAGCGAGTGTCACACCCTGTTCCTCGGAGCCATGATCAGCGGTGACGTGAGCACGCTCGGGTCGTGGCTGGATGAGCGGCACGGCCCCGGGACGTTCACGGGTCTGTTCCGCACCCCGGGGTATTTCGATCCCGGCTTGACCGCGTAAGCGGCGATCACCTGAACCGCCCCCCGCCTGTTCCCTGGTCATTCCGGGGGCGGGCGGGGCCTCGCGTTTCCATTTCCGCTGGTCAGACGTCCGTCTCTGTCCGGCCTCAAGGCGCGGTGGTCCGGCGCCCCCGGCGTGGCACCCCGAACGCGGTGGTCGGACCTCGCGTCCGGGCAGGGTGCCGGAACGTGCTCGTCGCGTTCGCCGCAGGCGCGTATCTCCGTCTCCAGCGCCGTGTCCGAATGTCGCCAGCGTCGGGGGTGCGGCCTCGCGACGCTGGACGCATGAGCACCCAGACCCAGAGCGAGAGCCAGACGAAGACCCAGATCCAGAGTCAGACGAAGGCCCAGTCGAAGACCCAGGGCGCCGCCTACGCCGCCCGGCCCGTCCCGCCCGCCGTCCTCGACGAGCTGCGGAAGGTCGACGACGCCGGGCGCCCCTGCGTCCCGTACACCGAGACCGCGAACGAGGCCGGGAATCCGCTGCGCTGCTGCCTGCGCCGGACCGAGGCGGGGGAGCGGATCGCGCTCGTCTCGTACGCCCCGTTGCGGCGGTGGGCCGAGGCGGCCGGGGTCGACCCCGGCGCGTACGACGAGCAGGGGCCCGTCTTCATCCACACCGAGCCCTGCGACGGGCCGGGCGACGGCCCCGACGCGTACCCCTTCGGCCGGCCGGGCGTCCTGCGGACGGTGCGCCGCTACGACGCGCGCGGGCGGATCGCCGGCGGGCGGCTCCTTGAGGTCCCCGAGGACGTGGCGGGCGGCTTCGACCAGGCGTTCGCGGAGGCGTTCGCGGACCCGGAGGTCGCGTTCGTGCACGTACGGGCCGTGGAGTACGGCTGCTTCCTCTTCGAGGTCCGGCGCCCGGTCTGAAGGGTTCGACCGGGGCGTGGGGGAGCGGGGCCCGGGGGAGAGAAGCGGCGAGGGCCGGGGGCGCGGGTGCGCTCCCGGCCCTCGCCGGTACGGCCTTGCGGGGTGATCAGCTCAGGTTGAGCGTGACCGTGTGGTTGCCGGTCTCGACCAGCCAGCTGTCGTTCTCGGTCTCGCTGCCGGTCGCGTCGTAGTAGCCGCCGGACTTGTAGGTGTCGGTGAACTGCACCTTGTACGCCCCGGCCGGGAGCTGCTGGGCGGGGCCGTGGTTCTCCAGGTGGCCGGTGGAGTTGATGGCGAGCTTCTGGCCCGAGGAGTAGACCTCGGTGCCGGCCGCGTCGAAGATCTGCATGTTCTTCGTCTGGAGCGAGGGCGAGCGGTCCTCGTAACCCCAGCGCTTGCCGTTGTCGGTGTACCAGAAGCCGAGCCACCAGTAGAAGACGTCGGCGCTGACGTAGGGCTCCACCGTGCGGGTGCCGTCCTCGCCGGTCGTGACGCGGACGCAGAAGCGAGCGTTGATCTTCGAGTAGCCGTCCTTGCTCTTGTACTCGGTGGTCGAGTTGTTGGCCTTGTCGCATACGTCGTAGGGGGCGGGCGCCGCCGGAAGGGCGGCGGTCTCCGCCGCCTGGGCGAGGGGAGCGGCCGACACCACGGCGAGGGTGACGAGGGCAGCGAGGGAGCTGGTGCGCGTAAGCACGATGCTTTTCCTTTCATATGAAGAATGATGCTGACGTTCGTAAACGACCCTCGTGGGGCGGGAGTTACGCCTGTTTCGAGCCGAAGGCGTTCGAAGGCGTGGCGGAAACATGTCCCTCGCACGCATATGCCGTTCCGATCGTCATCCTGCGAGCCCACTGACCACGGCCGGGTGAATCGGGCGGCGAGCCCGGGCGGGGCGCGTTCGGGGTGCGGTATCTCTTCGGGTGATCAAGCGGGGGCGCAGGATCGTCATACGCGTGTGTCGGCTGTCTGCCGCCGCGCGGTGCCTGTGGACCCGCGTACCTTCCTTTCGCAGTCGAGGAGCAATCCATGAAGACTCGCCTTTCCGGCCGTTCGGTACGCGTGGCCACCAGCGTCCTGGCCGTCGTCGGTCTCGCCCTGGGCGCGAGCACCGTCACCGCCCAGGCACAGACCGACGGGCAGACCGAGGGGCAGGCCGCGGGGCAGGCCGGGGGACGGACCCAGGCGGCGCAGACCCAGGCGGCGCAGGGGTCCGTCAGCATCAAGACGTTCGCGGACAAGTGCCTCGACGTCGAGAACGGCAGCACGGGGAACGACGTCCGCATCGTCCAGTACACCTGCGGCAGCCAGGTCAACCAGAAGTTCAGCGTCGAGCAGCTCAGCGGCGGCGAGGTGCGCATCCGCACCTTCGCCAACAAGTGCCTCGACGTCCGGAACGGCAGCTCCGCCGACAACGTCCAGATCATCCAGTACACCTGCGTCAACTCGTACAACCAGCGCTTCCGCCTCACGTCCCTGAGCAACGGCTCGTACGAGATCGACACCTTCGCGGACAAGTGCCTGGACGTGCGCGACGGCAGCACGGCGAACAACGCGCCGATCATCCAGTACAGCTGCACGGGCGGCTTCAACCAGCGTTTCCTCATCGGCTGATCCGGCGGGCTCCACGAATTCCGCGGGTTCCGACGTATGTGCCGATTCAGTTGTGGTTCCGGCCGTCGCGCGCTGTGGCGGCCGGACCGGCGAGAAGGACGACGCTGCGGGCGGCGCACACGCCGGCCCGAGCGCTGCCGGTACCGGGCCTATCGGTGGTGGTGAGGCGCGGGTGAGGGGGAGGGCGAGGGTGGGGGAGGGTGGCGGCGGGCGCGGACACGTACGCGGGTGGCGGTGGCCGGCGGGGAGCGCTCGACTCCCTTGACCTCAAGCGTGGTTGAGGCTCAAGGATCGCCCGTATGGACACCGACACCACGGCGCACACCGCCGACCTCGCCGCCATCGAGCGGCTCGTCGCCGCCGTCGAGCACTCCCAGCAGCGCAAGGACCCCGACGCCTTCCTCGCCCTCTTCCACCCCGACGCGATCTGGACGACCGCCCACGGCAAGGTCCTCCTCGGTCTCGACGCGATCGCCGAGTTCACCCGCGCGGTGCTCCCGGCGGCCGACTGGGACGGCCAGGTCACCTACGAGGTGGGCCATGTGCTCTTCATCCGCCCCGACGTCGCGGCGGTCAAGGTGCGGCAGCGCTATCTCTCCCCGGGCGAGGAGAGCGAAGGCGCTCCGCTGTATGTGATGAGCAAGCAGGACGACGGCCGCTGGCTGCTCACCGCGTGCCAGAACACGGCGGTCGTCAACAGCTCGTCCTGAAAGCCCACTTCGAATGCATGGGCTGTATGCCGTGTGCCGGACAGGAGGAGGGGCGGAATCGCCCAAACCCTCTTGTCCCGCCCGTCACGGCGGTGTGACGATGGCGATCGTGACCGACGACGGGGAAGACCGTACGGAAGACGCGAACAAGCCGAGATCCCGCCTGTCCGACTTCGTGGGCACGATCGCCCCTCTGTCGCAGCCCGGCGCTCAGCTTGCCGTGCGGCCCGCCGCACAGGATCCGGTACGGGATCCGGGGGCGGGGCCGGGGTCGGGCGCGGGGTCGGTGCCGGGGCCGGGTGCGGGGCCTGAGGTCGTGCCGGGGGCGGTGTCGGAGCCCGAGCCCGATCCCGAGTCTGATCCCGATCCCGATCCTGAGGGCGAGGATCCTCAAGTAGCGGCAGCCAGGCTGCGGTTCGCGGAGCTACTGGAGGAGTTCCGGCAGACACCCGTTCTCGTCCCACTGGGCGAGGGCGACGGGCCGGACAGTGAACGCGGGCTGCTCACCGCCGACTTCAACGGGCTGCGCTTCATCCTCGCCTTCTCCGACCCGCCCGCGCTGGCCCGATACGCCCAGGCGCGCGGCGAGTTCCGCAGGGAATGGCGCTACCAGCGGATCCTCGGCGCGCGGCTCCTCGACGTGGCGGTCCCGGCCGCCGGAGTGCCCTGCGGGGTCGCCCTCGACTGCGCGGACGGGCCGGACGGCATGGTCTTCCCGCCGGTACGGGGCGTCGTCCCCGACGAGGCGGCGGTGGACGCCAAGCCGGGTGCGGGCGCGGACGGGGGCGCAGGCGTGGGCGCGGGCGGGGACTTCGGGCCTGCCGGGGATCTCGCGACGGGTACGGACTTCTCGGCGAGGGGCGGGGCATGACCGACGGCACGGGCAAGGACCTGAAGACGGAAGGGCTCGCCCTGATCGCGAAGGGACTCACCGAAGCCCTGGGCGAGTTGAAGGAACTCGGCATGGCGGGTACGGCCGGCGCCGGCCGCGGCTTCGGTGACATCGCGCTCTCCGGCCTCGAACTCGGCCACGAGGGACTGACCGACGGCTTCAACGAGTTCTGCGAACGCTGGGAATGGGGTGTCCGGTCCCTGATCAACGAGGGCAACGGCTTCGCGCGGAAGACGGGCCTCGCGGCGGGCACGCTCTACGAGACCGACCAGTACGTGAAGGGCAGCCTCAAGGTCGTCGTCAACTCCGCCATCGGCAATCCGTACGCCTCCGAGGAGGAGGTGGAGAAGATGGGCTGGGGGGACATCGCCACCTCCGGCATCTACGGCGGGAACGTCGACTACAGCCGGGAGTCCTTCGAGCAGGCGCTGGACAACAGCGGACAGGCGTGGAAGGACGCCGGCCGCGACGTGATGACCTCCCACACGATCGGCCTCGGCCCGCCTGGCTTCAACCCCGCCAATCTGCATGGGGCGTTGGGCGTCTCGGACGAGGCGTACGACCAGTACCTCGACGACACCTTCGGCCCCTCGCCCGAGGCCCGCGCCAAGGCGGCCGAGCAGCAGCAGGCCGCCGGGCAGCAGGCGGCCGGGCCGCACGGGGCCGAGGGCTGATGGGACTCGGGAGCCTCGCCAACTCGTTCCTGGGCGGCGTCGAGGACGTCTACGACGCAGGGAAGAAGAAGCTCGGCGAAGGCGTCGACTGGACCACGGACCGGATCGGCGAGGGGCTCGACAAGGTCGGCGCGCACGACTGGGCCGACGCCGTCGAGGACTGGGGCGACGAGGTCGCCTCCGATCTCGGCGCCACCCCCGGCGAACAGCAGCTCGGCCAGACCGAGGAAGCCGACGAACTCGTCCACGGCAACCCGGACAAGATCCGCGAGAGCGCGAAGCACCTGAAGGACTTCCACGGCGCCTTCGACAAGGTCAGCGCCGGTCTGAAGAAGATCGATTCGACAGGCTGGCAGGGCGAGGGCGGCGACGCCTTCCGGAAGGCATTCGGCGTCCACCCCGCCAAATGGGTCCACGCCGCCGAGGCGTGCGACACGGCCGCCGGCGCGCTCACGGCGTACGCGAGCACCGTGAAATGGGCCCAGGGGCAGGCCAAGGAAGCCGTCGCGCTCTACAAGAAGGGCGTGCAGGCGTCCAAGGACGCGACCGACGCGTACAACAAGAAGGTCGACGCCTACAACGCCAAGATCAAGGCGAACGAGGACCCGGGCCCCCGGCCCGAACCCTTCAAGGACCCCGGCAAGGCCGACGTCAAAGCCGCCGTCGAGAAACTCGCCGAGGCCCGGCGGCAGCGCAACACCGCCGCCGCCGAAGCCCAGGGCAAGGTGAAGGCCGCCCTCGCGCACGCCCCCGCCGAACCGCCGCCCCTCGACCGCCTCGGCCACGACCTCGAAGACGGCTTCAAGGCCGTCGACACCGAACTGACCCACGTCGTCGGAGGCGTGCTCAAGGGCACGGGCGGACTGCTCAACTTCGTCCGGGGCCTCAACCCCACCGACCCGTACAACCTCACCCACCCCGCCGCCTACGTCCAGAACGTCAACACGGTGCTGGCCGGCCTGGTCTCCACCGCCGCCCACCCCGAACGGATCGTCCAGGCCACCGTCGACGGCTTCACCAAGGACCCCTCCGAGTTCATCGGCCGGCTCATCCCCGAACTCGTCGGCACCAAGGGCGCCGGCCTCGCGCGCGGCGGGCTGCGCCTCGCCACCCGGGAGGGGATGGAGGGCCTGGAGGTGGCGGCGCGCCGCGGTGCCCGGCAGGGCATCGAACGCGAGGCCGCGCGCGGCGTCGGCGACCCCATGCCGGAGCGCGCCGACGTCATGCAGGCGCTGCGCGAGTCCAACCCGCAGATCGTGAACAAGAAGTACGCGGACACGGACGGCCACTACTACGCGGACCGCGTGCTGGAGGGCGGCCGCCCCGACGGGGAGAAGGTGCTCGCCGGGCACGGGTACGTCGAGCGCGGCGCCGGAGAGATCACCGTCCCGGAGGGCACCAACATCACCTTCTACGTGGAGCACGGCGACAAGCTGCCCGGGCTCAACGGTCTGACCGTCGAGCGGGGCGTGTATCCCGGCGGCTATTCGCAGACGTTCAAACCCGGCGACGTCCTTCCCGACTACACGCTGGGGCCGCCCGCTTCCTCGGGCGGGGGCGGATTCAGTGTGTTCGAGAATTCGACGACCGTGGGGCAGAAGACGCGGTTGGGAGAGTTGCTGGAGCCCGGCATGGGCAATGTCCACTGGGCGGCCTGCCGTGAGATCCTCTAGCCCGGTCGGCCGGTTGGCTGAATTGGACCGGAAGGCAGGGAAATGGCGAGCGTGGGTGGAGTGCGGGTGAGCAGCGTGGATGAGAACGAAAAGCGCCACTGGGTCCAGACGACGGTGTCGCTCGTCGTCACGGCGCCCGATCTCCGCCCCGAGGAGGTCACGGACCTCCTCGGCGTCGTCCCCACCAGCACCCGCGAGCCGGGACCGGGCGCGTGGCGGGAGCCGGACGACGTCGACGGCTACTGGGGGATCGACTGCGACACCGCCCCCGGCCAGGACTTCCACGACCAGCTCGGCCGCATTCTCGAACTCGCGGAAAGCCGGCGGGGTGAACTCACGGGATTGGCGAAGCAGGGGCAGCGGGTTTCCGTGGAAATCTATGGATTCGCCGGGAACGACTGCACGCTGGCTCTGCGGCCCCAGGAAGTCCGGCGGATCGCGGACCTGGGATTTCCCCTCAGGGTCGCGGCCAATATGAATGAGCGCTGAGGATTTCTGTATGAGGGAAATAAGACGGGAAGAAGAGGGATGCAGCGGGACCGGGATCGGGATCGGGATCGGGAGAATGCTGAGGGTCCGGTGGTGAAGACGAAGCCGTGGGGCGGGCTGATCACGTCCCTGGTCGTCGTGTCGGGCCGGCAGGGGGAACCCGCGTCCCTCCTCGCCGGGCTGGGCCTCGCCGACCTGGAGGAGTTCGTTTCGGCCGACGGCATCGACGTCTACTCCGGCCCCGGCTGGGCCACCCTCACCATCGACGAGCGGCACTCCCCGGACCCGGCCGAGCAGGCCGCGACGCTCATCGGATTCCTCCGCCCGCACGCGGCGGTGGTCGACGCGCTGCGGCAGGCGGGGGAGTCGGTGAAGGTCGACATCGCGGGCGTCGCCGCGTCCCGGACCGCGCTCGTCCTCCCGCCGGACGTCCTCGCGGGCCTCGCCGACCTCGACGTACCCCTGACCTTCACGACGCTCACGGAGACGGGCGAGGACGAGGAGGACCCGCTGGCCTTCCTCGGGTTGAACTGACGGGCTGGACCGGTGGGTTGGGCCGACGGGCTGGGCTGAGGGGACCGGCCGCCGCCGGCTGGGCGACCGGCCTCCCCTCCCCCCTGCCCTTCTTCGCCCTCTACAAGGCGTGGGCGAGTTCCCCGATCCGGTCGGCCAGGTGCTGTTCGGGGTGCAGGACGCGGCTGTAGCCCGACTCCTCGACGGCGTCGACCTTGAGGCTCCGTACCGCCGCACGCAGCGCCTCGTGCCGGGCCGGCGAGGCGTCCGGCCGGGCGTCCGACCCGCTGCCCGGCCCGTTCTCCGGGCGGGCGGGGGCGCGGAAGACGGAGGTGCGCGGGCCGACGGGGTCGTCGCCGGTGACCGCCTGCAGCGCCCACTGGTCGGCGTCGCGCAGCTCGCCACGCGCCTGGTGGTAGAGGAACAGGCACTGGGCGGCGGTGGCGTTGCCCGCGCCGGCCGCGAACCCCCACCAGAACCGGGCCCCTTCGCGCTCGTCGACGAGGAAGAGCAGGCAGCCGAAGCGCAGCGCCCCGTCGTCGTCGAGGCCCTCGTGGGCGAGCTGGGCGACGTGCTCGGCGGCGTCGCGGTGGCGCAGGAGGTGGCCGGAGAGGGTGGTGAGCTGCCGGGCGGCCTCGTCGTGCAGGGTGGGGAAGTGACCGACCGGGGCCGGCGAGGAGCCGAACATCAGGGTCGACGTCACGTCGCGGACGATCTCCTGTCTGAGGCCGGCGAGGTCCTCGTCGGTGAACGGGTCGGGGTACCCGGCACCGCCCAGGACGTCGTGGATGCTGCGCACGGTGTTACTCCTTCTCTTTCTCGGTCGTGTGCTCGGGCGCGGGCCCGTTCTCGATGCCGATGCCGATGCCGATGTCGTTCTCGATGGCGAGGTCGAGGTCGAGGTCGAGGTCGAGGTCGGGGGCGATGTCGGTGTCGGCGGTGGCGGCCGGTTCCAGGGACAGACCGAGCTTGATGGCGATGCGCTCGCGGGCCAGACGCCGGTGCGCGCGGACGGTGTCGGGCTTGATGCCCATGATGCGGGCGACCTTGGCCGAGGGGTAGCCGAGGACGTAGTGCATGACGATGACGTCGTACTGCCGTTCGGGCAGCCCCGCTATGACGGTGTAGAGGCCGAGCGCCGACTCCATCACCGCGAACTGGCTGCGCATCATTTCCAGGGTGACGCGGGCGGCCTGCTCGAAGGCGGCCGTCTGCACCATCTGCGGGGACTGGTTCGCCAGCCGCAGATGCGTCTCCACACGCTGCTTGAGCAGCTTCCACGCGTACGCCTCGGGGCTCTCCTCCTTGAGCACCATCACCCAGTTCAGGGCGAGGTGGGAGTAGCAGCGGCGTACGACCGCCTTGGCGGCCTCCTTGTCGCCCAGCATGGTGTGGGCGTAGCGCAGGTGGGCGCGGGCGTAGAGGTCGTAGAACGCCTCCTGGTCCGGTGTCATCCGGTACTCGATGCCCTCGATGTGCTGGATCCTCTCCAGGAAATGACCCTCTTCCCTGAGCCCGGTCCCGGGCGGAGCGTCGTCGCTCCGCCCGTCCGGCTCCTCGGGTCGCGGCACACTGTTCATGGATTCACCCCTCCTCGCGGCGGGGACGCGGGCGGCAGGACCGCCGTGGCGGGAACGGGGGGTTCTTGCGCCTCCGAGAGGAGCTCGGTGGCGCCGATCCGTACTCCGGCGCGCAGCAGACGCCGTGTCAGGGCGCGCGCGTCGGGAGCGAAGACGCGCAGGGCGGTCAGAACGACCAGCGCGAGTGGAAGATCGTGAACGGTCACAGGTCCTTTTCCCTTGGGATCACATGACGCGGCGCCCCTCCCCTTCCAGGGGAACCGGAGGGCTCGGTGCCCTCAACCGCAGCTTTTCGAATCGGCACGGGCAAACGCGCATCGAGAAACGCATTTCTTTCGACCGATAGTGATCATGTGATTACGCAAAGGTATAGACCCTTGTGGGCCGTGATCGCTTGATCGTCAAGGGTCGGGTTCCCTCACCTGGGGAAATGGGGGTGGAGGTGGCGAGGGGTGAGTGATCGGGGTGCGCCGGATCGGTCGATCGCGGGTGGGCGGGGTGACGCACGTCACATGGCGGGGTGGGGTGGCTGTGTGCGGCGGCGGGCCCCGGCGCGCCACTCGCTACTCCTGGACCTCGCGACCCGGGGCCCCTGTCTCGCGCTCGTCGGCGGAGGGTGCCGCCGAGGGGCTGTCATGGCGTACGAACACGCTCAACTGGCGGTAGTCCGGCGTGACCAGGCGTCCGCAGTGTCGGTCGATACGTATGTCCTCGACGTTCAACTGTGGTTCGGCAGACAGGAATTGGGTGAGGCGGGCCCGCCACTCCACCTCGTCGGAGGCCCCGAAGCGCACCTCCCAGCGGCCCGCCTCGGGCCCGAACCGCGCGTCGAACCGCTCGGCGGCCCGCCGCGCCCCGGCCTGCTGCCGCTGCCTGCGCTTCCGCTGTCCCGGCATCCCGTCACCATCCTCAGGGTTTCCCGTACTGGCCAGGGCGGAGCCGGCGGGGTCAGTGCACGCAGAATTCGTTGTTTTCGGGATCCGCCATGATCGCCCACGAGCCGCCCGCCTGCGTGACCTCCTGGAGCAGGGTGGCGCCCAGCGCTTCCAGACGCGCGATCTCCGCCTTGCGGGTGCCGGGGGCCGGATGGAGATCGAGGTGGAGCCGGTTCTTGCCGTCCTGCTTCGGCTCCGGCACGCGCTGGAAGAGAATGCGACGGCCGAGCCCCGTGTCCGAGGCCGGATCGAAGGGCTCGTCCGGGTGCCGGACGGCGGCCAGGTCCCGCCACGCGGGCCGCCCGTCGACCGTGATCGTGGCGGAGACGGGAGCGGCGCCCGCCTCCAGGAGTCGGGTGACGAGAGCGCTGTGGTCCTCGCGGTGATAGTCGAGAGCGGCGGCCCAGAAAGCGGCCTGCGCGTGCGGGTCGGCGGCGTCGATGACGAGCTTCCAGTGCAGTGCGGTCATGCCTCTTTATATCCACGAACAGGCAGGGGTGGGCCGGTCGTTGACCCTGATCTCCCCCTGGGCGCCCCCTGATCCGACCCTGATCCACTCCCGCACTGGTCGACCCCGGTTCGGGTCCGGCGGGGAAGTGAATTCCTGGCCGGCGCAGTCGATTTCGCTGTCACCGCCGCCGGTGGCTGGTACTTCCTAGGGTGCAACCCGAACGGTCAATGGGCGATGGCAGCCCGAGGAGACCACGGCTGCCATCGCCCATGCTCTGACCGACCAGCTGGAGAAAGGCCCCGACGCATGAGCACATCGGCTCAGCTCCGCGACGCCCTGACGGACAGGCTCACCGAGGACGGCACCTTGGCGGACCCCGCGTGGCGGGCCGCCGCCAGGGCGGTCCCCCGGGAGCTGTTCACGGGGGCCTATTTCAGGGTGGTGGAGGGCAGCGTACCGACCGCCTGCCGGGTCGTTCGGGAGGGCGAGCCCGGATGGCTGGAGGGGGTCTACTCTGACGAGACGCTGATCACCCAACTGGACGGCCGGGTAAGGCCCGACGACGTGACCGAGGGGACCGTGACCGGCTCATTCTCGTCGTCGTCCACCCTGCCGTCACTGGTACTGCGCATGTGGCAGCAGCTCGGTGCCGAGACCGGGCACCGGGTGCTGGAGATCGGCACCGGCACCGGGTACTCGACCGCCCTCGGCGCGCACCGCCTCGGGGACGCGAACCTGACCAGCATCGAGTACGACCCCGTGGTCGGCGGGGCCGCTGCCGAAGCGCTCAAGGCGGTCGGCTTCGCGCCCCGGCTGATCATCGGTGACGGGCTGCGCGGCGACCCGGACGGGGGCCCGTACGACCGGCTGATCGCCACCTGCTCGGTCCGCTACCTCCCCCTGCCGTGGCTGCATCAGGTGAAGCCGGGCGGAAAGATCCTGGTCACCCTCTCGGGCTGGAGCTACGCCAGTGCCCTCGCCCTGCTGGAGGTGACCGGCCCGGGGGAGGCCACCGGCCGCTTCCTGCCCGGCTACACCAGCTTCATGATCGCCCGGCCGCACGACCACCCGCCCCGCCCCGCGCTCGCCCTGCTGCCCGGGGACGAGCGGCCGAGCCGGATCGATCCCACGAAGCTCGACGACTGGACCGGCCGCTGGGTCGCGCAGCTCGCGGCGCCCTCGGCCGAACGCATGGGCGTAGGGGCGGAGCAGATCCTCTGGGACGTGTCCACCGGTTCACAGGCCCGGACGGCCCCCGATGGAAAGGGCGGGTGGACCGTCGTGCAGCGCGGGCCCGTCCGCCTGTGGGACCGGGTCGAGCAGGCCGTGCGGGACTGGCAGGCCGCCGGCGAACCGCACCAGGAGCGGTTCGGCATCACGGTCTCGGCCGCCGGGCAGCGGGTGTGGCTCGGCGACGAGGACGGCCCTGGATGGGACCTGCCGATCTGACCGGGTGAGCTGGGGCGGGTGCGGCGGCCGGTACCGCGTGCCACGTCGACGCGCACCGCTGGAAGCGGAAGGCCCCCGCTCGGCGAAGTGCCGGGCGGGGGCCGTCTGTTGGGGTCTGCGTTGGAGACGGGTCGAGAGTGCCGGAACCGCCAACGGGTGGAACGGGGGCGGTGGTTCGCTCCGGCTTCCCGGCTCGGATTCCGTCAGCAGCAGGAGGACGCCGGAGGTGTCGGCGCCGTGCCGAGCTGGAGCGTCCGAGGGGCGGACGAGGGGGTCGGGGTGCGGCAGCCGCCGTCCTCCGCCTCCTGTTCGGCGGCGGGCTGGGCCTCCGCCGGTGTCTGCGTGCAGCAACCGCCCTCGGTGGTGACGGTGTCGGCGGCGGGTTCGATCGTCACCGGTGCCGTCGTGCGGCAGCCGCCCTCGATCGCCGCCGGCGTCGGTGCGCAGCAGCCGTCTCCCTCCGGCTCCTGCTCCGCGGCAGGCTCGGCCTCCGCCGGCGCCGTCGTGCAGCAACCGCCGCCCTCCGCCTGCTGGTCGGCGTTCGGCTGGTCGAAGAGGCCCGCGCCGCCGCAGACTCCCGTTTCGGGCAGGGTGAGTTCGACGCGTGCGGCGGCCTCGTGGTCGCCCGCGAGGGCGGCGGCGACCGAGCGGACCTGCTCGTAGCCGGTCAGGGCGAGGAAGGTCGGCGCGCGGCCGTACGACTTCATGCCGACCAGGTAGACCCCGGGCTCCGGGTGGGCGAGCTCCTGGGCGCCGTGCGGGTAGACCGTGCCGCAGGAGTGCTGGTTGGGGTCGATGAGCGGGGCGAGGCCGGTGGGTGCCTGGAGGCGGTCGTCGAGGCCGAGGCGCAGCTCGCCGAGGAACGACAGGTCGGGGCGCAGGCCGGTGAGGACGACGACCTCGTCGACCGGGTCCAGCCGGCGGCCGTCCTCGGCCGCCAGGATCAGCCGGCCGTCACCGTCGTCGGCGCGTTCGATCGCCTGGGTGCGGAAGCCGGTGACGGCGTCCGCGTGCCCCTCGTCGACGGCGGCCTTGGCGGCGAGGCCGAGTGCCCCGCGCGCGGGAAGCTGGTCGGCGGAGCCGCCGCCGAAGGTCGAGCCGGACAGGCCGCGCCGCAGGATCCAGGTCGCGTGGGTGCCGGTGCCGTCCGGCGCCTTCGCGAGGGAGGCCAGGGCGGCGAGCGCCGTGAAGGCGGAGGCGCCGGAGCCGATGACAGCGGTGCGGCGGCCCGCGTAGCGGGCCCGTACGGCCGGGTCGGCGAGGTCCGGTACGCGGTACGTGATCCGGTCGGCCGCACCACGCTCGCCGAGGGCGGGCAGGCCGTCGGCGCCCGCCGGGCTCGGCAGGGTCCAGGTGCCCGACGCGTCCACAACGGCGCGGGCGAGGATCCGCTCCTCGCGCCCGTCGGCGTACGCGACGTGCACGGTGAACGGCTGCTCCGCGCGGTCGGCGTCCACGACCCGGTCCCGGCCGGCCCGGGAGATTCCGGTGACGGTCGCGCCGTAACGGACGCGGTCGCCGAGGGCGTCCGCGAGCGGCTGCAGGTACCGCTCCGCCCATTCGCCGCCCGTCGGGTACGTCGTGACGTCGGGCCTCACCCAGCCGGTCGGCGCCAGGAGCTTCTCGGCGGCGGGGTCGGTGATCTCGTTCCAGGTGGAGAAGAGACGGACGTGCGCCCACCCGCGTACCGCCGTGCCCGCGCGCTCGCCGGCCTCCAGAACCAGGGGCTCCAGCTCCCGCTCGGCGAGGCGGACGGCGGCGGCCAGGCCGACGGGCCCGGCTCCGACGACCACGACGGGCAGACGATCGACGGAGGCCGCGGCGGCGGGGGTGGTGGCGGGGGTGGTGGCGGCGCTGGTGGGGTGGGTCATGACGGCTCGGCTCCCTTGTTGCTTCGATATCCGTCTCTCTCTCGCTTGCCAGCGTGGCGCCTGATTCGATGGACGTCAACATAGACGTATGTCAATATTGAAGGCATGGCGATGTCGACTCCTCCGTACCCGCTGCTGCCGCTGATCCAGGCCGAGGAAGCCGAAGCGGCGGAGGAGCCGTGCTGCCCGCCGCTGAACGAGCGCCCGTTGACGGCCGAGGAGGCCGAGCGGACCGCGAAGATGTTCAAGGCCCTCGGCGACCCGGTCCGGCTGCGGCTCTTCTCGGCGATCGCCTCGCACGAGGGCGGCGAGGCGTGCGTGTGCGACATCTCCGATGTCGGTGTCTCCCAGCCGACCGTCTCCCACCACCTGAAGAAGCTGAAGGAAGCCGGGCTCCTGTCCTCCGAACGGCGCGGCACCTGGGTCTACTACCGCGTCGAGCCGGCCGTGCTCGCCGCCATGAGCCTGGTGCTCACCCGGGCCGCGACCGCCTGACGGCCGCCTGACCCGGACCCTTGCCCCCGCGCGAAAGTTCGAGGGCCCTCCCCTCTCTTCAGGGACCGCCGTGACTCCTCCGCTCGCCTCCGTCCTCTTTGTCTGCGTCCACAACGCGGGCCGCTCGCAGATGGCCGCCGGTTTTCTGCGGCACCTGGCCGGCGACCGGGTGGAGGTCCGTTCCGCCGGATCGCTCCCCGGCGACCGGGTCAACCCGGCCGCCGTCTCGGCCATGGCCGAGACCGGCATCGACATCGCCGGTCAGCAGCCCAAGGTCCTCACCACCGAGGCCGTCCAGGCGTCGGACTACGTCATCACGATGGGCTGCGGCGACGCCTGCCCCGTCTTCCCCGGCAAGCACTACCTGGACTGGGCGCTCGACGACCCGGCAGGTCAGGGCGTCGAAGCGGTCCGCCCGATCCGGGACGCGATCCGGGCGCGCGTCGAAGCCCTGATCGCCGAGATCGACGGACGGGGGTAGGCGGTACGGACGGGGCGGGCGGGCGGGCCGGCCGGGTCGGCCGGGCCGGCGGGTGTGCGAGGAAGCTCACGGCCGAACTGGCCCGTACCGCACCTAATGTGGAGGGATGAACGATTCGCCCGACTGTCCCCTGGTCGGGGTCGTCGCCACCTACATGCCCCGGCTCTCGGAGTTCTCCTTCGAACCGGGGCTCGTGGCCGCCGTCGACCAGCACGCGGCGGCCGTGTGCGACGCCCTCGTCCCCGCCCAGCGCGGCCCGGGGGACCATGACCGGGTTCCGGGTCCGCCCGCCGGCCGGACCGTACAGCGCGAGGAACTCTCCGACTACGTGCTCGGCTTCACCGACTACCTCTCCGAGGTCGACTGGGTGGAGCCGGTCGGGCACGACTTCGCCACGCTGCGGCTGACCGCCGTCTGCTGGCTGATCAGGGAACACGACCTGCTGGTCTAGGGGCGGTCGGTGGGTCCCGGGTGGGGCGGGGCTTCCGTGCCGGGGCCGGCGCGGGTCGGCATATGCCATTCCGCCGGTGTGCGGGATCGGCATATGCCCAACCGTCCGGTGTACGGGTCGGCATATGCGGCGATCCCGCCGAAGGAACCGTCGGCCACCGGCCACCGGCCCTTCGACGGGATCCCGCGCGCGACCCTCGAGGCGCACGAGCTGCTGCGCGAGCTGCGCCGCGAGCGACGGACGTCAGACCCTCGGAGCGTCCCCGCCGCCCCGCTCCCCGCCCGCGTCCCCGGTGCCGCCCTCGCCCCGGTCCCCGTACCGCGTCGTCCGCTCCTGCGCCGACGGCATCGCGCGCTGCGCGTCCCCGCGGCCCTTCTGGTACGCGGAGATCTGCTGCCTCGCCTTGCCCGACTCCGACTCGGCGACCGACAGCCAACGCTCCCAGCGCGACCGCATCGGGGTGATCAGACCACCGCCGACACCGACGATCGCGATACCGGCGATCGTCGCGAGGGCCGCCGTGAGGACCGGCCCGGTGATCGCGGTGGCGATCCCCGCCTGGCCGAGCGCCGCGATCACACCGAGCGCGACGATGAAGGCCCAGGCCGCCGTCCCGAGCACCCTGCCGTACGACAGACCGCCGAGCGCACCCGTCACGATGTCCCGGACGGCGCGGGCGATGGCCGTGGCCACGACCACGATGACGCAGGCCACGAGCGCGCGCGGCAGCCAGGCGACGATGCCGTGGATCATCACGCTGATCGGGTTCGGGCCGAAGACCCCGAAGGCCAGCTGGAGGACGATCAGCAGGATCGCGTAGTAGAAGATCTTGACGATGATGCCGGTGGCGTCGTACTTCGAGCCCTTCAGCGCGTTCGCGATGCCGCTGCGCTCCGACATCCGCTCGAAGCCCACCTTCCGCAGGATGCGGTCGGCGATCCGGGCCAGGATCTTCGCTATGAACCAGCCGATGAGCAGGATGGCCAGGAAGCCGATGAACTTCGGGACGAAGGCGGCGATGGCCGACCAGGCGTTCGTGAATCCCTGACCGAAGTCGACCGAGAGGGCGAGTGGGGAGAGGGAGGCGAGGGGGAGGGGCTGCGGCATGGCGCGTTCACTCTCCTCAGGAGAGGCTTCGGGCCCGCACGGGGAGCGAGCCCCCGGAATCCCTGAGTAGCACCGCTCCCGTCACCCCCGCGCGCGTACGGCCGCCCGGCTCGGCCGAAGGGGTGGAAAGCGGCGCCGAATCCGCCGCTCCACCGGAGTGTCGGCTTGCCGGGACATCGGCCTGCCGGAAGGCCAGAGGACCAGAGGACTGGAGGACCGGCCCACCGGAAACCCGGCTCGCCGGAAGGCCGAAAACCCGGCCCGCCGGAAGATCAGCCCGCCGACGAGGGGGTGGTCGGAGCGGCCGGGCCCGCAGGAGTGGCGGGGCCGGCCGGGGCCGCCGCCTCGGCCGCCCGCGCCACCACCCGTGCTGCCGCGGCCTGGACCTCGGCCTCCGCCGCCTGGGCCTCGGCCTTGGCGACCTGGGTCCGGCTGCGCCGCGCCGTGCGCAGCGCGTCCCAGGTGAGGGTCGACAGCGCGAGCCACACCAGGGCGAAGCCCGCCCACCGCTCCGCCGGCATCGCCTCGTGGAAGTAGAGGATGCCCAGCAGGAACTGGAAGACCGGCGCCAGGTACTGGAGCAGGCCGAGCGTCGACAGCGGTACGCGGATCGCGGCCGCGCCGAAGCAGATCAGCGGCACCGCCGTGATCAGCCCGCTCGACGCGAGCAGCGACGCGTGGCCCACGCCGTGCGCGCCGAAGGACATCGTGCCCTGGGTGGCCAGCCAGATCAGATACGCGAGCGCGGGCAGGAACAGGACGGCGGTCTCGGCGGCGAGCGATTCGAGGCCGCCGAGGTTGAGCTTCTTCTTCACCAGGCCGTACACAGCGAACGAGAACGCCAGGGTCAGCGACACCCACGGCGGGCGCCCCGCGCCCACGGCGAGCACGACCACGGCCGAGAAGCCGACGCCGACCGCCACCCATTGCGCCGGGCGCAGCCGCTCCTTGAGGACGAGGACGCCGAGGGCGATGGTGACGAGCGGGTTGATGAAGTAGCCGAGGGACGCCTCGACGACCCGGCCGTTGTTGACGGCCCAGATGTACAGACCCCAGTTCACGCTGATGACGGCCGCGGCGACGGTGATCATCGCCAGCTTGCGCGGGCTGCTCACCAGCTCCCGTATCCAGGCCCAGCGGCGCAGCGCGAGCAGGGCGATCACGACGACGGCGAGCGACCAGACCATCCGGTGGGCCAGGATCTCGACCGCGCCGGCCGGCTTGACCAGCGGCCAGAAGAGCGGGACCAGTCCCCACATGCTGTAGGCGCCGATCCCGTAGAGCAGTCCTGACCGTGTCTCGCTGGTTTCCTTCACCGGACCTCCCGCCCCTGACGGCCCTGTGCCGCGCGTGTCGTTTGTCCGATGAAGGTAGCGCCGCGCCGGGCCGGATGTCATGTCCGTATCGCCATACGGTCATGACCATGGGAGGGGCTCGCGGGACGGGAGCGGGCTGAGGTGAGGAAGGGAGAGGCATGTGGCGCGGGATACCCCTAGGGGTATTTGACGCGTGTGGGGGTGACCGTTTAACGTCGTATTCATACCCAGGGGGGTATCCCGGAAGGTGGTCGTCATGGCTCGTGAAGTGGACCTGGAAGCTTTCGCCGCGGCGTGGACGGACGGAGCCTTCGTGCTCGACGTACGCCAGCCCGGCGAATACCGGGACGGACACGTCCCCGGCGCGCTCCTCGCCCCGCTCCCGAGCCTGGGCGTCACGCCGCCGAAGCTGCCCGCCGGGCAGCCGGTGTACGTGATCTGCGCCAGCGGCAACCGCAGCAAGGCGGCCGCCGACCTGCTGGCCGCGGTCCATGCCCGCGGCGGCAACGGCGGCAACGGTGGCGGTGGCGCGGAGATCTACTCCGTCGCCGGCGGCACCCGGGGCTGGATCCGCATGGGCCGCCCCGTCGTGACCGGCACCGAACCCGGCTCCGCCTGAGCCGTCCGGCCCGCCCGGCCGGCCCCTCGGGCCCGAGACCGCTCCCGGCGCTCCGGACCCGCCTTCTCCGTACTCGGACCCGTACTCGGACCCGTACCCCTTCTATACCCCTCTGGGTATAGGCACCCCTGATCGTGGAGGTTGTTCCCGTGTTCTTCGCCCAGTACTACCTCGACTGCCTTTCGCAGGCGTCGTACATGATCGCCGATGAGTCGACGGGTCAGGCCGTGGTGGTCGATCCTCGTCGTGATGTGTCGGAGTACCTCGCGGATGCCGAGGCGCGTGGGTTCACGGTGGTGGGTGTGATCAACACGCACTTCCACGCGGATTTCGTGGCCGGTCACCTGGAGATGGCGGCCCGTACGGGTGCCTGGATCGGGTACGGGCAGCGCGCGGAGACGGAGTACGCGATCCGCAAGCTCGCCGATGGTGAGCGGATCGTGCTGGGGGATGTGGTCCTGGAGATCATGGAGACCCCGGGTCACACGCCGGAGTCGGTGAGTGTGCTGGTCTACGAGCACGCTACGGACGCGGTTGCGTACGGGGTGATGACGGGTGACGCGCTGTTCATCGGTGACGTCGGCCGGCCCGATCTGCTGGCTTCGGCCGGGGTGACGGCGCAGGAGCTGGGCGGGATGCTCTACGACAGTGTCCAGAACAAGCTGATGGGCCTGGCCGACGAGGTCCGCGTCTTCCCCGCGCACGGCGCCGGCTCGGCGTGTGGCAAGAACCTGTCGACGGAGAAGCAGTCGACGATCGGGCAGCAGCGGGCGACGAACTACGCGTGCGCGCCGATGAGCAAGGAAGAGTTCGTCGCGATCGTGGCGGCCGGTCAGCCGGCCGCGCCGGGGTACTTCGCCTACGACGCCGATCTGAACCGGCGTGAGCGTGGCCTGTTCGATCCGGCGGCGGCGCCGAAGCCGTTGACGGTGGAGGAGTTCACCGCGCGGCGTGCGGCGGGTGCGGTGGTGGTCGACGCGCGTGATCCGCACGAGTTCGCGGCGGGGCATCTGCGGGGTGCGGTCAATGTGCCGGCCGACGGCCGGTTCGCCGAACAGGCGGGCACGGTGCTGGCGCCGAAGGACGAGCTGCTGGTTCTCGCGCCGCAGAACCGTGAGGAGGAGATCGTCACGCGTCTGGCGCGGATCGGTTTCGACCGGGTGACCGGCTACCTCCGCTCCCCCGAGGACGCGCTGGTCGCCCTGGCCGGCGAGGTCGCTCCGGCGAGCCGGCTGACGGCCGCGCAGCTGCGTGAGGAACTGGCCGGGGACACCCCGCCGCTGGTTGTGGACGTCCGTAACTGTGGTGAGCGGGGCAGTGTCGGGTTCATCGATTCGGCTCTGCACATTTCGCTGGGCGAGCTGCCGACGCGTCTGGAGGAGATTCCTCGGGACCGGCCGCTGGTCCTGCACTGTGCGGGCGGCCACCGGTCCTCGATCGCGGCCAGCTACCTGCGCCACCAGGGCTTTACGGATGTGTCCGATGTTCTGGGCGGGTACGCGGCCTGGGCCCTGCTCGAAGCGTCGGAGACCACCGAGACCGCTCAGGTCTGAGCCGCTGCCGGACCCCTACCCGGCACCGCCGGACCCCACCCGGCGCACCAACCCGGCGTTCCCGTGAGAGCGCCCCGCCGGCCCTGACAGGGGCCTCTCGCGGGAACGCCGTCCCCTCCCCCCCCTGCATAGGCCGAGGGAGCGGACCCCACTCCGCATCCCCCCACCCCACCAGCGGGAGCACCCCCACCTCCCGCTCGGCGGGAGCGTCATCCCCCTTCGCTCCCGCCCGGCTCCGGCCCCGCCTCCCCGCGCCGCCTCCGCCACCCTCGTAGCCTCCATCGCCACGCCCCTCGGCCTCTCCCCCCACGGAGCCCCCCATGCCGACGACCGCAACCCCCCACGCCCTCCACGCCCCCCACGTCCTCCACGCGCCCCCCGCCCGCCCCATCCCCTCGGCGGGCCTCTCATGATCACGTTCGTACTCGCCGCGTCCGTCCTCATCGGCGTCAGCCTCGGCATCCTCGGCGGCGGCGGATCCATCCTGACCGTCCCGATCCTGGTCTACCTGGCCGGACAGGACAGCAAAGAAGCCATCGCGACCTCGCTGTTCGTGGTCGGCGTCACCAGCCTCGTCGGGCTCGTCACCCACGCGCGGGCGGGCCGGGTGCGCTGGCGCACCGGTCTGATCTTCGGCAGCGTCAGCATGGTCGGCGCGTACGGCGGCGGCCGGCTCGCCGAGTACATCCCGGGCACGGTCCTGCTGATCGCGTTCGCGCTGATGATGCTCGCGACCGCCGTGGCGATGCTCCGCAAGTCGCGCAAGGAACGCCCGGCCAAGCCGGCCCACGCCGAACTCCCCGTGGCCCACATGGTCGTCGAGGGCCTGCTCGTCGGCGCGGTCACCGGACTGGTGGGCTCGGGCGGCGGATTCCTCGTCGTCCCGGCGCTCGCGCTGCTCGGCGGACTGCCGATGAGCGTGGCGGTCGGTACGTCGCTGCTGGTCATCTCGATGAAGTCGTTCTCCGGCCTGGCCGGTCACCTCGCGGGCGTACAGATCGACTGGAACCTCGCGCTGGCCGTCACGGGCGCCGCGATCGTCGGCAGCCTGATCGGCAGCCGCTTCGCGGGCCGGATCCCGCAGGAGACGCTGAGGAAGGCGTTCGGCTGGTTCGTGGTCGTCATGGGCGTGTTCGTGCTCAGCCAGCAGCTCCCGCACGGCGTCTGGGCCAGCCCGCTGACCTGGGCGGGTGCCGGGGTCGTCGGGTCGGCGGCCGTGGTGTGGGGCGCGGTACGGGCCCGCCGCCCGGCCCGTACGGCACCGGACGCGCCGCCACCCGCGGTGGACGCGCCCGAACCGACCGCGCGGGTCTGAGGGCGGGGGCGGGGTCTGCTTGCCGGGCCGCGTCCCCACCACCCCGACCGTCCACGCCCTGATCGTCCACCCCGATCGCCCCGGCTCACGGCGATCGGGGTGGTGGCGCGTTCGGTCACCCCGTACGTACCAAGGAGGTCCGGCCGGACCCCCTCACCCGCTCAACCCGCCACCGTCCACGTGTCCTTCCCCGCGAGCAGCTGCCCCAGGTCGCCCTTCCCCTGCTGCTCGACCGCCTTGTCCAACTGCTCGGCCATCAGCGTGTCGTAGACCGGCCGTTCGACCGACCGGAGGACTCCGATGGGCGTGCGGTGCAGCGTGTCGGGGTCGGCGAGGCGCGACAGCGCGAACGCGGTCGTCGGCGAGGCCGCGTGGGCGTCGTGGACGAGGATGCGGTGCTCGTTCTCGGGGGTCACCGTGACGACCTCCAGGTCGCCGGTGGCCGGGTCGCGGACCACGCCCTTGTCGTTCTCGGCGCCGAAGCGGATCGGCTGCCCGTGTTCGAGGCGGATCACCGCCTCCTGGGCCTGCTCGCGGTCCTTGAGGACCTCGAAGGCGCCGTCGTTGAAGATGTTGCAGTTCTGGTAGATCTCCACCAGCGCCGTGCCGTTGTGCTCGGCGGCCTGCCGCAGCACCTCCGTCAGGTGCTTGCGGTCGGAGTCCACCGTCCGGGCGACGAACGACGCCTCCGCGCCCAGCGCAAGCGACACCGGGTTGAAGGGCGCGTCGAGCGAGCCCATCGGGGTCGACTTCGTGATCTTGCCGACTTCGGACGTGGGGGAGTACTGGCCCTTGGTGAGGCCGTAGATCCGGTTGTTGAACAGCAGGATCTTGAGGTTGACGTTCCGCCGCAGCGCGTGGATCAGATGGTTGCCGCCGATGGACAGCGCGTCGCCGTCACCCGTGACCACCCACACCGACAGATCGCGCCGCGAGGTCGCAAGCCCGGTGGCGATGGCCGGGGCGCGGCCGTGGATGGAGTGCATCCCGTAGGTGTTCATGTAGTACGGGAAGCGGGAGGAGCAGCCGATGCCGGAGACGAAGACGATGTTCTCCTTCGCCAGCCCCAGCGAGGGCATGAAGCCCTGGACGGCGGCCAGGACGGCGTAGTCGCCGCACCCCGGGCACCAGCGCACCTCCTGGTCGGACTTGAAGTCCTTCATCGACTGCACGGCCTCGGCCTTGGGCACGAGGTCGAGGAGCGGCTCAGGCATCGATGACCTC
This sequence comes from Streptomyces sp. NPDC046203, assembly GCF_040646255.1. NCBI lineage: Bacteria > Bacillati > Actinomycetota > Actinomycetes > Kitasatosporales > Streptomycetaceae > Streptomyces > Streptomyces sp. NPDC046203. Next base: position 8,780 of record NZ_JBEYZX010000041.1, on the reverse strand, counting down.
CTGGAGGGCGGCGGCGAGCTGCTCGGCCTTGAACGGCATGCCGTTGACCTGGTTGTGGCTGCGGGCGTCGACGAGGTACCGCGCCCGGACGAGGGTGGCGAGCTGGCCGAGGTTCATCTCGGGGACCACGACCTTGTCGTAACGCCGCAGCACCTCCCCGAGGTTGGCCGGGAAGGGGTTGAGGTGGCGCAGATGGGCCTGGGCGACCGGCTTGCCGGCCGCGCGCAGTCGGCGTACGGCCGCGGTGATCGGTCCGTACGTCGAACCCCAGCCCAGGACAAGGACGTTCGCGCCGTCCGGGTCGTCCACGTCCAGGTCGGGGACGGTGATGCCGTCGATCTTCGCCTGGCGGGTGCGGACCATGAAGTCGTGGTTGGCCGGGTCGTACGAGATGTTGCCCGTGCCGTCCTGCTTCTCGATTCCGCCGATCCGGTGTTCGAGGCCCGGCGTGCCCGGGATCGCCCATGGCCGGGCGAGGGTCTCCGGATCGCGCTTGTACGGCCAGAACACCTCGGTGCCGTCGGCCAGTTCGTGGTTCGGGCCCTGCGCGAACCGCGTGGTGAGGTCCGGGAGTTCGGTGGTCTCCGGGATGCGCCAGGGCTCGGAGCCGTTGGCGAGATAGCCGTCCGACAGGAGCATCACCGGGGTGCGGTACGTGAGTGCGATGCGCGCCGCGTCCAGTGCCGCGTCGAAACAGTCGGCGGGCGTCCTCGGCGCCACGATCGGCACCGGCGCCTCACCGTTGCGCCCGAACATCGCCTGGAGCAGATCGGCCTGCTCGGTCTTGGTCGGCAGGCCGGTGGAGGGGCCGCCGCGCTGGATGTCCACGATCAGCAAAGGGAGTTCGAGTGAGACGGCGAGTCCGATGGTCTCGGACTTCAGCGCCACACCGGGCCCGGAGGTGGTGGTGACCGCGAGCGAGCCGCCGAAGGCCGCGCCGAGCGCCGCCCCGATCCCCGCGATCTCGTCCTCCGCCTGGAACGTGCGCACGCCGAAGTTCTTGTGCCGGCTCAGCTCGTGCAGGATGTCGGACGCCGGAGTGATCGGGTACGAGCCGAGGTAGAGCGGCAGATCGGCCTGGCGCGAGGCCGCGATCAGACCGTAGGCGAGGGCCAGGTTCCCGGAGATGTTGCGGTACGTGCCGGTCGGGAACGCCGACGTCGCCGGGGCCACCTCGTACGAGACGGCGAAGTCCTCCGTCGTCTCCCCGAAGTTCCAACCCGCCCTGAACGCCGCCACGTTGGCCTCGGCGATCTCGGGCTTCTTCGCGAACTTCGTCCGCAGGAAGCTCTCCGTGCCCTCCGTCGGCCGGTGGTACATCCACGACAGCAGCCCGAGCGCGAACATGTTCTTGCTGCGCTCGGCCTCCTTCCGCGACAGACCGAAGTCCTTCAGCGCCTCCACCGTCAGCGTCGTCAGCGGCACCGGATGGACCCGGTAGGCGTCGAGCGAACCGTCCTCCAGCGGCGAGGCCGCGTACCCCACCTTCTGCATCGCGCGCTTGGCGAACTCGTCGGTGTTGACGATGATTTCGCCGCCGTGCGGCACATCGGCGATGTTCGCCTTCAAGGCGGCCGGGTTCATCGCGACCAGCACGTCCGGCGCGTCACCCGGGGTCAGGATGTCGTGGTCGGCGAAGTGCAGCTGGAACGACGAGACACCCGGCAGGGTGCCGGCGGGCGCGCGGATCTCGGCAGGGAAGTTCGGCAGCGTGGACAGGTCGTTCCCGAAGGACGCCGTCTCCGAGGTGAACCGGTCACCCGTGAGCTGCATGCCGTCGCCGGAGTCACCCGCGAAACGGATGATCACCCGGTCGAGCCGGCGTACTTCCTTCGCGGAACCGGGGTCGGCCGTCGCCGGGGCGCTGCGCTGCTCCCCGACCAGGGCCTCGCCGGCCTCGCTGCTGACCTGGCTGGTCACTGGACTGGACCTCCCTGGCGGCAAGGGTTGTCTCCACGGGCACGCCTCGACGCACCCGCGGAGAAGGCTCGGGAGACGACCGGCCTGCCGGGCGTCCCGGAGATCAGCGTACGTCCGGGAGGGCGTCCTGCCGGGGACTTCCCGCATCATGGACCTTGTTTTGAGACGTCCGTCTTGCGCCTTTTGTTCGATCGGCGCGGCGTGCGGCGCGCCCCGCCGGATCCGGGGGCCGGCCCGATCCCGTACCCCCGCCCCTGCCGTGCCGGGAGTCGGCGGCGGGGCGGGATTCCCGCCCCGCCCCAGGTCCAGCGGGGTGTGGATGACGAGACGTCAGGGGTGGGACGGGGTGAGCGGGAGTGGCGCGGTGGCCGGAAAGCTCCGGGAGTCCGGAGCTCCCGGGCCGGGAACGCGCGGGATCAGCCGGAAGTGTCGCGTCTGGGCGGGATCGAGGGATCTCGGCGGATCTCGTCAGGAGTTCAAGTACGTCAACACGGCGAGGACCCGACGGTGATCCCCGTCACTCGGCGACAGGCCCAGCTTCAGGAAGATGTTGCCGATGTGCTTCTCCACCGCGCCGTCGCTCACCACCAGCTGCTTCGCGATGGCCGAGTTCGTACGGCCCTCCGCCATCAGCCCCAGCACCTCCCGCTCGCGCGGGGTCAGCACGGCCAGGACGTCCTGCCGGCGGCTGCGGCCGAGCAACTGCGCCACGACCTCCGGGTCGAGCGCCGTCCCGCCCCGCGCCACCCGCACCACGGCGTCGACGAACTCGCGGACCTCGGCGACCCGGTCCTTCAGCAGATAACCGACGCCCGTGCTGGATCCGGCCAGCAGCTCGGTCGCGTACCGCTCCTCCACGTACTGCGACAGGACGAGCACCCCGATCCCCGGGTGGTCCTGGCGCAGCCGCACCGCGGCCCGCACCCCCTCGTCGGTGTGGGTCGGCGGCATTCGTACGTCGGCCACGACGACATCCGGCAGCTCGCCCCGCTCCGCGAGCGCGGCCACCGTCTTCAGCAGCTCCTCGGCGTCGCCGACCCCCGCGACCACCTCGTGGCCCAGGTCGGTGAGCAGGCGGGTCAGGCCCTCCCGGAGCAGCACCGAGTCCTCGGCGATGACGACGCGCACGCTGTCCCCGCCGCCCGTGCCGCCGCTCGCTCCTCGCGCCCGATCCGGTCCCATCGGCCCCATGACGTCCGTCCCCTCCGGTCTGTACCACTGCGTGCTGAGCGGGTCCAGCATCGCAGGGGGAGGGACGCGGCGGGGACGGGGGCGGTTCTCCGGTGGTGGTGTCGGCTCCCCCTATAGGGACTCCCTATATAGGTGCTCCCTCTATGGGGCGGCCCGCCATAGGGGGGTGTCCTATGGCGGGCTTTCACATGAGGGGGCGTGTGTCGGGGGCCGGGCCGGGCCGGGGTCGGGGCCGGGGGAGGGGGAGGGGGCGAGGGCTTCGCGGGCGAGCGCGGTGGGGCCCGCGCGGGAGCGGTCGGTCAGTCGCGCCAGGGAAGCTCGGCGGTGATCGTGGTCGGGCCGCCCGCCGGCGAGTCGACGACGAGGACGCCGTCCACCGCGTCGAGCCGGTCCATCAGCCGCGCCAGCTCGTGACCGGCCACCGGGGCCGCGCCGCCGACCCCGTCGTCCCGGACCTGGAGCATCAGCCGGTCGTCTGTCCGCCACACGTCCACCCACGCCTGGCGGGCGCGCGCGTGCTTCGAGACGTTCTGGAGCAGTTCCGAGACCGTGAAGTAGGCGATGCCCTCGATCGCGGGCGCCGGCCGGGCCGGCAGATCCACGTCCACCTGTACGGGGACGGCGCACCGCGCGGCGACCGCCGACAGCGCCGCGTCGAGTCCGCGGTCGGTCAGGACCGCCGGGTGGATGCCCCGGGCCAGGTCCCGCAGTTCCTGAAGCGCCAGCTTCACCTCGCCGTGCGCCTCGTCCACCATCGCGGCGGCGGTCAGCGGGTCGTCCGCGATCCGGTCCTTCGCCAGACCCAGATCCATGGCGAGGGTGGTGAGCCGGGCCTGCGCACCGTCGTGCAGCTCGCGCTCGATCCGCCGCAGATCGGCGGCGGCGGTGTCCACGACCACACCCCGGTCCGACTCCAGCTCCGTCACCCGCGAGGCCAGCAGCGACGGGCCGAGCAGCACGGACACCATCGCCCGGTCGACCGCGACCATGCCCCGCAGCACCCACGGCGCGAGGAACACGAGACAGAAGCCCAGGACCGACGTCGCTCCGACCTCGAACGGCGTGTCGACGTAGGAGCCGTGCGTCCCGTCCCCGTACAGCTGGATCCCGTCCTGCCCCACATAGGCCGGGAACACCCACTTCCACAGCGGATATGTGGCCAGGGCCCAGGACACCGACCACAGCGTCACCGTCACCACAAAGGTGAACAGCGCCCACGGAAAGTGCAGCAGGCAGTAGAGCATGTGCCGCCACGACGCCCCGCTCTTCAGCGTGGCGATCATCCACCCCAGCGGCGAACCGGTCCGGCCCCGGGCCGGCTCCGGCGCCCGTACGTCCACCCCGAGCAGCGCCCGCGCCCGCGCGCGCTCCACCGCGCCGATGCCCCGGCACAGGGCCAGCCCGGCGGCGAGCACCGGAATGCCGAGGAAGGTGATGAGCAGCACGGAGCCGGTCGACAGGAAGGTGATGGCCAGACAGAAGGCGGCGACGCTCAGCGGGAAACCGGTCAGGACATAGCCGACCGCGCGCCACGTACGCCTCTCGAACGGGGCGCTGAGGCCGGCGGGGACGGTGGGGGAGGCGGCCATCGGGGATCCGTTTCTCTCGCTGCGGGAGGGTGACTCCACCATCCCTGGGAGGAGGGGGTCGGGACCATGAGGCGGGTGGGCGTCTCGGGTGGGGGGTTATCCCCACCTGGGGACGGCCCGCGTGCGGGTTCGCGCCGCGGGCTCGCTCAGGGAACGGCGAGGCCCCGCCCGGAAGACCGAGCGGGGCCGTACCGACAGGGGGTGGGGACGAGGGCGTCCGTATGCCAGGGCGCCAGGGTCCTCGTACGTCAGCGGCCTCGTACGTCAGGATCCTCGTACGCCTGGGTCCTCGTACGTCAGGTGCCAGGGTGTCCGTACGTCAGGCGCGCGGGCGGTCGCGCCAGGGGAGTTCGGCGGTCACCGTCGTCCCCTCGCCCACCGCCGAGTTCACGGTGAACACCCCGTCGACCGCGTCCAGCCGCTCCGCCAGCCCCGCCATCCCCGTACCGCCGTCGAGCCGCGCGCCGCCGACCCCGTCGTCCCGGACCTGGAGCATCAGCCGGTCGTCCGTTCGCCACACGTCCACCCACGCCTGGCGGGCGCGCGCGTGCTTCGAGACGTTCTGGAGCAGTTCCGAGACCGTGAAGTAGGCGATGCCCTCGATCGCGTCGGCCGGCCGGCCCGGCAGATCCACGTCCACCTTCACCGGGACGACGCACCGTGCGGACACCGCCGACAGCGCCGCGTCGAGTCCTCGGTCGGTCAGGACCGCCGGGTGGATGCCCCGGGCGAGGTCGCGCAGTTCCTGAAGCGCCAGCTTCACCTCGCCGTGCGCCTCGTCCACCATCACGGCCGCGGCCTGCGGATCGTCGAGCAGCTTCTCCTTCGCGAGCCCGAGCCCCATCGCGAGCGCCACGAGCCGGGCCTGCGCGCCGTCGTGCAGATCGCGCTCGATGCGCCGCAGATCGGCGGCGGCGGTGTCCACGACCACACCCCGGTCCGACTCCAGCTCGGCGATCCGCCGCTCCAGCTCGTCGGACGGCGACAGCAGCCCCCGCACCATCGAACGGTCGATGTTCGCCATCCCGCGCGCCAGGAACGGCAGCAGCGGCCACAACGCCACCAGCGATACCAGCGTCACCGCGAAGGTCAGGATGCCCCACGGCAGCCGGATGAACAGGAACAGCTGACTGCGCCACGCCACCGGATCCGCCAGCTGCGCCCACACCCGCCCGTACACGCCCTTCCGGCGCGGCAGCCGGCTCGGTTCGGCCACCCGCACACCGAGCAGCCCCCGCGCCCGCGCCCGCTCCGCGCGGCCGAGCAGCCGCGCCCCGGCGAGGCTGAGCGTGATCAGCGGCACGCCGACGATGGTCACCGCCATGGCGGCGCCGACCGAGAGCGTCGCGACGGCGTACACGAACCCGACCAGCGCGTACGGGAGATTGCCAAGGAGGTACACGACCTCCTTCCAGGTGTGCCGGCCGTAAGCGAGGCGCACAGGGGGCGGGGTGGTGTCGGTGTGCTCGGTCATAAGACCCAAGCCTGCCTGGTGCCCCGGCCGTCCCACCATGGGGGAGGTGGCCAACGGAGAGGGGGGATAACCCCACCAGAACCCCTAGGGCCTTTCGTTGGGGCCATGCCGGGCTCGCAGGCCCCGGCATGCACGCTCGCCGCGTTGTCGTCGGTCGCCAACGCTCCGCGTTGTCTCCCTCCTCCGCCTTGCGATCGCACGCACCGGACCCCGCTCCCTGATCCGGCCTGGCCCCAACGAAAGGCCCTAGACTCGCGTGGGTAGAAAAAGGGCGAGACACCGAGATCGAGGGGTGGACGCGGACGTGTCAGGACCGACCGTCGCCGCGGCGGGCTACTTTCAGACGTACTCCGTCGTCGGACTGCTGGCCGTGGTCGGCGTGCTGTTCGTCGCGATCGCGTTCGGCGCCAACCGCCTTCTGCGGCCCGTCGTACCGACCCCCGAAAAGCTGCTCACCTACGAGTGCGGCGTCGACCCGGTGGGGGAGGGGTGGGCCCACACGCAGGTCCGCTACTACGTGTACGCCTTCCTCTACGTGATCTTCGCCGTCGATTCGATCTTCCTCTTCCCCTGGGCGACGGTCTTCGCCGCGCCCGGATACGGGGCGACGACCCTGGTGGAGATGTTCGTGTTCCTCGGCTTCCTCGCCGTCGGACTGCTCTACGCGTACAAGAAGGGCGTCCTGACATGGACGTGACCCCGGACAACACGGCTGCGGACAACACGGCTCCGGACAACATGGGGCAGGGCGACATGGCTCCGGACGACATGGGGCGGGACAACATGGGTCCGGAACACACCTCCGTCCTGCCGGTGGTGTCGAAGCTCGGGCCGCTCGCCCGCCTCGCCCCCGAGCCGATGAAGGTGGTCCTGAACTGGGGCCGCCGCTACAGCCTCTGGGTCTTCAACTTCGGCCTCGCCTGCTGCGCGATCGAGTTCATCGCCGCCTCGATGGCCCGTCACGACTTCATCCGCCTCGGGGTGATCCCCTTCGCGCCGGGCCCGCGCCAGGCCGACCTGATGATCGTCTCCGGCACGGTGACGGACAAGATGGCCCCGGCGGTGAAGCGGCTGTACGAGCAGATGCCGGAGCCCAAGTACGTCATCTCCTTCGGCGCCTGCTCGAACTGCGGCGGCCCGTACTGGGACTCGTACTCCGTCACGAAGGGCGTCGACCAGATCATCCCGGTCGACGTGTACGTGCCGGGCTGCCCGCCGCGCCCCGAAGCGCTGCTCCAGGGCATTCTCAAACTCCAGGAGAAGATCGCGCGGGAGAGCCTCGCCGCGCGGTACGGCGAGGGCGCGGGCGCCGCGTCCGTCGCCCAGCTGACCAGCCCCCGGGTGGACCCGCCGGTGCCGGGCGGCACCCCGCCGACGCCGGGAGGCAGCGCGTGAACGGCTACGACGAGAACGCCTTCGACGCCCTCCCCGACTCGGTCACCGAGCTCTTCGGGGAAGAGGCGATCGCCGAGCGCGGGTACGACCTGCTGACCGTCGACGTGCCGACCGCCTCGTGGATCGCGGCCCTCGAAATCGCCCGCGACAAGCTCGGGCTCACCTTCTTCGACTGGCTGAGCGCCGTCGACGAACCGGGCACCGGCTTCCGCGTCTGCGCGCACGTCGCCTCGGTGGGACCGGGCGGCGTCCGGCGGCTGCTGCTGCGGACGACCGTGCCGCACGGGGCGGCGTCGCTGCCGTCGGCGGTCGAGGTCTACGCGGGTGCGGCCTGGCACGAGCGCGAGACGTACGAGATGTTCGGCGTGACCTTCACCGACCACCCGCACCTCGTCCACCTGCTTCTCCCCGACACCTTCGAGGGCCATCCGCTGCGCAAGGACTTCGTCCTGGCCGCACGCGTCGCCAAGGCGTGGCCCGGCGCGAAGGAGCCCGGCGAGGCCCACGACCCGAACGCCCCGAAGCGCCGCCAGATGCTTCCGCCGGGCGTCCCCGACCCCAACGAGTGGGGTCCGCTGAAGGGCCAGCTCCCGCCCGCCCCGGCCCGCGCGGCGCGTGGTGCGCGGGCCGCTGCCGGTGCTGCCGCCGCCGGGGCCGCCGGTGTCGCCGGGGAACGGCCGGTCCGTCGTACCCGTACCGCGAGCGCCGGATCAGCGAGCCAGCAGGGCGCGGGCGCGGAGGCCGCGGAGGCCGCCGCTCCGGTGACTCCGGCGGCACCGCGCCGGGCGCGCAGCGCGAGCGCCGGATCGGCGAGTCAGCGGACGGAGGCTGCCGGGGCTCCTGGGACCACCGAGACGCCTGGGGCCACTGGGACTCCCGCAACTCCTGCGACCCCTGAGGCCGCACCCGCCCCCGCACCTGCCCCCGCGGCCGGTCCGCGCCGGGCGCGCAGCGCGAGCAGTGGTTCGGCGAGTCAGCGGACGGAGGCCGCCGACGCGGCCCGGCCGTCGGAGCAGCCCGCCCCCGAACCCAGCCCCGCGCCGCCCGCCGGTCCGCGCCGCAACCGCAGCGCGAGCAGTGGCTCGGCGAGCCAGCGGACGGAGCCTTCCGAGGCGGTGGCCAGGGCGGCGAAGGCGAGGGCTGCTGGGATACGGACGCGCATGCGTCTCCTTCGGGGTGAGGGGCCGCCGGACGCGGCCGCCTGTCCCATC
>NZ_JBEYZX010000040.1:0-63710 GCF_040646255.1 Streptomyces sp. NPDC046203 | reverse complement strand
CCATTCCGACCCCGGCCGAGGCCGAGAAGACGCCGATCGCGGCCGCCCGCGCGGGGCCCGTGAAAATCCACATGAGGATCGCCATCATGGCGGGCGTGATCAGCGCGCTGCCCACGCCCATCGCGGCCCGGGCCGCGATCAGCTGGCCCGCGTCGCTCGCGTACGCCGCCCACAGCGAGGCCCCGGCGAAGATCGCCAACCCGCCGGCGAACACGGTCCGATGCCCGAACCGGTCGCCCAGCGCGCCCGCCGTGAACATCAGGGTGGCGAAGGCCAGGGTGTACGAACCCGTCGCCCACTGCAGCCGCCCGGGATCGGCACCCAGTCCACGGACCGGGTCCGCCAGGGTTTCCAGCGCCGTACTCAGGACGGTGTTGTCCAGCCAGATCAAAACCGAGCACAGCATGAGAACGGCGAGAATCAGCTGCTGCCGGGATTTCGGCAGCGCGGGGAGCACAGTCATGAACGCCTTTCGGATGCCGGTCGGCGAGAACCTGAATGAGAACCTGAGCGACTGGACGATAAGCAAACTCCACCATGTCGTCAAGCATGGAGTTTTCTCGCCAATACCGTTGCGGGGAAAGGGAATTCATGCCCTCGGGAGGATTTGCGGACCGGGGAATTCTGTGCCCTCCGGGGCATTTGACGGCCGATGGATTCCATGCCCTCCCGTTCGCCGTCCCGCCGTGTCCCGCGACCGCGGGCACCAACGGCGAAGGGCCCCGGAGACGATCTCCGGAGCCCTTCGCTGTACGTCCTGCTTGGCGGGTACCGCTACGGCGCCAGCGCGCCCCAGGCGGTGCCGGGGACGTCAGTCGCCGATGAACCACAGGTGGGTGCCCGGGGTCGACGCGCAGTACACCAGCATCCGTTCCAGGTCGAGGACGGCCGCCTCCTGGGCCGGCCCCGCGCAGCGCCGCAGCAGGTCCGACACCTCCCCCAGCGCGACCTGCGCCCGCTGCTCGCCGAACAGCGTGTTCCCGTACGGATCCACATCCCAAAGGGCCTTGTTACGCCAGGACTTGTCCAGGCCGAGCAGGAGCTCGGACAGCGCCTCGCCGTGTTCGTACGACCCTCGGACCAGCGTCCCCCTGGACTTCGCGTAGTCCCGGCGGGCCGGCGGCGCGGTGTGGATTTCCAGTTCGACACCCATGCGGTTCCCTCCCCGAGGCCGCACCCGGCGGCCTCCTCACTCTCACTGGCGAGCAGTGAAGCAGGGGCGGGCGGGCGCGGGAAAACCGATTACCTCGAACCTCGCTGCGCGCCGCACCACACCCCCCGTCGCGCTCTCCCACCACGCCCCTCGTTCCGGCACCGGGACGCCCGGGGCACGGCCACCCGAATGAAGGCGTCCCTGTGAGTTGAGTCAAGGACGGCCATCGTCCAGCCAACACCGGACCATCGAAACGCAACGCGCCGCCCTCGCCCGGTAACGCGGAAGTCAGGATTCCAACTGGACCTTGTTTGTCGCGTACCCAACAAGCCACAGTCTTCCGCAGGCCCCCTCGGCCCGGCGCCGACGGCACGTACGGCGGCGTCCGCACGCACCCGCACCACTCCTGCCCGACCCCCCACTACCAGGAGGCATCGCGTTGCGTACTTCATCCTCACCCAGCGCCAACTCCCCTGCCGCACCGCGCAGATGGCGCCGCATAAGCTCCGCCGCGGTCGCCACGACCGCCCTCGTGTTCGCGGGCCTCGGCACCGCCGTCCACGCCGACGCGGCGGCGAGCACCGCGTCGTCGAAGACGACGTGGACCCGCGCCTGCGCCACGCCGACCAAGGCCGGCGAGATGGCCTGCAAGGCGCTGCGCGTCACCGGCGGACTCACCGCGTTCCAGAAGGAGAAGGCCAAGGCGGAAGGCGTCACCCCCCACGCCGCCGACATCACCGCCGCGTCCGGCTACGGGCCCAGCGACCTCCAGTCCGCGTACGGCCTGACCTCCGCCGCCGCCTCCAAGGGGGCCGGTGCGACGATCGCGATCGTCGACGCGTACGACGACCCGAAGGCGGAGGCGGACCTCGCCACCTATCGCTCGTCCTACGGCCTGCCGGCCTGCACCACCGCCAACGGCTGCTTCAAGAAGGTGAGTCAGACCGGCTCCACCACCTCGCTCCCGGCCGCCGACGCCGGCTGGTCCGAGGAGATCTCCCTCGACCTCGACATGGCCAGCGCGATCTGCCCGCTGTGCAACATCCTGCTCGTCGAGGCCACGACTCCCACCATGGCCAACCTCGGCACCGCGGTGAACCGGGCGGTCACCCTCGGCGCGAAGTACGTCTCCAACAGCTACGGCGGTTCGGAGTCGTCGTCGGACTCGTCCTACGACTCCTCGTACTTCAACCACCCGGGCGTCGCCATCACGGTCAGCGCGGGCGACAGCGGGTACGGCGCCGAGTACCCGGCGGCCTCCCGGTACGTGACGGCCGTGGGCGGCACCTCGCTCTCCGCGAGCTCCACCACCCGCGGCTGGACCGAGAGCGTCTGGAACGGCTCGGGCTCCGGCTGCTCGGCGTACGACGCCAAGCCCACCTGGCAGACGGACACCGGCTGTTCCAAGCGGTCCATCTCCGACGTGTCGGCCGTGGCCGACCCGGCGACCGGCGTCGCGGTCTACGACTCGTACGGCGTGACGGCGGGCTGGTACACCTTCGGCGGCACCAGCGTCTCCTCCCCGATCATCGCCTCGGTGTACGCGCTGGCGGGCACGCCGTCCAGCGGCTCGTACCCGGCCAAGTTCCCGTACAACGCGGCCGGTACGTCGGCACTGAACGACGTGACCAGCGGCACCAACGGCTCCTGCTCCCCCGCCTACCTGTGCACCGCGCAGTCGGGCTACGACGGCCCGACCGGCTGGGGAACCCCGCAGGGGCTCACGGCCTTCACGGGCTGACCCGGTCACGGGAGAGGTCGGCGGCGAGGGCCCTCTGATCCCGTCCACCGGCGTCACGGTGGGGAACTCCCCGCCGAAGGAAACGAACGGGCCGCGGCAACCAGCCGCGGCCCGTTCGCGTGGTGGTGCGTGGTGCGGTCACGCGGGATGCGTCCGCTCGGCACGGATCCGAGTGGGACGGATCCGAGTGGGACGTCCGCGCGACGCGTCCTAGTAGATGGTGAACGAGGTCCCGGTCACGAGGGTGCCGCCGAAGGACGCCGTCGTGTTCGGGCCGAGGGGCTGCTGGCTGCAGGCGCCCGCCCAGCACGCGCCGGCGGTGTAGTCGCCGGTGAAGTAGCCACTGCGGGACGGCCAGTTGCCGGTGAACGTACCCGCGCTGCCCCAGAAGCCCTGGTGCGCGTAGGGGACCTGGCCGCTGAGGAAGCAACCCTCGCCGGTGTTGCAGATGTTGTGGTTGCTGATCGACGGCAGCTTCGAAAGCCCGGCGGTGCCCTTCTCCACCGAGAGGACGCGGCCGGTGGCGGGGTCGAGTTCGACCGTCTTCGGGGTGTCCGAGTTCAGGAGCTGCTGCTCCTGGGCGCTCAGGCCCGCGGTCGGGGTCGAGGTCGAGGCGGCCTCGGCGGCGCCGACCGTGCTCATTCCGAGGGCGGTGGACAGAGCGAGAACCGCTGCGCCAGATGCCAGGCGGCGCGTCAACGTACGCATGACGATGCTTCCCCTTCGTTGATACTCAGGCGAGACCTGTCGTAAAGCGTCAGGAACGTACCAAGGGTTGTGACCCAACTCCGGTTGTTCGCCTGCCTGTACGGGGACATTGGCTTGATCGAATACGCGGGTTGTCCGAGCCCGGTCCGCCCGCCCGGGACCGGGCGGGGCTACGGCGCCGACTACGCGCCAGCCTGGCCGAAAGCGCGGTCGGCAGTCCCGGGCGGCCGGAACGAAACGGAAGGTGCCGCCGTCCGCCGCCCCGTGGAAGGCGCGCGGGGAGGGCGGGAGGTCGGCGCTCAACTGCCCGCTGTCTGAGGCCCGTTCGGCTAGGAAGCGAGCCCGGGCGCGGGGCCGGATGGTCGTCGTCAGAAGGCCGTCCGCGCGCGGTGGCGCTGGACGAGGGTGAAGACGAGCAGGGCGACCGTCGTCCCGGAGCCCACGGTGACGGCCTCGCCGAAGTAGCGGCCCAGGGCGTCCCGCAGGGAGTCGAGAAGCACGATCACCGTGATCGTCCCCGCGAGGGTCGCCGCGGCTCCGGCGGCCCAGTACGGGGGCTTCCCCCTGCCCCACCCGACCAGGGCGGGGCAGAGAAGCGGCCAGATACCGAGAACCGATTCGTCGAAGGCGGCGAAGAGGCCGTACGCGACGCCGCTGAGCGCCCAGCAGACGGCGGCCACGAACGCCGTCTCACTCCAGGAGACCCCCCGCTCCGCCCTCGGCGTCATCACGGGCTCACGGGACAGGCCGGCCCTGAGCGGGTCGATCGGGGCCAGTTTCACGCGGCGCCCGGCGACGGCACCGGGGCGCGGCTCCGCCGCCGGCGGGAACACCCGCCGGACCCAGCGCCGGGGCAGTACCGAGAACACGAGACCGCCCACCGCCACCACGAGCCCCAGCCCCGCGCCGGCGACGCAGGCCCGTCCGACCCAGGCGTGATGGTTCTCGTCCGCCCAGGAACCGAGCCAGGCCGAGCCGAAAGCGAGCACCCCACCCAGGGCCGCGGCCAGAACACAGAGAAGTCGCCGAATCATGACCGGATCTTCGCATGGAACACACATTCGGACTCTTGGCCCGTGGTGCGCATCGGTGCAGGTCACGCTGGCCGTCTAGTTCAAGTGCGCCTTCAGATCGTCCACGCCCCAGTCGGCCTGCCGGAGGATGGACCGGACCGTGCCAGGTGCGAGGTCGCGGTGAAGCGGAACGATGACAGTCCTCTCCCCCTTGCGATACTTCGCATGGCTGCCGCGGGTCGAAACGTGATCGAACCCGCCTCGTTCCAGCGCCTTGGCCACCACGGCGCCGGAGAGCCCCGTCGGAACGACCGGGCTCATGCGGCGTGACGCACTGCGATGGGAGCAGTGATCACCTCGGTGACCTCGGGTGCGGGAGCGTCTTCGAAATAGAGCTCCAGCGCCTCGCGGAGGTTGTCCAACGACTCCTCGATGGTCTCGCCCTGTGAGGTGACCTCGACTTGGAGACAACGCGCCACGTACCACGCGCCTTCATGAGTGATCGCGGCTGTCAGATGCAGTGCGTCAGTGGTCATGCCGCCAGTCTGGCACGCATCGTCCGGCCTCGTCCCCGGGGCGGGCCCGGCAGAGGCCGCGACGCGTCGGCCTCGCCGCTCCAGGGCGTGCAGGTGCCCCTTGAGGGGATAGTCCGGCGGGAACGGCGACAGGATCGCACCGAGGACGTAGCCGGCCTTCTCGGCGACCCGGCAGGAACCCGTGTTGTCGACTCCACCGGCGCGGTCGCGACGGCTGGACCTCGCTGCCGGGTACTACTGACCCCATGCCGTGCCGAACCCCCGCTCCAAACAGCCCTGAAGCCGCCGTCCTCGCCATCTGCCACGCCGCCGCGCGCCGTTACGGGAACAGAGTCCTCACAGACGGGGATCTCTGCGTGCTGTTGACTCCGGTGCCGGCGTCAGGCGACGTGGTCGTGACCCACGACGACGAGGGCTGCTCGCTGTCGGTCAACGGCATGCTGTGGACCTCCTACGCGTTCGGCGTCGACCCCGAATGGCAGGAAGATCTCGCGGAAGCGATCGAGAGCGTGCAGGCGGGAGACGGTGCCGTCCTCCTCGCCGGACAAGGTGATCAGCTGATGCCGGTGGGGCTGCGGGTCGGGGAGCGGACCGTGGTCGACGCGGACGCCGGCGGCCGCCACCTGAAGCTGCGCTTCCGCCCCTGGGGAAGGCGCACCCCGGCCGCCGACACACCATGAGCGCGGCTGCTCCGCCGGCCGAGGCGATCCGCGTCGCGGCCTGCCGGGCCGCCGGGCCGCCGGGCCGCCGGGCCGCCGGGCCGCCGGGCCGCGACAAGTCGATCTCACCGCTCCAGGGCGTGCAGGTGCCCCTCAAGGGGATAGTCCGGCGGGAACGGCGACAGGATCGCGCTGAGGACGTAGCCGCCCTTCTCGGCGACCCGGCAGGAACCCGTGTTGTCGACCTGGTGAAGGAGTTCAATGCGCTTCAGGCCGTCGCCGCCGAAGGTGGCGAACGCCCAGTCCGTCACCGCCTCCAGCGCCCGCGGGGCGACACCCCGGCCGCGCGCCTGGGCCGCCGTCCAGTAGCCGACTTCGGCGGACGCAGACCCCGGGACGGCACGCTTGAGGGCCGCATTCCCCACCAACTTCCCGTCTCCCGCACCGACTTCGACCTCTAGGACGGCGAAGGCGAAGCGTTCCCCGGACTCCCACCCGCGCTCCTGGTCGTGGATCCAGCGGGCCGCGTCGGCCTCGTCGTCCACGGCGAAGGTCGTACGGCGGCGCAGCTCGGTGTCCTGGCTGAAGCCGGCCAGGGCGGGAACGTCCTCGGCAGCCCAGGGGCGCAGCAGGAGGGCCGGGGCAGAGGAGGTCGCTGCCGCTGTCAGGTGCGTGGTGATCTCGTCCATGCGGCGAGCGTAGGGAGCCCGCCCGGCGGAACACAGCGTTCCAGTGGCGATTCCAAGCCTCTGCGAGCGGGGCCGGGGCGGAGAGCGGACCGTGATCGGCATGGACTTCGGCAACCGCCCCCTGACACCGCGCTTCCACCCCCGGGGAAGGCACGCCCCGGCCACCGAAGCACCATGACTGCCGCGGCCCCGGCCCGCCCCCGCCCCGGCCCATCCCCGGCCGGGAAGGATCATGAAACGGGCGGAATACGATCGTGGGGTCGACAGCTGTTGACGATGACACCATTCAGTCGTAAAAGGAGACACCTCATGGCGCAGGTCGCGCTCAAGGGCACCCCCGTAACCGTCGACGGCATCCTGCCCGCCCCGGGCACCGACGCGCCCGCGTTCAGCCTGGTCGGCGAGGGCCTCGCGGACAAGACGCTGAAGGACTACGCCGGCCTGCGCAAGGTCCTCAACATCTTCCCGAGCGTGGACACCCCGACGTGCGCCGCCTCCGTGCGCAAGTTCAACGCCGAGGCCGCCGAGCTGGCCGACACCGTCGTGCTGTGCGTCTCCGCCGACCTGCCGTTCGCGCAGGCCCGCTTCTGCGGCTCCGAGGGCCTGGAGAACGTGAAGACGCTCTCCACCCTGCGCGGCCGTGAGTTCCACACCGACTACGGTGTCGCGATCGTCGACGGCCCGATGGCCGGTCTGACCGCCCGCGCCGTCGTCGTCCTCGACGAGAACGACAAGGTTCTGCACGCCGAGCTGGTCTCCGAGATCGCCGACGAGCCGAACTACGAGGCCGCCCTCGGCGCCCTGAAGAAGTAAGCGCGACGCGGTAGCGGTCGCCGCGCCGGTCCGCTCCTCGCGGACGGCCCGGACGGCCCGCACTCGCACGCCGACGGCCCGCCCCATGACCCTCCGGGGGCAAGGGGCGGGCCGTCGGCGTTCCCCGTCCGGATGGCGGCCCCACACGCGCCGCGCCGCCCCACGCCGCCCCGCCCCACACCGCCCCACACCGTGCCGCATCGCTTCGCGTCGCGGTCAGCGGAGTTGGTCGACGACGCCGCGAAGGAACCGCACGGCGAGCTCCTCGGCGTGGTGGCGCCGTTCGACGGGCGCTCCGCCGACGACGGACCACCGGCGGTAGAGCTCCACGGCGGCGAGCAGTGCCCGCCCGGCGTCACGAGGGTCGTAGCCGCACAGTGTCGCCCGCAGCTCGCGCGCCTCCGCCGGCGCGACGGTCTCCAGGTGGCGGACGCCGCGCGGCGGCGCACCCGCGCGGCGCGCGGCCAGCGGGCCGAGCACGGTCTCGCGCAGGAAGTCCAAGAAGCCGATGGCCTCGAACAGTTCCCCTCGGCCGAGCTTCGTCGCACCGTAGTGCGTCCAGACCCAGAACCGGTCCTCCATCCACTGGAGGTCGAGCGCCGCCGGCCCGGCCGGCGGACGTCCGGCGAGGGCGCCCGCCAGGAGACCGTCCCGGTCCCACAGGACCTCCGGATCCTTCGTCCGTACGGCGAAGTCGGAGGCCCGGACGAACGTGAAGTCGACATGCAGGAGCGGCGGCCCGACGAGGGACACGATCAGACGCGGTTCGCCGACGTGTTCCCCGGTGAAACCGGCCACCAGGGGCACCCAGGAGCCGATCAGCGCGAGCCGCTCCGCCATGACCGCGCCGTGCGCGTCGTCGTCGACGACCACGATCAGGTCCACATCCGAATAGGCGTCGGGCCGGCCTCCCGCGAGCGACCCGGTGAGCGCCACACCGGCCACTCGCGCGTCCTCCCGGATCCGTGGCAGCGTGTCCGCGAGGAACCGGCTGTGCGGGGCGGGAACAACCATCTGCTTTCCTTCCGGTCGGAGCAAAGCAGATCAACGTAGCAGTCGGGCGACCGGTCCGCGCGATGCGCGTCAACGCGCGTCCCCGAGCACCTGGACCGCGTTGGCAGGCCGCGAGGAGGGCGCGCGGGCGGGTGCGGGCGCGGGCCCTCGTGAGCGCGCGCGAGGATCCGCAGGGTAAAGGCAGATCGCCCGACGCGCTCGCGGAGCGTACGGGACAGGGGGAGACTGAAGACGTAGCGCGGCCGTCCGACCGGGGGTGTCCTGGAGGAGTCATGGACGGCACGACGTACGAGACGCTGCGCGAGCGGATGCGCGGCGAGGTGATCACTCCCGAGGACGGCGGATACGACGGCGCCCGGGAGATCTACAACGCGATGATCGACCGCCGCCCGGGGGCCATAGCCCGGTGCGCGGACACCACGGACGTGAGAGCGGCGATAAGGTTCGCCCGCGACGCAGGCATGGACCTGTCGGTGCGCGGCGGTGGGCACAGCGGCGGTGGTCTGTGTCTGGTGGACGACGCACTGATGGTGGACCTGTCGGCCCTGCGGTGGGTACGGGTGGACCCCGCGGCCCGGACCGCGACGGTCGGCGGCGGAAGTCAGCTGGGGGACCTGGACCACGAGGCGCACGGCTTCGGGCTCGCGACCCCCGCCGGGATCATGTCGACCACCGGGGTCGGCGGACTGACCCTCGGCGGCGGGCACGGCTATCTGACCCGGGCCTACGGACTCACCATCGACAACCTCCTCGCGGCGGACGTCGTCCTCGCGGACGGCACGGCCGTCACCGCCTCGGCCGACGAACACCCCGATCTCTACTGGGCGTTGAGGGGCGGCGGCGGCAACTACGGCGTGGTGACGTCGTTCACGTACGCGCTGCACCCGGTCGAGAACGTGGGCTTCGCCGTCACGCTCTGGGAGCCGGATCACCTCGACGCCGTGATGCGCTGGTACCGGGAGTATCTGCCCGGCGCGCCCGAGGAGTTGTACGGATTCTTCGCCCTGCTCGTCGTCCCGCCCGGCCCGCCCTTCCCCGAGGAGATCCACGGAAGGAAGATGTGCGGCGTGGTGTGGTGCCACACCGGCGCGACGGACGAGGAGAGTCTGACGAAGGCGTTCACGGACGTCACCGAACCGGCCCCGCCCGCCTTCCACTTCTCGATGCCCGTGCCGTATCCGGCGCTCCAGACGACGTTCGACGGACTGATCCCGAAGGGTCTCCAGTGGTACTGGCGCGGTGACTTCTTCGACCGGATCACGGACGGCGCGATCGGCGTGCACGGCTCGTTCCTCGACAGCATGCCGACCGATCTGTCCACCATGCACCTCTATCCGGTGGACGGCGCCGCGCACCGCCCCGCCCAGGCGGACACCGCGTGGGCGTACCGGGACGCGATGTGGTCCGGCGTGATCGCCGGCATCAGCCCCGAACCGGCCGACGCGGGCCGGATCCGCGACTGGGCCCGCGGCTACTGGGACGCGCTGCACCCGCACTCGATGGGCGGCGGGTACGTCAACTTCATCGGCGCGGAGGAGGGCCAGGACCGGGTCCGGGCCACCTATCGCGGCCACTACGACCGGCTGGCCGAGGTGAAGGCGACGTACGACCCGGACAACGTCTTCCACCACAACCAGAACATCGCGCCCGCGGCGCACTGACCGCCGGCCGAACAGGGGTCCGGGTCGCGGCCCGAGGGCGGGGCGGGTGCGGCCCGGCTACCTGGCTACCTGGCCGCCAGACCTCCGGGCCCCGGGCCCCCTGCCCCCCGCCTCAGTGGACGACGTCGAAGACCTGCTTCTGGACGCCGTTCGCGTACGCCTCATGCTCGACCAGCCGCAGCTTCTGCGCGTCCTTGTCCGTGGCGCTGAAGAGGCGCTTGCCCGCGCCGAGCAGCAAGGGGAAGACGAGCAGGTGGTAGCGGTCGATCAGGCCCGCGTCCGACAGCGCCCGGTTCAAGGACGCGCTGCCGTGGACGATGATCGGGCCACCCTCGGTCCGCTTCAGTGCGGCGACCTCGTCGAGGGACCGCAGGATCGTGGTCTCGCCCCAGTTCGACACGAGGTCGTCGTCGGTGAGGGTGGTGGAGACGACGTACTTCGGCATCTCCTTGTAGCCGGCGAAGTCCGCCATGCCCGGCCACACGGGGCTGAACGCCTCGTAACTCGTCCGGCCCAGCAGCATCGCCGCGGCCTCCTCCTGCTCCCGGCCCTTGATCTCGAACGCCTCGGGGAGGAACTCGACGTCCTTGAAGGTCCACCCGGAGTTCCGGTAACCGGGCTCGCCGCCGGGGGCCTCGACGACACCATCGAGCGAGACGAAGGCGGTGGTGATCAGGGTGCGCATCAGGGTTCCTCGTTCCGTGGGCGGTGCGGGGTGGTGCGGTGCGGCCGGCGTACGCGGTGGTCTCGGATCTTCGGACCGTCGTGAGGACAGAAAATCATCGGCCACTGACATCCGCGCCATACTGGCCCCCATCGGACGCGCGAGGAGGTCTCCATGCCCAAGTCCTTCGTGGACATCGACGATGTCGCACTCGCCCGCGCCCGCCGCCGGCTCGGCACCCGGACGGCGAGCGAGACCGTCGGCCGGGCTCTGTCGCTCGTGGCGGCACTGACCGCGAGCGACCGTGCTCGGGCCCTCCGTTGGCTCCAGGACAACGCGGAGGACTTCCTCGACTTCGGCTTCCTGGCGGACCAGGAGCGATCCGGCGCCTGAGCGGCGCAGACCAGTTCGCGGAAGGCGACCCGCCGCCTCTGACCTCTACGCCCCCTACACCGCGTCCGCCACGAGCCGCGCCGCCAGGATCACGATCAGCGTGCTCGACGCCAGCGCCGTGGTGACGCGGCCGCGTGGGCCCGACAGAGTGCGGCCGAGGAGGGTGCCGCCGGTGGCGAGGAAGAGTTGCCAGGTCGCGGAGGCGGCGAAGGCCGCCAGGACGAAGACGGCGCGGGTCGGGGTGGTGGACGGGGCGGCGGGGCCCGTGGTGAGGACGAGGGCGGCGAAGTAGATCACCGTCATCGGGTTGAGGAGCGTGATGCCCAGGAAGGTGAGGTACGCGCGGAGCGGGCTCGTCGCGCCAGAGCCGGGGCCGGGGGCGGAGCCGGGGCCGGGGGCGATCCGCGGGGCGCCGCGGTAGGTCCGTACGGCCGTCCAGGCTCCCCGTACGGCGAGGGCCACCAGGACCGCCGCCGACACCCACCGCATCGGGGCCATCACCGGCGTGAGCAGCGGGACCAGGGCCGAGCCGCCCGCGACCGCCACGAGGGCGTAGACGCCGTCGGCGCTGGCGACACCGAGGGCCGCGCCCGCGCCCGTACGCCAGCCGGAGCGGGCCGTGAAGGCGACGAGCAAGGCGCCGACCGCGCCGACGGGGATGGCGATGCCGAAGCCGGCGAGCAGGCCGGCCAGTGCCGCCGCGGTCACGCGACAGTGGGGGTCGTTCCCGCCGTGTCGTCGGTGGTCAGCTGCTGTCGGCGGTAAGCCGAGCCGTCGTTCGTACGGGAGAGCTGGCCGCCGGTGATCAGATAGCGGCGCAGGGCCGGGAAGTCGTCGTGCACGGTCTTCAGGGCCTCGTTGACCTCGCGCTCCGTGTAGGCGCGGTCGGTCTCGAAGAGCGTGGCGGCGAGATGGTCGAGCAGCGCGGCGCGGCGGGCGGGCTTGCGCGGGATGGCCTTCAGCCGGCCGTCGGGTGCGAAGAGGTCGGCGGTGGCGGCCGCTGAGGCGGCGGACGCGGCCGGGCCTGCGGAGGAATCAGTGGCGGAATCGGTGGACATGAGGTCACCCTGGAGCCGAACGGCCCGGCTCCGCAACACAATTCCCCGGTCGACTGCCAGGGTGGCGAGCAGGGCCGCTACCCGGGCGGCGGGACCACCACTTCCACCGCCTTGTCGATCCTCGTCGTGACCGAGGTCAGGCCCGTCTCCTGGAGGATCGGCAGCGTCTTCCGCGCGAACATCCGGTACGCCTCCTCCGAGTCCCAGAAGTCGATCACCCGCCAGCCGCCCGCGCCGTCCGGGCCCGCCGCGTGGGCGAGGAAGCCCGGGGTCGGGAACCACGGCGCACCGGTGATCTTGTCGAAGGTGTGGCGGTAGCCCTCCTCGTCGACGCCGGGGAATTCGAGGGTGACGATCACGGCCATGGTGCGCTCCTGCACTGCGATGCGTTGCCAGGCGTACGGGACCGACACGGGGTCGGTACGGGGGTCGGTAGGCGGTACGGGTCGGGGCAGAGGGGATCGGCGGGGTCCCGGCGCCACCAGCACAACACCGGCGCCCCCACCGCGCACCACGGCAGAGCCGAACGGACTACCTCCCGCCGCCCTGCCTTCCTCCCGCCGCCGCCCTACCTCCCCAGCCCGGACGGAACCCGCCCCGCCACCACCTCCGCTGCCTCCGCCGCCTCCCTCACCCTCGGCAGCCGCCTCGGCTGAACGCCCACGCCCTCCGGGAAGGAATGGGCACCCTCCGCGAAGGAGTGCTCGTCGCCCCACTCCCCCATGCCGTTCCACGGAAACGCCGGCTCGAAGACGACCCGCGCGCCGACGCCGGGGGCGAGGATCTCCCACCGGCCCGCGTCGAAGTCCATCGGGAGCTTCTGTACGACGGTCGCGCCGGGACCGAGCTCGTGCTCGGCGGCCAGCCACCCCAACTGGGCGACGATCGAGCGGTGTTCGGTCGCCAGCCCCACCACCCGGTCGCCGAAGGCGGACGGGTAGACGACATAGGCGAGTTGGGAGGAGTCCGATACGACGTCGGCCAGGGGCCGTTCCGCGCCGGCCGTGCGCCACGCGTACTGCACGGCGTCCTTGAAGGTGACCACGGTGGTGCCGGGCGGGGCGAGTTCGTCGACGCGGGCCCGGAACACCTCCTGGGTGACGACGACCTGCGCACCGCTGTCCTCGATCACCCGGCGCAGCCGCTCGCCGGAGCGCTCCGGCGCGAGCGGGACGTACGCCCCGCCGGACAGCACCACCCCCCACGTACCGATCGCCAGTTCGAGCGCGGGTTCGAGGCAGATCCCGACCCGTTGATTGGCGACCACGCCGAGGGTGCGCAGATACGCGGCGAGGACCGCGGCCCCCTCGTGGAGTTCGCGGAAGGTCAGATGGTCGTCGCCGAAGACGACCGCGGTCTCGTCGGGGCGCGACGCCACCTGGGCGCGCAGCATTCGGTCGAGCGTGCCGGGCATGAGGTGTCCTCTCGTGGGGAGGAAGCGTCGAGCCCCGGCCCGTCCGGGGGAGGTGGACGGACCAGGGCTCGACGCCCCGTCGGGAATCAACGGTCGGGAAACAGCGGTCGGGAATCGGCATTCAGAAGACGGCAGTTGGGAGACGACAGTTGAGAGAAGCGGTGAGGGGCAAGGTCGCCACACCCGCCCGACTCCCCTCCCCTCCCCTCCCCTTCTCTCACCGGTAGATGAGAAGCTCCTGCTCCGTCGCACCGGTCAGCTCGTACCGGGTACGCACCAGCGGCCGGCCCGAGTAGATACGGATCAGCGTCGCCGCGTGCCCGCTGAAGCGGGCCGGGGCCCGCCCTTCGACGGCGTTGCCGAGCGCCACCTCGCCGGGCCGGTCCGCGAGCGCGCAGACCAGTCGCGGAGTCTCCCGTTTGCGGCTGGTCACCGACAGCAGCGGGAGGGCCAGGTCGAGTGCCTGGCCGCAGTACGCGCCGGGTTCGCCGAAGGCCTCCCGTACGTCCCCCGCGTGCACCCACTCCCCGAGGGCGACCGCGTCGAGCCGGCCGTCCTCGCGGGCGGCGATGACCGGTCCGGCCTCGGTCATGCCGCGTTCCAGTTCGTCGAGGACCCGGCCGAGCGGCCAGTCCTCGCGTTCCGCCACGTCGTAGGCGTTGGCGTCGGGCAGGAACACGCCCTCCTCCAGCCGGTCCTCGACGATGCGGACGAGCGCCGCCGCGCAGTGGGCGAGCACCTGCCGGGCGGTCCAGCCGGGGCAGGCGGTGCGGTTGGCATACGCGGGCTCGGGCGTACGGCGCAGCAACGGCATCAGCAGGTCGCGTTCCGTCCTCAGCAGACGGTCCGGAAGCCAGGGGTCACGGTCGTGACCGACCTCGTCGTCGGCGACGCCGGGGACGGCCGGGTCCACGAGGACCCGGGGGTCGGCGGCGTCGGAACAGTCGCTCGGCATCGGATCAGTAGCGGTAGTGGTCCGACTTGTACGGGCCCTCGACCGGAACGCCGATGTAGTCGGCCTGCTCCGGACGCAGCGTCGTCAGCCGTACCCCGAGGGCGTCGAGGTGCAGGCGGGCGACCTTCTCGTCCAGGTGCTTCGGCAGCGTGTAGACGCCGACCGGGTACTCGGACGTCTTCGTGAAGAGTTCGATCTGGGCCAGGGTCTGGTCCGCGAAGGAGTTCGACATCACGAAGGAGGGGTGGCCGGTGGCGTTGCCGAGGTTCAGGAGCCGGCCCTCGGACAGGACGATGACGACCTTGCCGTCCTCGAACGTCCAGGTGTGGACCTGCGGCTTGACCTCGTCCTTCACGATCCCGGGGATCTTGGCGAGCCCCGCCATGTCGATCTCGTTGTCGAAGTGGCCGATGTTGCCGACGATCGCCTGGTGCTTCATCCGGGCGATGTCGGACGCCATGATGATGTCCTTGTTGCCCGTCGTGGTGATGAAGATGTCCGCGGTCTCGACCACGTCCTCAAGAGTTGCGACCTGGTAGCCGTCCATGGCCGCCTGGAGCGCGCAGATCGGGTCGATCTCGGTGACGATGACGCGGGCGCCCTGGCCGCGCAGGGACTCCGCGCTGCCCTTGCCGACGTCGCCGTAGCCGCAGACGACGGCGGTCTTGCCGCCGATCAGCACATCCGTCGCCCGGTTGATGCCGTCGATGAGGGAGTGCCGGCAGCCGTACTTGTTGTCGAACTTCGACTTCGTCACGGCGTCGTTCACGTTGATCGCGGGGAAGAGCAGCGCCCCGTCACGGTGCATCTCGTACAGGCGGTGGACACCGGTGGTGGTCTCCTCCGTCACGCCGCGGATGCCGTCGGCGATCGCCGCCCAGTCCAGGCCGGTGTCGCGCAGCAGCTCCAGGATGACCCGGAACTCGTCGTTGTCGGCGGTCGACGGATCGGGCACGGCGCCCGCCTTCTGGTACTCCACACCCTTGTGGACAAGGAGGGTGGCGTCGCCGCCGTCGTCCAGGATCATGTTGGGGCCGTCGGCGCCCGGCCAGGTCAGCGCCTGCTCCGTGCACCACCAGTACTCCTCCAGCGTCTCGCCCTTCCAGGCGAAGACCGGGATGCCGGCGGCGGCGATCGCGGCGGCGGCGTGGTCCTGGGTCGAGTAGATGTTGCAGGAGACCCAGCGGACCTCGGCCCCGAGCGCCACCAGCGTCTCGATGAGGACGGCGGTCTGCACGGTCATGTGCAGCGAGCCGGTGATCCGGGCGCCCGCCAGCGGCTGACGCTCGGCGTACTCCCGGCGGATCGACATCAGGCCGGGCATCTCGTGCTCGGCGAGCGTGATCTCCTTGCGGCCGAACGCGGCCAGGGAGATGTCGGCGACCTTGTAGTCGGTGAACGCCGTGTCAGACATGGACGAAGCTCCTTGACGCTTGAGATGTTTGAGACGCTTGTGACGCTTGAGACGCTTGGACGGTGCGGTGGATTTCGAGGGCCGCGGTGGACTTGTTGAGGGTGATGTAGTGCAGGCCGGGCGCACCCTCGTCGAGGAGCCTCAGGCTCATCCGGGTCGCGTGGTCGACGCCGACGCGGTACGCGGTGTCCGGGTCGTCCTTCGCCGCCTCCAGGCGGTGCGCCAGGTCCTCGGGGAAGGCGGCGTCGGAGAGTTCGGCGAAGTGCCGGATCTGCCGTACGTCGGTGGCCGGCATGATCTCCGGGATGATCGGGGTGTCGCAGCCGGCCGCGGCGACCCGGTCGCGCAGCCGGAGGTAGTCCTCCGGGTCGAAGAACATCTGGGTGATCGCGTAGTCCGCCCCGGCCCGGCACTTGGCGACGAAGTGCCGGATGTCGCTCTCCCAGTCGGGCGAGCGGGGGTGCCGTTCCGGGAAGGCCGCCACACCGATCCGGAAGTCACCCAACGACCGTACGAGTTCCACGAGTTCGTAGGCGTATGTGAAGCCGTCCGGGTGCGGGTGCCACTCGCCGCGCGGGTCGCCCGGCGGGTCGCCGCGCAGGATGAGCACGTCCCGGATCCCGGCGTCCGCGTACCGGCCGATGATCGCGCGCAGTTCGGTGACCGTGTGGCCGACGGCGGTCAGATGGGCGACCGGCCGCAGGGTGGTCTCGGCGCCGATCCGCTCGGTGATGGAGACGGTGCGGTCGCGCGAGGAGCCGCCCGCGCCGTACGTCACGGAGACGAAGTCCGGCGCGAGGGCCTCCACCCGCCGGATGGCGTTCCACAGGGCCCGCTCGCCCTTGTCGGTCTTCGGCGGGAAGAACTCGAAGGAGAAAGTGGGGTGTTCGGCCGAGGGGAGCGGGATCCCCGGCCTGGGGGCAGGGACGGAGCCGGGGCCAAAGGTGGAGCCGGGTCCGGAGCCAGAACCGGGGCCGGGGCCAGAACCAGGTCCGGGGGTCATCGTCGTCCTCCCGCGTTGAAGTAACTCGCCTCCGGGTGATGGACGATGAGCGCGTCCGTGGACTGTTCGGGGTGCAGTTGGAACTCCTCCGACAGCTCGACCCCGATCCGCTCGGGCCGCAGCAGCGCGGCGATCTTCGCGCGGTCCTCCAGGTCCGGGCAGGCGGGGTAGCCGAGCGAGTAGCGGCAGCCCTGGTACTCGGTGCGGAGCATCCCGTCGAGGCCGGCCGGGTCGGCGCCCGCGATGCCCCACTCGGAACGGACCCGGGCGTGCCAGTACTCGGCCAGGGCCTCGGCCAACTGCACGGACAGGCCATGCAGTTCGAGGTAGTCACGGTAGGAGTCGGCGGCGAACAGCTTCGCCGTCTCCTCCCCGATCCGCGAACCGACCGTCACGACCTGCACGGCCAGGACGTCGATCTCGTCGGAGTCCTCGTCCCGGAAGAAGTCGGACAGACAGAGGCGGCGGCCCCGCTGTTGGCGGGGGAAGGAGAAGCGGGTCCGCTCGCCTCCGTCCTCGTCCAGGACGATCAGCACGTCGCCCTTGGACACACAGGGGAAGTAGCCGTAGACCACGGCCGCTTCGAGAAGCCGGTCGGTCTGCAACCGGTCCAGCCAGCCGCGCAGCCTCGGGCGGCCCTCCGACTCGATCAGCTCCTTGTCCTTCAGGCCCCACTGGCCCTTGAACAGGGCGTTCTCGTCGAGCCAGGGCGCGTAGTCGACCAGCGGGATGCCCTTGACGACCTTCGTGCCGAGGAACGGCGGCTCGGGTACGGGGAGATCGGTGGCCACGTCGCTGCGTCCGGCCGGCTCCGGCTCCCGTACGTCCAGCAGGGCCGCGACCGGGTCGGTCGCCGAGTTCTCGGCCTGCTCGGGGAGCCGGGGGACCCGCCGCTGCTTCAGCTCGGGGAGTACGGCTCCGGGGACGCCCCGCTTCACCGCCATGAGCGCGTCCATCAGCCGCAGCCCCTCGAAGGCGTCACGGGCGTAGCGGACCTCGCCCTGGTAGATCTCGTGGAGGTCCTGCTCGACGTACGCCCTGGTCAGCGCCGCACCGCCGAGGATCACCGGGAAGTCGGCGGCCATCCCCCGGCCGTTCAGCTCCTCCAGGTTCTCCTTCATGATCACGGTCGACTTCACCAGGAGACCGGACATCCCGATCACATCGGCCCGGTGCTCCTCGGCCGCCTGGAGGATCGCGGAGACCGGCTGCTTGATGCCGATGTTCACGACGTTGTAGCCGTTGTTGGACAGGATGATGTCGACCAGGTTCTTGCCGATGTCGTGGACGTCGCCGCGGACCGTGGCCAGGACGATCGTCCCCTTGCCGGCCGCGTCCGCCTTCTCCATGTGCGGCTCCAGATAAGCCACCGCGGTCTTCATGACCTCGGCGGACTGGAGCACGAACGGCAGCTGCATCTGTCCGGAGCCGAAGAGTTCGCCGACCGTCTTCATGCCGTCGAGCAGCGTCTCGTTGACGATGTCGAGTGCGGGCCGGGCGGTCAGGGCCTCGTCGAGGTCGGCCTCCAGGCCGTTCTTCTCGCCGTCGATGATCCGCCGCTTCAGCCGCTCCTCCAGCGGCAGCGCCAGCAACTCTTCCGCCTTGCCGGCCTTCAGCGACTTCGTCGTCGCGCCCTCGAAGAGTTCGAGGAGCCGCTGGAGCGGGTCGTAGGCCGGCTCGTCCCCCTGCCGGGGCCGCCGCCGGTCGTAGATCAGATCGAGCGCGACCTCGACCTGTTCCGGCTCCAGCCGGGCGATCGGGAGGATCTTCGAGGCGTGCACGATCGCCGAGTCCAGGCCCGCCTTCACGCACTCGTCCAGGAAGACCGAGTTGAGCACGAGCCGCGCGGCCGGGTTGAGGCCGAAGGAGATGTTGGACAGGCCGAGAGTCGTCTGGACGTCGGGGTGGCGGCGCTTGAGCTCCCGGATCGCCTCGATCGTGGCGATGCCGTCCTTCCGCGACTCTTCCTGGCCCGTGCAGATCGTGAAGGTCAGGGTGTCGATGAGGATGTCCGACTCACGGATCCCCCAGTTGCCGGTCAGGTCCGCGATCAGCCGCTCGGCGATGGCGACCTTGTGCTCGGCGGTACGGGCCTGGCCCTCCTCGTCGATGGTCAGCGCCATCAGCGCGGCACCATGCTCCCGCGCGAGGCCCGCGACCCGGGCGAACCGCGACTCGGGCCCGTCCCCGTCCTCGTAGTTGACGGAGTTGACGACCGCCCGGCCACCCAGCTTCTCCAGGCCGGCCCGCAGCACCGGGACCTCGGTGGAGTCCAGCACGATCGGGAGGGTGGACGCGGTCGCGAAGCGACCCGCCAACTCTTCCATGTCGGCGACGCCGTCCCGCCCGACGTAGTCCACGCACAGATCGAGCATGTGCGCGCCCTCGCGGATCTGGTCCCGGGCCATCTCCACACAGTCGTCCCAGCGACTCTCCAGCATGGCCTCGCGGAACTTCTTCGACCCGTTGGCGTTGGTCCGCTCGCCGATCGCGAGGAACGAGGTGTCCTGCCGGAACGGGACATGGCCGTACAGCGACGACGCGCCCGGCTCCGCCACCGGCGACCGGTCCGGCACCTCGGCACCCCGGACCCGCTCGACGACCCGGCCGAGGTGCTCCGGCGTCGTACCGCAGCAACCGCCGACCAGCGCGGCGCCGAAGTCGCGGACGAACCCCTCGTGGGCGTCGGCTAGTTGGGCGGGCGCCAGCGGATAGTGGGCGCCGTCCTTCGTCAGCACCGGCAGACCCGCGTTCGGCATCACCGACAGCGGAACCCGCGCGTGCCGCGCCAGATAGCGCAGGTGCTCGCTCATCTCGGCAGGGCCGGTGGCGCAGTTGAGGCCGATCATGTCGATCCCGAGGGGTTCGAGCGCCGTCAGGGCCGCGCCGATCTCGGAACCGAGCAGCATCGTGCCGGTCGTCTCCACCGTCACCTGCACGATCAGCGGCAGATCCAGGCCGAGGGAGTCCAGGGCCCGGCGCGCGCCGACGACCGCCGCCTTCGTCTGGAGCAGATCCTGCGAGGTCTCCACGAGCAGGGCGTCCGCCCCGCCCGTCAGCAGCCCCTCCGCGTTGCTCCGGTACGCGTCCCGCAGCGGCTCGTACGTCACATGCCCGAGCGTCGGCAGCTTGGTGCCCGGCCCCATCGAGCCGAGGACCCAGCGCGGCCGGCCGTCCTTCGCGGTGTGCGCGTCGGCGGCCTCACGGGCGATCCGCGCCCCGGCCTCGGACAGCTCCAACACCCGGTGTTCGACGCCGTATTCGGCGAGAGCGGCCAGGTTGGCACCGAACGTGTTGGTCTCGACGCAGTCCACGCCCACCGCGAAGTACGCGTCGTGGACCGAGCGCACGATGTCCGGCCGGGTGAGGTTGAGGATCTCGTTGCAGCCCTCGAGTTCCATGAAGTCGTCGAGGGTCGGGTCGGCGGCCTGGAGCATGGTGCCCATCGCTCCGTCGGCCACCAGGACCCGGGTGCCGATCTCGTCCCGCAGCGGACGCCTGACCTGCGCGGGATCGAACCGACCGGATCCGAACCGACCGGGTCCGAACCGGCCGGGACCGAACTCCCCTGCCCCGCCCGCCACATGACCGCCCGGCTGATGCCCGCCCGGCCCGTGCCCGCCCTGCTCCTGCCCGCTCATGAAAGCCCCCTCACCACAGCCCGTTTGGCGGCCCGGACGGCAGCCCTCACGACAGCCCTCACGACAGCCCCCTCAGATGAGTGACCAGGGTGGCGGTGCAGCCCACCCCGTATGTGCTCCTGATCCGCTCCAGGAGCGGGTCACGGCCGAGCCGGTACTCCTGGGTGCCCACCGAGTCGAGCACCGTCGCCGCGATCGCGCAGCCCAGCTGCGCCGCGCAGTGCTCCGGCACGCCCCACAGCGTCGCGGCCAGGAACCCGGCCCGGAAGGCGTCCCCGACTCCCGTCGGATCCACCGCCTCGTCCACCCGCACGGCCGGCACCGCGAGTGTGGTCCGGCTCTCCCCCCGGACCCGTACTCCGTCCGCGCCGTGCGTGGTGATCCAGGTGCCGACGCGCCGCAGCACCTCGGCCTCGTCCCAGCCGGCCTTCTCCATCAGGAGCGCCGTCTCGTACTCGTTGGTGAACAGGAACCGCGCCCCGTCCACCAGCTCCCGCACCTGACCGCCGTCCAGCCGCGCCAGCTGCTGCGACGGATCGGCGGCGAAAGGAATCCCCAGCTCACGGCAGGCGCGGGTGTGCCGCAGCATGGCCTCGGGATCGTCCGGCGAGACCAGGACGAGCGACAGCCGCCCGGCCCGGGCCAGTACCTCCCGCAGGTCGATCTCCCGTGCCTCGCTCATCGCCCCGGCGTAGAACGTGGCGATCTGGTTCTGTGCCTCGTCCGTCGTACAGACGAACCGGGCGGTGTGGAGCGACTCGCTGACGCGCACCGAGTCGGTGTCCACACCGTGGTCCTTCAGCCACACCCGGTACGGCTCGAAGTCGGCGCCGACCGCGCCCACGAGAACGGGACGCAGGCCGAGCACGCCGAGCCCGAAGGCGATGTTCGCCGCCACTCCCCCGCGCCTGACCTCCAGGTTGTCGGCAAGGAACGACAGGGACACCTGCTCCAGCCGGTCGGCGATCAGCTGTTCGCTGAACCGGCCGGGGAAGGTCATCAGGTGGTCGGTCGCGATGGATCCGGTGACAGCGATACGCATCTCTTCCAGGCCCCCTCAGATTCCCGCGGCGCGCTTGAGCTGCTCCACCCGGTCGGTGCGCTCCCAGGTGAAGTCCGCCAGCTCCCGGCCGAAGTGCCCGTACGCCGCCGTGGCCGCGTAGATCGGACGCTTCAGGTCCAGGTCCCGGATGATCGCGGCCGGCCGCAGGTCGAACACCGCGGAGACGGCCTCCTGGATCCGCTCGTCCGGCAGGACGCCGGTGCCGAAGGTCTCCACGAACAGACCCACCGGCTCGGCCTTGCCGATCGCGTACGCGACCTGCGCCTCGCAGCGCTTGGCAAGCCCGGCGGCCACCACGTTCTTGGCGACCCAGCGCATCGCGTACGCCGCCGAGCGGTCGACCTTCGACGGGTCCTTGCCGGAGAAGGCACCACCGCCGTGCCGGGCCATGCCGCCGTAGGTGTCGATGATGATCTTCCGGCCGGTCAGGCCGGCGTCGCCCATCGGCCCGCCGATCTCGAAGCGGCCGGTCGGGTTGACCAGCAGCCGGTAGCCGTCGGACTCCAGCGTCACGCCCTCCTCGACCAGCTCCTTGAGGACGTGCTCCACGACGTGCTCGCGCACGTCCGGGGTCAGCAGACCCTCGACGGAGATGTCGGAGGCGTGCTGCGAGGAGACGACGACCGTGTCCAGGCGGACCGGGGTGTCGCCGTCGTACTCGATGGTGACCTGCGTCTTGCCGTCCGGCCGCAGGTAGGGGACGGTGCCGTTCTTGCGGACCTCCGTCAGCCGGCGCGACAGCCGGTGCGCGAGGGCGATCGGCAGCGGCATCAGCTCGGCGGTGTCGTCGCAGGCGTAGCCGAACATCAGGCCCTGGTCGCCGGCGCCCTGGGCGGCGAGCTCGTCGCCTTCGCCCTCGACACGGACCTCGTGGGCGGTGTCGACACCCTGCGCGATGTCGGCCGACTGCGCGCCGATCGACACCGACACGCCACAGGAGGCGCCGTCGAAGCCCTTCGCGGAGGAGTCGTAGCCGATGTCGAGGACCGCCTCGCGCACCAGCGTCGCGATGTCGGCGTACGCGGAGGTGGTGACCTCGCCCGCGATGTGCACCTGACCGGTGGTGATCAGGGTCTCCACGGCGACGCGGGAGGAGGGGTCCTGGGCGAGCAGCGCGTCCAGGATGGTGTCGCTGATCCGGTCGGCGATCTTGTCGGGGTGGCCCTCGGTCACCGACTCCGAGGTGAACAGGCGGCGGCTCATGCCTGCACCGCCCCGGCGGTGGCGCCGCTGAAGAAGTGCTGCTCGATGGCGGCGAGGGTCCGGATGGAGTCGACCTCCAGGGTCTCCATCTGGATCGCCGTGCCGCTCTCCTGCTCCAGCAGGAAGACGAACTCGACGAAGGACAGGGAGTCGATGAGACGGTTCTCGATCAGGTCGAGGTCGGCCGCGACGTCGTCGCGCTCCGGGTGACGCTCCAGGATCCAGTTCTTCACCGTCTGCAGGCCGTCGGCCATGGTTGCTCTCCTTTTACCTACCGCTGGAAGCGGAAGGGGTGGCAGGGGTGGGAGGTTCGGGAGTTACGGGAGTTGCGAGAGTTGCGGAACTTGCGGGGGTTACGGGGGTCGCGAGAGCTGCGGGAGCCGCAGAGGTCGCGGGAGGGAGGGAAGGGGTGGGCGCGATGATCGGTGCGGCGACCGCGACCGCGTAGTCGACGTCGTGGCTGATGGACACGGTGACCTCGCAGATACCGGCCTCCTGGGCCATCTCCGCCGCCGGGCCGCGCAGTTCCACCAGCGGCCAGCCGCCGTCGGAGCGCCGTACGACGATGTCGGTCCAGGGCAGGAACCGGCCGCGGACCCGCAGCGTCTTGAACGCCGCCTCCTTGGCCGCGATCCGGCCGCACAGGCTCAGCAGGTCGAGCCCGTCGGACGTGCGGCAGTCGGCGAGTTCGCCGGGGGTGAGCATCCGCTCGAAGAACTTCTCCCCGTACTGCGTGAGAAGCCTCCGCACGCGGCTGACGGACACGATGTCCATGCCGAGGTTCGCCCAGCCCAGGCCGCCCGCCGGCGGGGCGACGGGACGGGCCGGCACGTCAGATCACCGGCCCGGCCGCGTTACTCGCGTCGGCGCGCATGCGGGCGTTGGCGTCGAGGACCGCTTCGGCCGCGGCCTCCCAGCTGCCGTAGCGGCGGGTCAGCGCCGACAGCCAGCGCTCCAGACCGAAGGCGACACAGCTGGTGAAGGCCGGCCCGCCGGTCGACGCGAGCGCGATGGAGCAGCGCTCGCCGAAGAAGTTCCGGTGCGTGTTGACGGAGGCGATGGCCAGGTCCTCGTACAGGAACTCGTACTTCACCGGCGTGAGCCGCTGGAGCAGCGCCTTCGAACTCCCCTTGTCGAAGAAGGGATCCGTGGCCGCCTCCCGCCGCAGCGGAAGGTCCAGCGCGGTGGCGTAGGCCTGGATACGGGCGGTGAAGTCCGCGAGATGGGCCTCGGCGTGCTCCTGGCTGCCCATGGCCACGATCTCCCGCATACGGAAGCCGAGTTGGCGCCGCATGCCCTCGTAGTGCGTCTCCTTGCGGAAGCACCACGAGCAGATCGTCACCAGGGTGTCGTCGGCCACCGTCGTGCCCTGGTGGGTGAGGTACACCGCGTAGCAGGACGCCGACGGCAGGCCGAGCTCGGCCGGCTGAAGGGCCTCGGCCGGGAAGGTACCGGACTCGGCGGAGAACGGCGCGGTCGTCCGGCGCTCCAGATCGAGCGGGGCGGCCACGACGGCCTGGTGCGGGAAGTTGTCGTAGTAGTCGAGCCGGGCCAGATCGGCGGCCGGGAGCAGCGGGGGCATGGTCATCGGGCGGGCGCCCGCGGCCACTCCCCAGCCCTCGAAGGTGTCGTCGAGGAGCCGCAGCAGGCGGGACCCCTCCGGGCCGAGCGTGGGCAGGCCCCTGGTCGCCCCGACGTTCTCGGGGGTCGTCACGGTCATGGTCGGTGCACCTCTCGGGGTGGGTTCGCGCACTCGGGACCGGGCTTCAGAGGACGGGAAGGGTGTCGTCCGAGAAGATGCCGGTCTTGAGGAAGAAGGAGAGCGGCTTGCGGATCGCCTTGCGCTCGTGGACCCTGCGGGCCTCGTCGGCGATCAGCGCGTTGCGCAGTCCGAGCGGGTCGGCGATGCCGGCGTCCTTGTACACGTGCGGGTTGTAGAGCGAGTTGATGCTGTAGACGACGTAACGCTTCACGTACGCCTCCACCTCGCGGATCC
Organism: Streptomyces sp. NPDC046203; assembly: GCF_040646255.1. NCBI lineage: Bacteria > Bacillati > Actinomycetota > Actinomycetes > Kitasatosporales > Streptomycetaceae > Streptomyces > Streptomyces sp. NPDC046203. The sequence goes on along the minus strand of NZ_JBEYZX010000040.1, from coordinate 38,919 downwards.
GCTCGGCGCTCACGGCCTCGGTCATCCGCTGGAACAGCAGCGAGACCAGCTCACGGCCGAAGGCGATGTGGCGCGACTCGTCCTGGTGGTGGATCCGGTTGACCTCGCGGATGGTGTGGCACAGGGAAGCGTCCTTGGCCATCCGGGAGTTGTAGTGGTCGACCAGCTCCTCGAAGAAGAGGATGCGGGTGAAGACCAGGAAGTTCTCGACCTCGGGCTCCCAGACCGCGTCGGCGCGCATGCCGGCGCTGCCGTAGATCTTGCTGCCGTAGCGGCGGCAGAACTCCGAGAAGAACCACATGTGTTCGTTCTCTTCGCCGATGAAGTGGTGGAAGAAGTCCGAGGGGACCTCGAAGCCCGGCATGTGGATCCGTCCGATGACCTCGATGAGGAGCTCGCGGATGCCGTGCACGTTGAGGCTGTAGAAGTTGACGGACTCCCACCGCGACAGGCGCTGGAGCGTCTCCTCGTCCAGGGCCTCGAAGTGCTTCGTGCCGTAGACGGTCAGCAGCTCCGGGGTCATCCAGTACTGCTTCTCGTCCAGGGAGTCGGGCCACTGGAAGGTCTGGTACGGGTTGTAGTAGTCCTCGACGGAACGCTCGCTCAGGCGCTCCAGGACCTCCATGAACCGGTCGGTGACGGGCAGCGCTGCGGTGGCGCCCATGTTTCATCTCCTCGTGCTGGGGTGGACTGGCCGGGGGGCCGGGTCCGGAGGATCCAGGGGTCCGGAGAGGGCCGGGGGCCGGGTGACGGCGGGGTGGGGCGGGGTCCCAAGGCGGGATCCCGGGGGCCGGGTCCGGGGGTCCGGAAGGGGTCCGGGGGTCCGGGTCCGGAAGGGTCCGGGGATCCGGAAGGGTCCGGGGGGCCGGTGGGATCCGCGGGGGCGGTTCGGTCGGGTCAGGGGCGGACTTCGTAGACCGCGTTCACCGGGGTCTCGTTCGCGCGGCGCCAGCGGGTGAAGCCGGCCTCCTCCGCGATGGCGCGGAAGGCCTGCTCGCCGGAGTGGTTGCCGAGCGCGTGCGGGCCGCGCTGGGCGACGGCGACGGGCAGGCACATCACGGCCGACAGGGCCATGAACATCCGGGCGGCCGGGGTCTGGGTGTCGATGTCCTCGGGCGAGACGTTCGACTCGACGAGCATCCAAGTGCCGTCCGAGTCGAGAGACTTGAGGACGTGCTCGGCGGCGGCCACCGGGTCGCCCATGTCGTGCAGGGCGTTGAAGAAGCAGACCAGGTCGTAGCCGGCGCCCGGGTAGTCGTCGGCCGAGGCCACCTCGAAGACGACCCGGTCGGACAGACCGGCCTCCTCGGCGAGCTGCCGGGCCAGCGAGATGGCCTCTTCGGAGTAGTCGAAGCCGTGGATGGTGGCGTTCGGGAACGCGCGGGCGATCAGCAGCGTGGTGTGCCCGACGCCGCAGCCCACGTCGGCGACCGTGCCACCGTTGGCCAGCTTGGTGGTGACGTCGCGCAGCGAGGGCAGCCACTCGGCGACCAGCTTGTGCTCGTACGTCGGCTGGAAGAAGGAACCCATGCCGGTGTCGAGGGCCGCGTCGTGCTCGGCCCAGCCGACCCCGTCACCGGTCTTGTACGCCTCGGCCAGCAGGTCCTCGGTGGCGTACAGCGCCTTGAGGGCGGTGAAGAACCCGGCGGCGAAGGTCACGGACTTCGCGTCGGCCAGGACGGCGACGTGCTCGGCGGGCAGGCTGTACACCTGCGAGCCGGGGTCCCGCTCCACGTACCCGGCCGACAGCTGGGCGTGCAGCCACTCCTCGATGTACCGCTCGTTCGTGCCGGTGCGGTCCGCCAACTCGGCGGCCGTCAACGCGCCGTGCGTGGCCAGGGCCTTGTAGAGCCCGAGACGCTCGCCGAGCGCGACGGTGACCCCGCGTACGGCCGCACCGGCGTCGGTGATGACCTTCTGGTGGAACTCCTGGACGCTCATGCCGCCGAACCCTCCTCGTATGCCGGGACATCGCAGGTGAACAGGAAGGACCGCGGCAGCCTGGGGACGGAGCGGTCCGGGACCGGGTAGGGCCACCGCTCGAAGTGGGCGCCGTCCTCACCCGGCTGCCTGACCTCGCGTACGGCCCAGCCGCAGTCGGCGAGCAACTGCTCGGGCTCCTCGGTGCCGAAGAGCCACGGATTGCCGTCCTCCTCCAGCGCCTTCATGAAGGAGCGGGCCAGCGGGTTGCTCAGGGCGGCCTTGGAGATGACGTCGCCGAGCAGCACGGAGCCGGGCGCCGCGTGCGCCGACAGCGTCGAGATCAGGGTGCGCACGGCCTGCTCGGGCAGGAAGAACAGCAGTCCCTCCACCACCCACAGGACGGGCTCGTCGCTCTTCCATCCCGCCTCCTTGAGGGGGCCGGTCCAGTCCTGGGTGAGGTCGACCGGGACCGTGATCCGGGTCCGGCCGGCCGGCTGCGGCTCGTCCTTCAGCATGTCCGCCTTGGCGTCGAGCAGGGCCGGGCGGTCGAGTTCGTAGACGGTGACGCCGTCGGGCCAGGGCAGCCGGAAGAACCGGGTGTCCATGCCCGCGGCGAGGAAGACCACCTGGCGGATGCCGCGCTCCTGGACCGTCTTCACGATGGCGCGGTCCAGATAGGTGGTGCGGATGGCGAGGAACGGAACGGTGCCACCGCCCGCGTAGCGCTCAAGCAGTTCGAAGCCGATCTGGTCGGCGACGGTGCGCGCGTAGGGATCGGCGAACAGCCGGTCCTCGCGCTCGGTCTCCAGGGCGCGCGCTGCGGCGGTCCACTGGGCGGTGCGGGATACGGCCTCCACAGGAGGTCCCCCCTTTCGCTGGTGGGTGGGAGAGGCGGACGGCCTTGCTCGGTCGCCGCACTCGGGTGCCGTGCTCAAATGCCTTGTTCTGGTGTGCTGTTCAGGCGCCGCACTCGGGCGCCTTGCGCGGATGTCGGTTGCCGGGTGCCGGGTGCCGGTGCCGGTGCCGTGTATGCGGCGCCGTGCTCCGGTCCCGTGTCTCCGGTCCCGTGTCTCCGGTCCCGTGTCTCCGGTCCCGTGTCTCCGGTCCCGTGTCTCCGGACTGATCCGGAGGACGGCCCCTGGCGACCTAGGCGCTCATCGCCGGGCTGCGCCGGTCGGACGCGGGGGCGGTCTTGCCGCCCTCCGGTCCGCATCCGCAGCACCCCGCCGGATCCTCGGCCGCGGGCATCGACGACAGATGGCGGACCTCGGCGCCGGCGGGGCGCCGCTGGAAGATGCTGTGCAGGATCATGCTGAACACCGGCGCCCCGTCGGCCCCCACGAGCGTGCACCGCGGCTTGACGGTGCCGGTGGTGGGGTTGAACGGCGACGGCGTGGCGCCGAGGATCTCGACGCGCGCCGTGAGGACGTCCCCGGGGCGCACCGGCCGCAGATAGCGGACCTCGTCGATGCCGGGCGATCCCATGCACACGCTGTAGGCGAGCAGCCCGTCCACGTACCGGCGCATGAACATCGACTGGGTGTGGAATCCGCTGGCGATCAATCCGCCGAACGGGGAGTCCTCGGCACGCTTGGGGTCCGTGTGGAAGGGCTGCGGGTCGAAGCGCCTGCCGAACTCCAGCACCTCCTCCGCCGTGACGGTGACGGTACCCAGCTCGTGGACGTCGCCGGGCCGGAAGTCCTCGAAGTAGCGCATCCCGCGCCCTCCTTGACCTAGGAGTTGTCGTTTCCTGGCATCACCCAATCTACGAATCAGTCGTTTATTTTGTCAACCCAAAAGAAGCCTCAAGGTCCTTCGGGTTACCCCGAACTTCCCTTACTTCAGGGCCTGTTCGATGTCGGTCCACAGGTCCTCGACGTCCTCGATGCCGACCGACATCCGCACCAGCCCTGCCCCGATCCCGGCCGCCACCAGCGCGTCCGCGTCCAGCTCGCGGTGGGACGTGGACGCGGGATGGGTGACCAGCGACTCCACGCCGCCGAGCGAGAGCGCGAGCCGGGCGACCCGGACCCGCTCGATGAAGGCCCGGCCCGCCTCCCGGCCGCCCGCCAGCTCGAAGGAGAGCAGCCCGCCGCCCCCGGAGAGCACCGCGCGCGCGGTGTCGTACGAGGGATGGCCGGCCAGCCACGGATAGTGGACCGCCACGACGTCGTCGCGGGCCGCGAGCCGCTCGGCGAGCACGGCCGCGTTCGCGCAGTGCTGCCGCATCCGCAGCGGCAGCGTCGGGATCCCGCGCAGCGTCAGCCAGGCGGCGAACGGGTCGGCGCTCGCGCCGAGTTCGACGGTGCGCGGCCACACCGCCCGCCGGAGTGCGTCGTCGGCGAAGACGGCGGCGCCGCCGAGGACGTCCGAGTGGCCGGAGAGGTACTTGGTGGTGGAGTGGACGACGACGTCCGCGCCCCACTCGATCGGACGGCAAAGCACGGGTGAGGCAAGAGAGTTGTCGACCATGCTGGTGACACCGAGACGGCGGGCGGCGGCCAGCAGGCCCGGCAGGTCGGCGACCTGCCCGGTGGGGTTGGCCACGGTCTCCAGGACGAGCAGCTCCGGCCGGCCGCCCACGTCCACCGCGTTCTCGAACTCCGCCACGCTGTCCCCGGAGATGTACGTGACCTGGACGCCGAAGCGGGCGGCGAGATCGGACAGCACCGCGTACGTCCCCCCGTACAGACACCGCTGCGCCACCACCCGGTCCCCGGGCTTCAGCCGCGCGAGCAGCACCCCGCTGATCGCGCCCATGCCGGAGCCGAAGGCGAGGGCGCCGGCGCCGCCCTCCAGGCCGGCGAGCGTGGTCTCCAGGGCCCGTACGGTCGGATTGCCGCGCCGGCTGTACACGTACTGCCCGTCGGGCCCGCCCATCGCCTCGGCCAGCTCGTCGGCGGAGGCGAACGCGAAGGCCGAGGACTGCACGATCGGCACGGAGAGCGGCGTGCCGCCCTGGTCCAGCGGCGGGTGGGAGACGTGGACGGCGCGGGTGGTGATGTCCATGAACGGTTCCTTCCGAGAGGGGGGAGCGAGGGGGTGGGCAGGGGACACATGGGGATGGCGACGGTGTGCGGGACGAGGCCGGTATGCGCGCGTGCGTGCTGCGCGGGGGCGGCGAGAGCGCGATCGCGCCGGAGCGGCCGGCGGCTCGAACTCCACCGCGGTCGCCGGTGACCGTTCGGCGAGGATGTGCCGGTGAGTACTGCGCTGGCGGAGGCCCTGTCCGTCGTTCTTCTCGTGGTGGTGCTGGCCTGCGCCGTCATCCGCCCGTTCGGCTGGCCGGAGGCGGTCGTCGCCGTCCCGGCCGCCGGTCTCGTCGTCGCCACCGGGGCGATCTCCCTCGACCACGCGGCCGCCGAGGCCGCCCGCCTCGGTCCGGTGATCGGCTTCCTGGCAGCCGTACTGGTCCTGGCGAAACTCTGCGACGACGAGGGGCTGTTCCACGCGTGCGGGGCATGGATGGCCCGTACCGCGGCGGGCCGGCCCCGCCGGCTGCTGGGACAGGTGTTCGTCCTCGCCTCGGCCATCACCGCAGTGCTCAGCCTGGACGCCACCATCGTGCTGCTGACCCCGGTGGTGTTCGCCACCGCGGCCCGGCTCGGCGCCCGGCCGAAGCCGCACGTCTACGCCTGCACCCATCTGTCGAACACGGCGTCGCTGCTGCTGCCGGTCTCCAACCTGACCAACCTGCTGGCGTTCGCGGCGAGCGGGCTGAGCTTCACCCGGTTCGCCGCCCTGATGACGCTGCCCTGGCTGGTGGCCATCGGGATCGAGTACGTCGTGTTCCGCCGGTTCTTCGCCACCGACCTGGACGCCGGCGCCACGGCCCCGGCCGACGCCGAACCGCCGGAGGTACCGGTGTTCGCGCTGGTCACGGTGGCGTGCACGCTGGCCGGTTTCGTGGTCGCCTCCGCGCTCGGGATCGACCCCGCCTGGGCGGCGTTCGCGGGCGCCGCCGTCCTCGCCGTACGGGCGCTGGCCCGGCGCCGTACCACTCCCGCGGCCCTCGTCCGCGCCGGCGCGCTGCCGTTCCTGGCCTTCGTCCTGGCCCTGGGCATCGTGGTCCGCGCCGTCGTCGACAACGGCCTCGACACGGCTCTGGGCCGGCTGATCCCCGAGGGCACCGGCCTGGTCGCGCTGCTGGGCATCGCGGCGCTGGCCGCCGTCCTCGCGAACATGATCAACAACCTGCCCGCGGTGCTGGTGCTGCTGCCGCTGACCGCCCCGTCGGGGCCCGGCGCCGTCCTGGCGGTGCTGCTCGGGGTGAACATCGGCCCGAACCTGACCTACGCCGGCTCGCTGGCCACCCTGCTGTGGCGGCGCATCGTGCACGCCCACGACAGCGAGGTGGAGCTGCGGGAGTTCACCCGGCTCGGCCTGTACGCCGTGCCGGCCGGCCTGCTCGGCGCGGTCCTGGCACTCTGGGTGGCACTGAACGCGATCCCGGGAGGCTGACCGCGTGACGACCGTGCTGGTCTGGATCGTCGAGGGCACCTGGCCCGCCTGCGTGGACGCCGTCCGCGCGCACGCGCCCGACGGCGCGGACATCACGCTGCTGCACGTCACCCCGGCCGACGTTCCCGGCGCGGCGCACGGCGCGTTCGCCGGGCTGCTCGGCCGGGGCCACGGCGCGCACGATCCCGGCACGCGGCTGGAACAGCTGGCCGCCGCCTCCGCCGACCGGCTGCTCGCCGACGCCGCGGAGCGGCTGGGACGCTCCTGCACCCGGCGGGAGCTCACCGGTCGCGCCGAACGGGAAGTGGTCACCGCCGCCGAGAGTGCCGACCTGCTCGTCCTCGCCCGCGACGGCGACCGTACCCACCTCGGGCCGCACAGCCTCGGCCCCGCCGGACGCTTCATCGTCGACCACGCCCCCTGCCCGGTTCTGCTGGTCTGGCCGGAGACCGCGCCCGGCATCGTCACGGTGCCGCCGCCGTCGCACCCGCCGTCGCCGCACCGGTAGGTCTGCGGGATGCGGGGGCCGGGGGCGGTTCTGGCATATGCCCGTACGGGAAGCGCACACGAATCCGTCCATGTACCCGGACACGAAAAAGAAGGGCCGCCCGAAGTCCGGGGAGGAACATCGGGCGGCCCAGGGGAGAAGAGGTCAGACGCCGACCTTGTCACCCTGCGGCTGCGGGGCGGCGTCGGCCGGGGCCGAGGCGGCGGCCAGGGCCTTGTCGCCCTTCATGACCAGGAGCGTGATCACACCGCCGACGGCGGCGATGATCGCGGCGCCGATGAAGGCGGCCGAGAAGCCGTCGGTCAGCTTCGGCAGGTTGTGGATCTCGGCGGCACCCTGCGACATGGCGACCGCGGTGAGGGCGGCGAGGCCGAGGCCGGAGCCGACGTTGTAGGTGGTGTTGACGATGCCGGAGGCGAGACCGGCCTGCTCCTGCGGAGCGTGGGCCATCGCGGACATCATCGTCGGGATGTAGGCGAGGGACATGCCGAGCGCGGCGACGAGCGAGGCCGGCAGGACGTCGACCAGGAAGGTGCCGGTGGGCTCGGCCACCGACAGCCAGACCAGACCGGCGGCCAGGACCAGCAGACCGACGCCGATGAGCGGCTTCGCACCGAGCTTCGCCATGAGACGGGCGGTGATGGCCGTCATGAAGATCATGAGGAGCACGGTCATCGGGAGCAGCGCGGCGCCGGAGGCGAACGCCCCGTAGCCGAGGACCTGCTGGAGGTAGAGGTTCAGGAAGTACCACATCGGGATCCAGGCGGCGCCGAGCAGCGTCATGGCCAGGTTGGCCGAGCCGAGGCGCGGGACGCGCCAGACGCTGAGCGGCATGAGCGGCTCGCGCAGGGCCTTCTGGATCACGAAGAACAGGATGAGCAGGACGACGGCGCCGGCCAGCTCCAGGATGGTGGCGGTCGAGCCCCAGCCGACCTCGGGGGCGCGGACGACGGCGAACACGGTGAGCGCGAGGCCGGCGGTCACGGCGATGGCGCCGAGGATGTCGACGGAGCCGCGGCGGGCGTCGACGTTCGGGAGGATCTTGGTGGCGGCGAGGGTCGCGATGCCGATCGGGATGTAGATGATGAAGCACCACTGCCAGGCGGCCCACTCGGTGAAGACACCGCCGAGGAACACACCCGCGGTACCGCCGGCCGGGGCCGCGGCGCCGTAGAGGGCCATCGCCTTGCCCAGCTCACGCGGGTCGTGCATGAACAGCATCATGAGCAGGGTCATCGCGGACGGCGCGATGAGCGCGCCACCGACGCCCTGGACGGCGCGGCCGACGATCTCGACCCAGGCCGACTGCGCGGCGGCGGCGACGACCGAACCGGCGATCATGACGGCCCAGCCGGACACGAAGATCTTCCGGGCTCCGACGAGGTCGGAGAGGCGTCCGCCGAGGAGCAGCAGACCGCCGAAGACGATCACGTAGGCGTTGAAGACCCACTGCAGCTCGCTCTGCGAGAAGCCGAGGTCCTTCTGCATTTCCGGAAGTGCGACGCCAATGATTGACGTGTCCATGATAACCATGAACTGTGCGGCGGCGAGCACGACAAGTGCCCACCAGCGCCGGGGATTGACGGTTGACATTGCCCTGACCCTTCGCTCGCTATCGGTGATTGGAGGCGGTGACAGATACCCCTGGGGGGTACCTGTGCGCTGCACCGTAGCATACCCATGGGGGGTATGTAAGAGAGCGGTAAGACCCCGAACGCGACCTCGGCAAGAGTCGTGCGCGGGCCGTGGTCACGGCCTGGTCGCAGCCGGGTCGCAGCCGGGTCGCTACCTGATCAAGCCCTGGATTCACGGGACTTGGGGCGGCGCGGGGCAAGGGGCATACCGGGCGCGCGGTCGGGCGCGAAGAAGGGCGCGCGCACGCCGGCCCGGCGTGCGCGCGAGGGCGGGAGAATGCCCGCATGACCGCCGAGCTGACGCCCCGCGAGGAGCAGGATCTCCTCGCCCGCTGGACCTCCACCCTGCTCGCCGCCCGCGCCGGCCGCGAGGGCCCGGACCCCCTCCCGTACGGCCGGAACCTGCTGGCCCGCTGGACCGAGCCGCAGCGCCGCTACCACACCGTCACCCACCTGCGGGCGGTCCTCGACCGCATCGACGAACTCGCCGATCAGGGCGGTGGAGGTGGGGAGTTGGAGCTGGTACGACTGGCCGCGTGGTTCCACGACGCGGTCTACCGGCCGGACCGTTCGGAGAACGAGGAGCGCTCGGCGGCCCTGGCCGAAAAGGCCCTCTCCGAGGCGGGCCTGACCTCCCACGAGGTCGCCGAGGTCGCCCGCCTCGTCCGCCTCACCACCCTCCACGACCCGGCCCCCGGCGACCTCGACGGCGAGACCCTGTGCGACGCCGATCTCGCGATCCTGGCCACCGAGGCAGATACCTATACGGGGTATACAACGGCGGTCCGCGGGGAGTACGCCTTCGTCCCGGACCCCGACTTCCGCGAGGGCCGCGCCGCCGTACTCCGTCACCTCCTCGCCCTGCCCCGCCTCTTCCGCACCCCCTACGGGGCGGCGGCCTGGGAGGCGCGGGCGCGCGCCAACATGGAACGCGAACTGAAGGAACTGACGGGGACGGCGGGGGCGGAGGGGACGGAGGGCTGAGGAAGACCGCGGGCACCGCGACACGTCACCCCGCCCGACCGCACGCGCGGCGCGCCGCAGCGGTCAGGCGGCTCTCGCCTCCAGGCGGTACTCGATCAGGCCGTCCCGTAGTCCGAGCCGCAAGAATCCGTTCTTCAGCAGGACACGGCCGGATGCCGGGTTGCCGGGATGATGCCGGGCGCCGAGGGAACGGAAGCCGGCCGCCGTGAAGGCGAAGGAGACCAACTCCCGTACCGCATCGGTCGCATGACCGCGCCCCCAGAGGTCCTCACGGAAGACGTAACTCACTCTCCCATGGGCCTCGGGGCGGCGATCGAGCTTGACCACCCCGACCAGAGTCCTCCCGTGCTCGGCTCCGAGGACGTACCGCGCGACCGGGACCTCCATGGCCCACCGACGTGCCCGTCGTACGAAGCGTTCCGCGTCGGGCAGTGTCATCGCGGACCTGGCCAGATACGGCATGGAGGCCCCGCTGTAAACGCGGCGGAGAGCCGGAGCATCGGCATCGCCGAGCGAGCGAAGCACGATCACCCCGCCCCCTCCTCGTCTTCCGCGAGAGCCGGAAGCGCGGCCAGAGTCGCGGCGGTGGGCCGGTCCTCCGGTGAAGGCGCCAAACAGGCGGTGATCACTTCCTCGAACGCCGGAAACTGCCAGGGTCGGACGCACGGCAGCGAGATCGTGGCGCCCCGGGCGATGGTCCGCAGCTTCTCCGACCGCTCCGCGTCGGCCCCGTAGGAGACAGGACGGCGGCCGGTCCAGCACCAGAACAGCGACGCGCCCAGCCCCCACAAGTCGGCGGCCGGCCCTGCCTGGACATGCGCGCCGTCGGCCGTCGACAGGAGAGTGGCGGCGATTTCCGGGGCGGTGGTGTGGGTGAGCGCTCCTCGGTACGGCAGGCGCGGCCCGCCGCCGGGGCCGCACGCGAGGGCGTAGTCGACAAGCTCGGCGCGGCCCACGCCCGTGATCAGGGTGTTGGTGGGCTGGACATCCGCATGCGCCCACCCGGCGGCGTGCATCCGCGCCAGCTCCTCGGCCCAACTCCGCGCGATCCGGCGAAGGCGGGGCCGCATCACATCATGGTCGCCCTCACGATTCCGGGCCGGGGCGAATGCCTTCCACACCGGCACGCCCTCGATCCAGCGCACCGCGAGCCACCGTCCTCCCTCCCAGGTCCCGGCGTCGACCCGATACGCGGCGCTCAGCGCGCCCGCGCCGACGAGTCGCCGCAGATGGTCGTCCTCTTGCGCCAGCTCGGCCGTCTTGTCGCGCCCGATGCCACCGCCAGGGGTGTTCGCCTTCAAGGCGACGGCTCTCCACCGGCCCTGGAGCTTCCAGGCCCGCGAGCCACGCCGGTCGCTCAGGAGCCGGGCCATGACCGGCTCGCCCAGGTGGTCTCCGAGCCGGTCGAGGGCCTCTCCGGGCGGCGAAGGCGTTTCGTCCATGCCCGTAACTCCTGCCAGTCGTGGGGAACATGAGCGAACACGTCCCGGCCGTCGTCCTCGGCCGAGGCGAGCGCGACCGCCAACCCGGGAGTCGCGTGGAGGAACGCCGGGTCGCGCCGTCGCACGGCGGCACGCACCGGGAGAAAGGAGACCGGAGCCGCCGGGACGGGCTCGCCGCCTCGCGCCGTCTCCTCCTCGCCCTCGTGGAACTTGCCGACCATGATCCCGACCGGGCCGTACAGATTCTTCAGAGCCCAGTGCGGCCATGCGAACAGATCACGGTGCCGGACGCCGGGCACCTCACCGAGGACGACCACGTTCTCGCACCGCAGGGGCCCACCGGCCCGGCGGATCAGCGGTCGCAGCCACTCGGCGGCCCGCGCCCCGGCATGGAACAGCTCGGCCTCCACCGCGTCCGCACCACCGACGGCCCGATAGACGGTCCAGGTGGTCAGCCCGCGCTCGACGGAGGGGCGAGATAAGGGCAGAAGGCCGTCATCCGCTCCACGTAGGGGGCGATCTCGATGGACCGCGGCCTGCTGGTGCTCGCCTCGACGAGGCGGAGCGCCCCGGCGGTCGGCCGGGACGCCCTGCCCCTACGGGTCCGGGTCCGGGTCACCGACTGTCCGGCACGGCGTCGCCCTCGCCCTCGTCATCGCCTTCGGTGACGGGGCCGCAGTCCCACTCGGCCACGACCGTGCCGGTCTTCCGGTAGCGGGCGAACGCGTCCGCGTCCAGGGTGCCGTGCCCGTCGGTGAACCAGACCTCCGGCAGCGGCCCGTACGCCTTCTCGTAGGCGGACACCCAGCCGACCGGTCCCGAACCGTTCATCTCGCGGTGTCCGAGGACGGCCCCGGCGTGCGTGGTGGAGAACTCCGCGTACCCGGAGGTGCTCAGCAGGCGATGCCACTCGGCGTCGACGGCCCCCGAGAACATCTCGGCGGGTCCTTCTCCTCGAGCGAACCGCTGTGCGGCGACGGCCAGGAAGCGGCCGAGTTCGTGGTGCTCGATGGTGGTGTCGGTCATGGCTGTACCCCTTCCGGAGGGTTTCGTGGGGTGTCCGGTACGAGCTGAAGGTTGTCCATGGCGGCGGTCCACTCCACGCCGGAGTCGGGACGGATGTGCGCGACCCGGACCGTCCTGCCGCCGGTCTTTTCATGGACGATCGCGGTGAGCCGCCCTTCCCCACGACTGGCGACGTCCCTCACGGCCTTGTGCAGCCAGGGGTGGTCGTCCTCGTGGAAGAAGGATCTGCCGTCGACCTCGCTCACGAATCGTCCGCCTCCTCCGCCGCTTCATCGCGGTCGCGACGGAGGAGAAAACGCGCGAATCCTTCGGCGGCCCGAGCCGCCAGAGCCGCGCTCGGTACGCCGAACTCGGGGGGTTCATCGCTGTCATGGGTAGGGGGTGTGGTCATCGACGTACTCCTGAGGAGCGATCAGTGGATCCGCCCGGGACCCTGCTCGTTCCCGAACCGTGCGACCAGTCAAAGGCCTCACAAGTGCTGCGAACAGGAAGAGTCACTGACGGGCCATGTGTGACCAACCGGAAGACTTTGCTTCCCCATTACCGTCTGACTGGTCGAGGCTCCACAGCCCGGCTACCTTCCCTCCCATGGGAGCGAACGTCATCCTGAAGCGTCGCATGGCCGAACTCGGTCTCACCCAAGATGAATTGGCACATCGGATGAATCGCGCTATCGAAGCGCTCACCGGCAGACCTGGCGACGTGTCCGCGCGAACAGTCCGGAATCTGATCAACGGCAATACCCGCCGTCCGATCGGCCGGACCTGCGCCGCACTGGAGGCGGTGTTCGGATGTCCCGTCTCGGAACTAGGGTTCACCCCACCACGTACCGCCGTACAGGTGGAGGACCCCGTGCGTCGTCGAACCTTCCTCGTCACAGCGGCCGGAACGGTCGTCGCTTCGCCTTCCCCTCGACTCCGGCGTCTGGGGCAGTCCGACGCCGATCTGTTCCAACTGGAATACGCCGGCCTGCTTCAGGAGGACCAGCGAACCGGTGGAGCGAGGCAGAACGAGAACAGAGCCGTCGAACTCGCGGTGCGCGTTCAAGCCTCGCTCACTGACGGCGGATCCTCGGATCGCATCCGATGCCGGCTGTACCGGCTCTCGTCCGATGTCCGGTGCCTGGCCGCCTTCGCCGCCATCGACGCGAGCGCACCAGAAAGAGCGCGCGATCATCTGGACAAGGCCCTCGCGCTCGCCGGCCTCGCGCGCGACAACACGGCCATGTTCCGCGTCTGGGATCACTTGACGCTCACCTCCAGTCAGAGGGAGAACCATGCCGAGGCAGCGGCCGGCGCGGACGTCCTGAAGCGTTCATCGGTGGCCCGGCGCGATCCGCTGTACGCATCGCTGGCGCACATGCGACTCGCCAACGCCCTGGCGAGACTGGGACGGTCCGCCGAGTCGAAGCGCTCCATGAATCTCGCGGAGTCGGCATTCGGGCAGGCCCGCGAAGGACGACAACCCTCGGAATGGATCACCTTCTACAGCAGGGCCGAGTACAACGCCCTGTCCTCGTACGCCTGGACGGCAATGGGGGAGCACGAGCGGGCGGAGTCCTGTCTTCACCGCACGCTCGCCGCCCTCCCTTCCGAACTTGTGCGGGACAGGGCTCTCTTCACCGCTCATCTGTCGCTGTGCCAGGCGCACCAAGGCGAAGTGGAACTGGCCTGTGCGACCGGCAGACAGGCATTCGAGATGTTGCCGCGGGTCTCCGGTTCTCTGCGTACCGCGAACACGCTGATCAGGACTCGGCAAGTCGTCGAGGCCACGGGAACGAAAGCCCCCGAGGCCGTGAGGTGGATCGAGGAGTCACGCCAGTGGATCTGAAGTGGTATTCGCACACGGACGCGCGAAGTGTCCGCTCCACTCTTCTGGATATTCACGACGAGGTGTACGCGGACGACCCCGATCCGTTCCACTCGCGCGAGCGGTTCTCGTACTTCGTCGACCTCTGGTCGGGGCGGGAGGACTGGTCGTGCGTGTCGGGATGGGAGGGCGAGGGGCCGGTCGGATACGCGTACGGCTCGGCGTTCAAGCCGGGCGGCTGGTGGAAGGGAGCCGACCGGCCGAGGGATGTACGGGGGAGGATCTTCGCGCTGTCCGAGCTGATGGTGGTGCCCCGGTGGCAGAAGACCGGGCGGGCGCAGCGGATTCACGACGCGCTGATCCGGTCGACGAACGCGGACTTCGTGACGCTGCTCGTCGACTCGGCCCACCCTCGGGTCCAGGCGCTGTACGAGCGGTGGGGCTACGAGAAGCGGGCGGAGACCCGGCCCTCGGATGACTCCCCGCGATTCGCCGTCATGGTGCGGCACTTGAGGAGCGGGGCCTGAGTCCTGCCTGAAGACGCCTGGGGGCGGCGGTTCGGGCAGGGGGCGACGGGGGCAGGGGCGCGACGGGCCGGGGTGCGACGGGCGCCGTGGCGGCGGCCGGGGCGCGGTGGGTCAGCGGATCAGGCCCTTGAGGTGTGCGCGCAGGACGGCGAGGCAGTCGTCCGGGTCGAGGACCTCGGGGTGGAGGACGCCGTTCATGCCGAGGCCGTCGACGAGGGACGCGAGCCGCTCCGTTTCGAGGGCGCGGTCGAGGCCGGGGCGCAGGGTACCCGCGTCCTCCAGGCGGTCGAGGACCCGGCGCACCAGATCCCGTACCCCCTCGGCGGTCTGCCGGGACAGATCCGCGAGCGACGGGTCGGTGCGGGCGGCGGTGTTGAAGTCGAGGAAGACGGTGACCTCGGCCCGCCGGCGGGCGTCGAGCGGCAGAAGTTCGGCCAACAGGTCGGTGCAGAGCGAGAGTTGCTGTCGACGGGGGTAGTCGATCAGCTCGCCTATCTCCTCGACCCGGTCGATCAGGCGGGCCGCCACCCGTTCGAGCATCGACCCCATGGCGAACCGCATCAGTTCCTGTTGCCCGGAGAAGTAGTGGCGCAGCGAGCCGATGTTCAGCGCTGCCTCGTCGGCGACGGCGCGCAGCGAGGTGCGCTGGAGGCCGTCCCGGACCACGACACGGAACAGCGCGTCGACCACGTGCCGACGACGCGCTTCCGGATCCACCTGCTTGGGCATGCGGCATTTTTATCACGCGCGTGATACAAAGGATTTATCACAGTCGTGATAAAAAAGCTGGAGGTCGCTCTCATGGACACGGTTCTCACACTCCTGCTCATCCGGTTCGGCCTGGTCGTCGGCGGTCTCGTCGTCCTCGCCCTGGTGGTCTTCGCCGTCGCCCTCCACCTCAGACGTACGGGCCGGCTCGACGAGGTCCGGCGCCACGCGACCCCCGCTGTGAAGGCGGCCGCGCGCGCCGCCGCCCGTCATCTGGAGAGCCACCGATGATCCCGTTCACCCTCGCGCCCCTCACCTCCCTGCCGTTCGCTTCCATGCCGCTCGTCTCCGTGCCGCTCGCCTCCCGGTCGGCCCAGCTGATGGAGTCCTCGGAATTCCTCCACCACGTCCTCGTGGATCTCGTGCTCAGGACCGGAATCGTCGTCGCCGCCGTTGTGGTTCTCTCGCTCGGCATGCGCGCGATGTGGCGCAGGTCGGCGGAACGCCGGCACCCGCCCCGGCACCGCCCGTGACTACCCGGGACCACCCGGGACCACCCGGGACCACCCGGGACCTTTCGGCGGTGGCCCGGCACCCGTGACCGGCGGCGGTGGTGACTGCCCGGCGGTGGCCGCCCGCGGGTCCCCGCCGGGGCCCGTCGCGCCAGGTCATGGCCGCCCGGCGGCCGGAGAAACGCGCCACGCCCGCATCCGTATCCCGAGAAAATTCCGCGCGGCGGAATGAACCGGCGCGAGCGACGGGTTGCCCGTGTCATGCCGTCTTCCTCCGCCGCGTCACCTCCGCCCGCCGCCCGGGCCCGGATGCCCCTCGCCGTCTACATCCTCGGTCTGTCCGTCTTCGCCCTCGGCACCAGCGAGTTCATGCTCTCCGGACTCCTGCCGCCGATCGCCGAGGACATGAACGTCTCCATCCCCCGCGCCGGACTGCTCATCTCCGCCTTCGCTATCGGCATGGTCGTGGGCGCCCCGCTGCTCGCCGTCGCCACCCTGCGGCTGCCGCGCAAGACCACCCTCACCACCCTGATCGGCGCCTTCGGCCTCGGCCAGGTCGCCGGCGCGCTCGCGCCGAACTACGCCGTCCTCTTCGCCTCCCGCGTCGTGAGTGCCCTCGCGTGCGCCGGATTCTGGGCGGTCGGCGCCGCCGTCGCCATCGCGATGGTGCCCGTCGGAGCCCGTGCCCGGGCCATGGCCGTCATGATCGGCGGTCTGTCCATCGCCAACGTCATCGGCGTCCCCGCCGGCGCCTTCCTCGGCGAACACCTCGGCTGGCGCGCCGCCTTCTGGGCCGTCGGCGTGGCCTCCGCCATCGCTCTTGTGGGTGTCGTCACCCGCATCCCGCGCATACCGCTGCCCGAGAACCGCCCCCGCCTCGCCGGCGAACTGGTCATCTACCGCGACCGCCAGGTCCTGCTCTCCGTCGTCATCACCGCGCTCGCCGCGGGCGGCGTCTTCTGCGCCTTCTCCTACCTGGCCCCGCTGCTCACCGATGTCTCCGGCCTCGACAAGGGCTGGGTCTCGGGCGTCCTCGCGCTGTTCGGCATCGGCGCGCTGATCGGTACGTACATCGGCGGCCGGGTCGCCGACGCCCACCTCTTCGGCGTCCTGCTCAGCGGCCTCACCGCCTCCACGCTCTTCCTGGTGGGCCTGGCCCTGTTCGCGAGCAGCCCGGTCGCCACCATCGTGCTGACCTTCCTGCTCGGTGTCTCGGCCTTCTACACGGCGCCCGCGCTCAACGCCCGGATGTTCAACGTGGCCGGCGCCGCCCCCACCCTGGGCGCCGCCACCACCACCGCCGCCTTCAACCTCGGCAACACCAGCGGCCCCTGGCTCGGCGGCGCCGTCATCGACGGCGGCCTCGGCTACGCCTCCCCGGCCTGGGCGGGCGCCGCGATGACCCTCGTCGGCGTCGGCGCCGTCGCCCTCTCCCTGCGCCTGAGCCGTACCCCCGGCACCACGAGCCGCGTGGTCGCCCGGGGCGAGACCGCCACCGCCGAGAGCGCGAAGAACACCACGGCCGACTGCGTCTGACGCGGGCCACCACGGCGAACGGGAGCCGACTCACCGAAGTCGGCTCCCAGTAGGGCCGGGGGAACGCGGGACCTGGCCGCCGCCCGCACGACACGGCCGGGGCTCCGGGCCTGGACCGGCCCGCCCCCTCCTCCGCCCCGTATCCCCAGCACATAAACAGGGGGCCCGCCGGCATCGGCGAGCCCCCTGTCAGTGGCTCCTCACTTCCTTACTTCCTTCAGGCTCCGGTCACCTACGGGCCCTCGCCGGCGGGAGCACGGCGCGTGCCGGGGCATCGTCGTGGTCATAGCCGTCGCTGTGGTCATAGCCGTCACCGTGGTCGTAGCCTTCGCCGTAGCCGTGGGGCGGCTTCCCGCCCGGGGTCAGCTCGACGGTGCAGGCGGGATCGGTCGAACCGGGCGGGCAGTTGCCGCCCGGATCGACACTGCTGACATGGTTGGCGACCTTGGGACTGGCGGGCAGCTCGCTGGTGATGGTGACCGAGTAGCGGATGGTCACCGTCGCGCCCACCGGCAGCGGACCCTGCCAGTGCAGGGTGTCGCCGTTGACGCTCACCGTGCCGGACGTGGCCGTCGCGTCACCGTTGTAGTCGGCGTGCTGCAGGACCTCCGACAGGTCGTCGTCGAGCGTCATCTCCGGGTAGGGGACGTCACCGGTGTTCTGCACGGTGATCGTGTAGTCGACCGTGTCACCGACCGAAGCGGTCCGCGGAGTGGCGGTCTTCGTGATCCGGTGCGTCGGGTTGTCGGGAGGGGTCCCGCCCGGGGTCAGCTCGACGGTGCAGGCGGGATCGGTCGAACCGGGCGGGCAGTTGCCGCCGGGATCGACGCTGCTGACGTGGTTCGCGACCTTGGGGCTGGCGGGCAGCTCACTGGTGATGGTGACCGAGTAGCGGATGGTCACCGTGCCACCGACCGGCAGCGGACCCTGCCAGTGCAGGGTGTTGCCGGTGACACTCACCGTGCCGGACGTGGCCGTCGCGTCACCGTTGTAGGTCGCGTGCCGCAAGACCTCCGACAGGTCGTCCTCGACCCGCATCTCGGTGTAGGGAACCTCGCCGGTGTTGCGCACGGTCACCGTGTAGTCGACCGTGTCGCCGACCGAAGCGGCCTGCGGAGTGGCGGTCTTGGAGATCGTGTGCGTCGGCTCGCTGAGCCTCACCACCCGCGCGGCCACCCACGGCGGCTCGGCCGGCAGCAGTGCGCGCGTGGTGCCGCCGGTCTCGACGACCTCGGCCTGGGCGGCGACCTTGTTCCAGTTCATGTCGCCGTTCTGGAGCGCGGTGTGGTCGGCGCGGGTGACCGGGACCGTCATCTCCCACTCGAAGGTGAGGATCTGGCCGGGTTCGAGAACGGTGTCGCCGAAGTCGAAGCGCAGGGACCGGATCAGGGTCCAGTCCGTGACCTCGGAGGCGGGGACGAACGAGGGGTCGACCTGTCCGCCGCACCAGAACGGAGCGCTTCCCCGCGTGGCGTCCATCTCGGGCCGGCAGGGGTCTTCCTTCGTGGAGTACGTGAGGGTGACGGGGGTTCCGGTGGTGTCGATGGGACCGGTGAGCACCGGGGTCCACACGGTGTTGGTGGTGTCGTTGTACCGGCCGTCGGTGACTCCGTGGCTGGTGGGGGTGCCGAGGAGGTCGTAGGCGACGAAGTCGGTCAGCTGCCGGTTGCCCTGGTTGCCCAGCCGCACCCGGTAGTCGAACGTTCCGCCCGAGGTGACCGGGGCGACCTGGTCCTCCTGGCCGGGCACCTCCGCCGAGTCCTTCCACTCGCCGTCGTCGCCGCGGACCTGCTTGTAGACGAACATGTCGGCGGCGTCGGCGACCGAGTAGTCGTCGGCGGCGAAGTAGACCTGCTCGGTGGTGTTGCCGTTCCGGTTGATGTCGTACGTGTCGGCGATCCTGTCGTAGCGCGGCACCAGGATGGTCTGCTCGGCGTCGAAGAGCCAGGACAGGTTGCCGAGGTACGTGTTCGGGTTCTGGGGGTCGCCGCCCTTGACGCCGGCGCTCGTCCCGGCCTTCACCTTGCCGCTGATGGTGTACCCGCACGCGAGGGCGCCGAGGTACTCGATGGGCTGGGAGGAGGCGGGGGCCTTCCAGATCACGGCCGTACGCCCGAACTGGTAGTCGGGCGTGACCGTGACGTCGGCGGCGGACACCACGGGGCACCTGTCGGAGGTGGCCGGGTCCGTCAGCCGCAGCGAGCCGGGCACGTAGTCCACGTCCGGGGGCAGCAGATCGAAGAAGTGCGGGAAGAGCTGGGAATTGGTGCCGTTGTTACGGATGTCCAGGTCCCAGTCGACGACACCGCCGGGGGCCACCGGCACCTGGTCGTTGACCTTGGTCAGGATCGGGTCGGGCTTGCTCCGGTCCAGGTAGGTCGTCCTGCAGACGGTGTCGGTGAACTCGCCGCCGGTGCCGGAAGCGGCGGCCAGCGTGCCGGTCATGCAGTTCTCGACGTCGGTGGGGTTGCCGCCGGGGATGTCGGAGAGCACGACGTCGGAGGTGAAGGCGAGCAGGGCGTACTGGTACGGCTCGATGGAGGGGAGCGTGGCCTGGATCCGGGTGACGCGGGTGCCCGCAGGGCCGGCCGGGATCGCGGTGTCCACGTTGGTGGTGGGTACGTCGAAGGTGGCGGTACTGCCGTCGCTGTACGTCACGGTCACCGGGACCTGGCCGACCGGGGCCGTCCCTCCGTAGCGGATCCGCACGGCCCTGGGCCGCAGGCCGGCCGGGACCGTGTCGTCGAGCGTGGCCGAGGCGGCGACGTTGCTGCGGTTGAACGCGTCGAGCTCGTAGCCGTACGCCTGGCCCTCGAACCCGGCCGGGTTGCCCGACTTCACGAACTCGCCTCTCACCCCGGGATCCGTCGCGGTGATCGTGGTGGTGAAGGTGGTGTCTTCCTCGTGGGTCGTCGTGGTGCCGTGGCCGGTGCCGGAGACGGACGCGGTGTCCGTCATGGTGTCGCCCGGAGAGACGGCGGTCGACGGGTAGCGCACGCTGACGGTGTTGCTGAAGGCGGTGTCCGCGAGAGTGGCGACCTGCCAGGTGACGGTGCGCGTGGCCGGGTTGTACGTACCGCCGCCCGAGGCACCGACGAATTCGGCGCCCACCGGCAGCACGTCCTCGATCGTCACGTCGTCGAGCGCCAGCGTGCCGCGCGGCCGGTCCGGGTCGACGGGTCGGTTGGAGACGTAGACGGTGTACGAGACCGTGGTGTCGGGGGCCGTCTGGGTCGGTCCCGTCTTGATGAGCACGAGGTTCGGCGCGGCCCTCAGGTCGATCGTCGCGGTGGCCTCGGAGGTACCCGTGCCGGAGGGGGTCTCGGCGATCACCGTGACCGGCTGCGCGCCGGGCGGCGTGGTGTAGTTCGCCGTGGGCCAGGAGACCACGGCGTTGACGCTGTCACCGGCGGCCAGGTTCGCGGTCACCACCAGCCGGCCGTTGACCGTCTGCACGTTGGTGACCTGGCTGGGCCACGGCTCGGACAGCGCCCCGTCCCCGGAAGCGCCGGGCGGACGGCTGAAGGTGAGCGTGGTGTTCGGGCAGCCCGTCGGAATCGAGCAGGCCACGTTGACGTCGTAGATCAGCCGGTCGCCCGCGTCGACCACCGCGCTCGACGCGTTCAGGGTGACGGGAAGCCGGGGGTCGGCCGAGGCCGGCCGCGGGGAGAGCAGGGTCGCACCGATGGCCAGCAGCACCACCAAGAGCCACGAGAGTGGGCGAATGCGAGGGAGGACAGGGGTCATGGAATCATATTTACTTACCCTTTATGTCCTGAATGTCAGACACGCCTGACGCGGACTCAGGTATCCCCCCGTTACCTCTTTCCCGTTGGCTTTTTCGGGGGTGCCCCGCCAGGAAACAGACAGGGCGCCCGCTCCGAGGCCCTCGTGCGGGTCGTCGTCCGGGGTGGCGGGCGCGTCGGCGGGACGGGCGCGGCCGGTCGGCCGCCATGCTGACCGCATGGCGTCCATGCCCCCGCCCTGCCCCCGGTGCCCCTCGCCCGCGCCCATGCTCTGGAAGGACACCACCGACACCCGGCCCGGCGCGGCCGGCCACTGGAAGTGGTACTGCGCCGCCTGCGCCGGGCACTGGCAACCCGCCCCCGCGCGCGGGCCGCGGAGTGGACCGGGGCGCGGGCGCGGGGCGTGAGGGCCGCGGAGTGGACCGGGGTGCGGGCGGGGCGGGGGCGTGACGGGCGCGGGGCGTGGGCGCCGGCCGCTACCGCGTTTCGTACGGGAAAAGACAGCCGCCGCCCGGCAGGCCCGGGGCCGGCCGGCCCTTGGGGCGGCGCAGGCCCGCGGCGGTGAGGCGGCGGAGGAGTTCCTTCGAGCCGACCTCGACCGCGCCGGCCGCGACGGCGGACGCGTAGTAGTCGGACGGAACGTCGTAGTGGTCGCGCTCGAACGCGCGGGGCGGGCAGCCGATGCCGGTCGCGAAGACGTGCAGTTCATCGAAGGACACGTCGCTGACCAGGTGCGACCACATGCGGCCGTGGCCCGGCCAGGTGGGCGGGTCGATGTAGAGAGTCATCGCCGGGCCTCCGCGGTCGCCGGGCCCGGCGGACGGGCCGGGTCGTGCGGAGACCGTACGGCACACCGGTCTCGTACGTCACCACGCGTGCGTACGTCACCACGTACGTGGAGGTCACCACGCGCGCGTAGGCCCTGCCGGTCGCTTACGTCCCGCCGGTCGCTCACGTCGTACCGGTCACTCACGTCGTACCGATCCCGTACGTCACCACGCGCGCGTACGTCTCGCCGACCGCGTACGTCCCCCACGCGCCATCCACCGCGCCCCTGCCCCCGCCCCGGGCCCGGTGTCACGTCAGGCCGCCCACCGGCGCGACGACCACTCCCTGCTTGCCGCAGACCCAGTGCGGGTCGGGGCCCAGTTCCGGTTCGACGTCGAGGGCGTGCGGGTCGCCCGAGGAGCAGACGGGGCACAGCGGCCAGCGGCCGTAGCGTTCGAGGAGGGCGTCCTGGACGTCCTGGGCGACCAGGCCCGCGACGAAGGAGCGGCCCTCGGGCCACTGCTCGACCCACCAGCGGCGGTGGGTCACGGCGTCCTCGACCATCGAGACGACCTCGGCCATGGCTACGTCACGCGCCGCCAGGTCGGCGAGAACCAGGGCGCGGGCGGCGTGGAGCGACTGCTCCACGGGGTCGATCTCGTCCATGTTCACATTGTCACCCCGGTGGCGCCCCGGGGACGAACCTCCCGCGCGCCCCGCCCGCGCCCCCTGTTCCGCGCCCACCGCTCCCCCACCGCCCTATTGACGGTCCAGACGGCCGAAAATATCTTTCAGATGTGACCCATGACGTGAAGGAAAGTTTCATCAGCGTCCCGGAGCAGCCCTCCACGGCCACCACCGCGGCCACGGTCGCCGCCCCGGTCGCCACGGCCCGCATGGCGACCCCGGCCACGCCCCCGGCCCCAGCCCTGACCCCGGCCGCGGGCGCCGCCGCCGCGCCGGCCCCGCCCGCCCCCGCCGCGCTCGCGGCGAAGGTCCGTACCCTCGCGCCCTCCATGACCCGCTCCATGCAGCGGGTCGCCGAAGCCGTCGCCGGGGACCCGGCGGGCTGCGCCGCCCTCACGGTCACCGGACTCGCCGAGCTCACCGGCACCAGCGAGGCCACCGTCGTCCGCACCGCGCGGCTGCTCGGCTACCCCGGCTACCGCGATCTGCGGCTCGCCCTCGCCGGGCTCGCCGCCCAGCAGCAGTCGGGCCGCGCGCCGGCCGTGACGGCCGACATCGCCGTCGACGACCCGGTCGCGGACGTGATCGCCAAACTCGCCTACGACGAGCAGCAGACCCTCGCCGACACCGCCGCCGGCCTCGACACGGTCCAGCTCGGCGCCGCCGTCGCCGCCCTCGCCACCGCCCGCCGGGTCGACATCTACGGTGTCGGCGCCTCCGGTCTGGTCGCCCAGGACCTCGGCCAGAAACTGCTCCGGATCGGCCTCGTCGCCCACGCCCACAGCGACCCGCACCTCGCCGTCACCAACGCCGTGCAGCTCCGTTCCGGGGACGTCGCCATCGCGATCACCCACTCGGGTTCCACCGGCGACGTCATAGAACCGCTGCGGGTCGCCTTCGACCACGGGGCCACCACCGTCGCCATCACGGGCCGCCCGGACGGGCCGGTGGCGCAGTACGCCGACCATGTGCTGACCACCTCCACGGCCCGCGAGAGCGAGCTGCGGCCGGCCGCGATGTCATCCCGGACCAGTCAACTGCTGGTGGTGGACTGCCTGTTCACCTGCGTCACGCAGCGTACGTACGAGACGGCCGCCCCGGCCCTCGCGGCTTCGTACGAGGCCCTGGCGCACCGCCACACCCCCCGCAGCCGCTGACCGCCGGGGGCGCGGGGCGGCCTCCGTCCCGGCGGCCACCGCCGCCCCCCGAACCACCGAACCACCGAACTCCCGAACCGCCGCATCACCCGGCCCGACGGCTCTCCGAGGCACCACCTCACCACCTCACCTCACCGCCTCGGCAACCCGCCGACTCGCCGGACCGTCCACCCCCCGACCCGCTCGAACCGCTGAGAGAGCACCGTGTCCACGACACCCACGTACTCCGAGCTGCGCGCCCAGCTGGCCACCCTCACCACCGAGGCGTTCCGGCCCGAGCTCGCCGACATCGACCGGCTGCCCACCCTCGACATCGCCCGGATCATGAACGGCGAGGACCGGACCGTCCCCGCCGCCGTGGCCGGGCAGTTGCCCGCCATCGCCGCCGCCATCGACGCCACCGCCGCGCGCATGGCCCGCGGCGGCCGCCTCCTCTACCTGGGCGCGGGCACCGCCGGGCGGCTCGGCGTGCTCGACGCCAGCGAGTGCCCGCCCACCTTCAACACAGACCCGGCCCAGGTCGTCGGCCTCATCGCGGGCGGCCCCGGCGCCATGGTCCAGGCCGTCGAGGGGGCCGAGGACTCCAGGGAACTCGCCGCCGCGGACCTGACCGCGCTCGGGCTGACCCCCGACGACACCGTGGTCGGCATCTCCGCCTCGGGCCGCACCCCGTACGCCGTCGGCGCCGTCGAACACGCCCGTGCGCACGGGGCGCTCACCATCGGCCTGTCGTGCAACGCGGACAGCGCGCTCGCGGCGGCGGCCGAGCACGGCATCGAGATCGTGACCGGGCCCGAACTCCTCTCCGGATCCACCCGGTTGAAGGCAGGGACAGCGCAGAAGCTCGTCCTCAACATGATCTCGACGATCACCATGATCCGGCTCGGCAAGACCTACGGGAACCTGATGGTCGACGTCCGCGCCTCCAACGACAAGCTCCAGGCCCGCTCGCGCCGCATCGTCGCCCTCGCCACGGGTGCGCCGGACGAGCGGATCGAGATCGCGCTCAAGGCGGCGGACGGAGAGGTGAAGACCGCCGTCCTCATGATCCTCTCGGGAATCGACGACGCCGACGAAGCGGAGCGGCGGCTCGCCCGGACCGACGGCCGTCTGCGCGCGGCACTGGAGCCGTCCGAGACCCCGTAGCCCCGGCCGCGCCGGCGCCCCGGCCCGCCCACCCCCGGCCCGCCCGTCGATCGACCGTCGATCGGCCGGACGGGTGGACCGGCGGGCCGGAGCGCGTACCACCCCCACGCGGCATGGCACCACCGCACCATGAGCACAGACGACAAGTACCGCGCCCTCGCCGCCGCGATCCTCCCGCTCGTCGGCGGCGCCGGGAACATCGAGTCCGTGGCCCACTGCATGACCCGGCTCCGGCTGGGTCTGCGGGACCGCGCGCGCGTACGGGACGAGGAGCTGCGGGCGCTGCCGGGTGTGCTGGGGGTGGTGGAGGACGACACGTACCAGATCGTCCTCGGGCCGGGCACCGTCGCCCGGGTGGCGCCGGAGATCGAGACGCTGGTGGAACGGGCGGGGCCGGGGACCGGGGGCGCGGCGGCGGGAACCCCGACGGTAAGGCCCTTCGAGGCCGGACCTCCGGCCGACGGGAATACCGGAACCGGCGAGGACACCGGCCCGGGCGAGGGCTCCGGAGCCGACAACGGCAGGTCCTCCGACGAGCCCGGTCACGACGCCGCCGCCCTCGCCGGCAAGGGCGCGGCGATCCAGGCGGCCCGGAAGGCGAAGAACGCCACCCCCGTGAAACTCCTCCTCCGCCGGATCGCGAACATCTTCGTCCCGCTCATCCCCGCCCTCATCGGCTGCGGCATCATCGCCGGGCTCAACGGCCTTCTGATCAACCTGGGTTGGCTGCCCGGCCTCACCCCGGCCCTCACCGCGCTCGCGAACGGCTTCATGGCCCTGCTCGCGGTCTTCGTCGGCTACAACACCGCCAAGGAGTTCGGCGGCACCCCCATCCTCGGCGGCGCGGTCGCGGCGATCATCGTGTACGCGGGGGTCGCGAAGGTCGAGGTCTTCGGCCGGCCGCTCGCCCCCGGGCAGGGCGGGGTGCTCGGCGCGCTCGGCGCGGCGGTGCTCGCCGTGTACGTGGAGAAGTGGTGCCGCCGCCGGGTGCCGGAGGCCGTGGACGTCCTGGTCACCCCGACCGTCACCGTGCTCGCCGCCGGTCTGGCCACGCTCTACGGCCTGATGTTCGTGGCCGGTGAAGTAGCCCGGTTCATCGGGGAGTTCGCGGACTGGCTGCTCTCCCACGCGGGTCTCGGCGCCGGGTTCCTCCTCGGCGGTCTGTTCCTGCCGCTGGTGATGCTCGGGCTGCACCAGGCCCTCATCCCGATCCACACCACGCTCATCGAACAGCAGGGCTACACGGTGCTGCTCCCGATCCTGGCGATGGCGGGCGCGGGCCAGGTCGGCGCGGCCGTCGCCGTCCATCTGCGGCTGTCGCGCAACCGCTCGATCCGCCGCACCATCCGATCCGCGCTCCCGGCCGGGCTCCTCGGCATCGGCGAGCCGCTGATCTACGGGGTCTCGCTGCCCCTCGGCCGCCCGTTCGTCACGGCGTGCGTCGGCGGCGCGTTCGGCGGCGGCTTCGTCGGACTCTTCGACATGCTCGGCCACACGGTGGGTTCGACCGCCATCGGCCCCTCCGGCTGGGCCCTCTTCCCCCTCCTCGCCGGCACCGGGGGCCTGGGCACGACGGCCGCGATCTACGCGGGCGGCCTGCTGGTGGGCTATCTGACGGGCCTGATCGCCACGTACTTCTTCGGCTTCGACAAGGACCTGCTCGACACCTTCAACGTGTCGACGGAACCGGACCCGGAGAAGAGTTCACGGGCCACTCCTGCCACTCCTGTCACCTCCGCCCCGTCCTCCGATCCGGACTCGCCGCCCCGCCCCGAACCGGCCGGTCTCTGACACTCGAACCTGCCCGACTACGGGAACCGTTCGGCCACCCATCCCCGGCTCCCGCGCGGTTGCACGACTTCCCGTCATTGCATCCCGCCCCTTCACGCCATGATTCCGCCCCCGCCCCGGAGGCATGGCCTCCATCACAGACAACCCGCCGCCGCCCGACTTCCCATGGGGCATGACCGACACGCACACATCCCGACGAGTTCCACGAGTGGTGCGCCCTTGACGCTCCGCACCCTCTTCCGCACCTCTGCCGCGCTCTGGACCGCCCCGGTCTGGCTCGGCATCGTCTTCCTGTACTTCTTCTATCCGCTGCACATCCACGCATCACACCAAGAGGTCGTCGACGGTCCCCTCTGGGCGCCCGCACAAGTAGCGGTCTCCCTCAGCTACTTCTACGCCTTCGCGTACTCGATCACCCTCGGTCTCGCGGTATGGGAAGGCGGGCGGCTGAAGCAGGACCGCGTCTGGGAACTCGCGCCCAGCAGGTCCCGGTTCCGGGTGGCGGGCCGGGCGCTCGCGCCCTCGCTCGGCGCCGGATGGGCGATCCTACTGCTGCCCGTCCTCATGCGAATGGTCGAGACAGGACTCGTCCCCACGCCCACCGCCCTTCTCCCGCTGTTCATGGGTCTGGGCATCGTGGGCGCCTACGCCGTCGTCGGCTGCGCCCTCGGCCGGCTGGCCCCGCGCGCGATCGCCGCGCCGTTCGGGGCGGTCGCCGCGTTCTACCTGGTCAACAAGACGTCCACCTACAGCCCTCCGGTCTGGCCACGCCATGTCTCGGGGCAGCTCGACACGAGCGTCACGTTCGGGGAGCGGCTCTCTCTCGTCACCGTCCTCGTTCCGTTCCTCTTCGCCGCCGCCGTCGCGGTGGCCGTCGCCGCGTGGTGGATCACCGGGCCCCGGCGTGCCCTGTGGCGGTCGGTCGCGGCGGCCGTGGCCCTCGCCACCCTGGTGGCGAGCGCGTGGACCGCCTCCGGGTGGGGGATCGCGGGAGGCCCGGTCAGCGCCGGGCACGCCCCCGCCCGGTGCACCGGCTCGGCGCCCCGCGTCTGCATGGCCGAGACCGGTGGCCGGGTCGAACGGCTCGACGCCGTGCGCGAGGAAGTCATCGACTCGTTCCAGAGGCTCAAGGCCTCGGGGGTCGAGGTCGTCGTGCCCGCCACCGTCACCGACGAGTTGCTGTACGAACGCGAGGCCACCCGGCCCAGGTCGACCGCCACGACCTGGTGGCTTCCCCTCACCGCCCAGGCGGCGAGGAAAGACGGCGATCTCGTGGGCGTCCGCTACGCCGTCCTGCGCGATGCGGTGATCTTCCCCTGTTCCATGCCCGTCTCCTTCGCCCCAGGGGCTTCCGCCGACTGGGCGGTCCACCGGGACGCCGCCAGGCTGTGGGCCGCCCACAGCCTGGACCTTCAGGACCGCTATCTCCACGAACGCGCGGGACAGTACGCGCAGTTCGCACACGGCCCCGAAGTCCTCGCCAAGGTCAAGGAACGCGCCGCCCAGGGCCTCACGCTGCCCACCGCCCGTGAGCGCGCCGCCTGGTTCGAGGAGGAGAAGGCCACGGCCTGCCGGCTGGCACCGAAGGCCGCCGGCCAGGGGGTGGGCTCGTGATCTGGTGGTGCAAGGGGCGGCGGCTGCTGTCCGTCGTCCTGCCCGGTCTCGCCGCGTTCGCGCTGCTCGCCGCCCTCGCGCACGACGAGGCGGTGAGCCTGCCGGGACTGCTCGGCTCGGGCAACCTCGTCTTCCTCGTCCACCTCACGCCTCTCCTCGTGACCGGCGTCCTGACCCACAGCCTTGCCCAACGCCTCCCCGAGGCCGAGGACTTGGCCATGCGGCCGGTTCGGCGCTACGACGTTCTCCTCGTGCTCCTCACCGCCGTCGCGGCGGCCGGGGCGGCGGGGGTAGTCGGCGCGGTCGCGCACTCTTCCACGGCGTACGAGGCCGGCCGGAACACCCTCTTCCTGACCGGCCTCATGCTGCTCGCGGGCGCCGTGTACCCCCGGGCCGCGTCGGTCGCCCCCGTCGCCTGGGTCTTCACCGCCGCGCTCGTCGGCTACCAGGACCACCACCGCCCCTGGCCCTGGGCCGTCACCCTGCACCGCGCCGGGTATCTGCCCACGCTCGCGCTGTGCGTGGCGGTCTTCCTCGGCGGCCTGGTCGTCCTGTACCGCACGCGCGGCCACCGGCCGCCCACCGACTGAAAGGCCCCGTCCTCCGTGTCCCTCGAACTCGACGTCGTCTCCTACGCGTACGGGCGCCGCGAGCGCCCCATCCTCGACGGCCTCAGCTACACAGTCCCCGACGGCTTCACGATCCTCCTCGGCCCCAACGGGGCAGGGAAGACGACCCTGTTGAAGCTGGCCGCCGGAGCGACCCGTCCCGCCCGGGGCACCGTGCGGCTCGGCCGTCTGTCGTCCCACACGGCCGCGTACCGGACCCGGGTGGCCTGGATGCCGCAGTCCGTCACCGCCATGACCGGCCTCACGGCGCGCGAACAGGTCGCCTACACCGGCTGGTTGAAGGGCATGAACCGGCGCACCGCCTGGGACGCCGCCGCGGCGGCGCTGGAGCAGGTCCAGATGGGCGAGCACGCCGGCCGGAAGACGAAGGCGCTGTCGGGCGGGCAGTTGCGCCGGGTCGGCGTCGCCTCCGCCCTCGTCCACGGCGCCGAGGTGCTGCTCCTCGACGAGCCCACCGCCGGCATGGACCCGACCCAGCGCCGGGTCTTCCGCGATCTCGTCATCAGTCTCGTCTCCCGCGAGGTACGGGTCCTGCTGTCCACGCACGACGTCGCCGACCTGGCGGAGGAGGCCGACCATGTCACCGCGCTCATCGCGGGGACGATCGCCTTCTCGGGGACGACCGACGCGTTCCTCCGCCACGCGCCCGCGCAGGTGCCGGAGGCCCGGCGGGCGGAGGCCGCGTACACGGCCCTGACCGCCGGAGCCGCCGCTGTCTAGATCCGCTGCCTAGACTCACGCCATGCCCAACTCCCCTGAGAACGCCCGGAAAAGCGACCTGAAGAGCAATCCGACGACCGGTCCGAAGGCCGGTCCGAGGACCGGTCCGACGACCGGTCCGGACCGTGCGATCGTCGCCGACCTCGCCCCCACCGGCACCCTGCGGGCCTCCGTCAACCTCGGCAATCCCGTCCTCGCCCAGGGCACCCCCGAGGCACCCTCCGGGATCACCGTGGACCTCGCGCGGGAGATCGGGGCACGGCTCGGAGTGCCCGTGGAGCTGCTGTGCTTCGACGCGGCGCGCAAGTCCTACGCGGCGATGGCGGACGGGCGGGCCGATCTGTGCTTTCTCGCCGTCGAGCCGGCGCGGGAGGCGGAGGTGGCGTTCACCACGCCGTACGTCGTCATCGAGGGCGTGTACGCCGTTCCGCGCGACTCCGCGCCGCGCACCCCGGCGGACGTGGACGTGCCCGGTGTGCGCGTCGGGGTGAAGGAGGGTTCCGCGTACGACCTGTTCCTGACCCGCACGCTGCGGCACGCGACGCTCGTCCGGGGCGCCGAGGGCGTCGACACCTTCGTGGAACGGGAGTTGGAGGCAGGAGCCGGGATCCGGCAGCCGATGCGCGCGTACGCGGCGGCGCATCCGGAGGTTCGGCTCATCGAGGAACGCTTCATGGAGATCCGGCAGGCCGTCGGCACGACGACCGGACGGGCGCCGGAGACGGTCGCGTATCTGCGGGCGACCATCGAAGAGTTGAAGGAGAAGGGCTTCGTCGCCGCGTCCCTCCGCCGCTCCGGCCAGGACCCGAACCTGCTGGCTCCACCGGCGAATTGACGTCTCCGACGCGCCCCGGAAACGCCCCTGGACGGGCCTGCGCGCCCTCTCCCCGACCCGCTCGCCGGGGTGCGGGGCGTGGCCGCCGCACCCGTACGCGTACGCCCGCACAGACCCCTCCCAGCCCTTTCCTCCGGACCCGCTACACACCCTCTGACCTGGTCTTATCCCCTCCCCATCCGTAGCGTTCAGCCATGGACACGGACCTGGATCGCACCACCCGTACCACCCGAACGACCGAGGACACCCTCCTGCTCCTGGACGGTCTGTTCGCCGACGACCACGCCAAATGGCAGGGCTTCTACAAGGACCGGCAGCGCCCCGTCCCCTTCTTCGCCGACAAGCCCGACGAGAACCTCGCCGACCACCTCGCCGACCACCTCGGCGAAGGACCGCTGCCCGCCTCCGGCCGCGCCCTCGATCTCGGCTGCGGCCCCGGCCGCAACACTCTCCACCTCGCCCGGCACGGCTACGAGGTCGACGCGGTCGACCTCTCCGCCGACGCGCTCGCCTGGGCCCGGGAACGCGCCCACGAGGCGAGCCCGGACGTCCGCGCCCGGGTCCGGTTCCTGCACGGCGACGCGTTCGGATCCGCCCGGCCGGACCTGCCCGCGATCGGTGCCGGCGGCCCGTACGACCTGATCTACGACTCCGGCTGCTTCCACCATCTCGCACCCCACCGGCGCGCCACCTACCTGGGCTTTCTCGCCCGTCACCTGGCCCCCGGCGGCCACTTCGCCCTCACCTGCTTCGCCGCGGGACCCGGCGGGATGGGCTCCGAACTCCCCGACGCCGCCTTCTACCGCGACCGCAGCCTCCACGGCGGACTCGCCTACACCCCGGCCGATCTGCGCGCCCTGTTCTCCCCGACGGACACCGCCCCTGACGCCGCCCCCGACGCCCACCACACCCCCGACCTGACAGAGATCGCCCTGCGTCGCATGCGCGAGCAACCCGCCGACTCTCCGCACTTCGGCGAGTCGTTCCTCTGGACCGGGCTATGGCGCCGTCGCGACCCTCGGTGACAGACAGAACGGGTGCCCCGCCGGGTCCGTGAGGACGAGGAAGCGCTCCGGATCCGGCTGGTGGGCGGCCCGCACGGCGCCCAGGGCGACCAGCCGGGTCTCGGCCGACGCGAGGTCGTCGACGTCGAAGTCCAGATGGAGCTGCTGCGGTACGTCCTGGCCGGGCCAGACCGGGGCGCGATAGCCGTCGACCCGCTGGAAGCCGAGGAGCAGCCCGCCGGCGGGCTGGACGACACCCGCGAACTCGGCGTGGTTCCTGGGGTGCAGCGGCAGACCGGTGGCCCGGTGGTAGAAATCGGCGAGCGCCAGCGGGTCGGAGCAGTCGAGGGTGATCGCGGAGAGCTGCATGATCCTCACACTAGAGACGCCGCACCGCCCGCCCACGCGTTTGCCGCTCCCCCGCGTGTTCCCACCTGCGGAACACCCCCGGAGAGGCCCCGGGCACCCCCGGAACGGCCCCGGAGCACACCCGCCCCAGCCGTCCCACCCCACCCCATCGGCACATTGAGGACATATCACCGGCCACATGAGGATCCCGTGGGAATCCGGTGAACATGTTCAATCCGCGAGCGCTATCGTGCTACCACGCGGCCCGTCTGCATCACTGAGCACGTGCGCCGCCGCATTCATAACCTGTGGGGGGTTACCTTGACGCGCTCATCGCGCACGCTGCCGCATGCCCTCGTGCGTGCGGCCACCGTTTTCGCACTGTCGGCGGGACTGACTCTGCCGGCCCTGGCGACCGCGCCCGCGGCCTACGCCATCGACATGACCCGTGCGGTCACCTACGACGACGGACGGCTGGTCGTCGACCTGCCGGCCCAGGCACTGTGGGCGAAGGTCTCCGTCCTCGCCTCCACCGCCCCGGACGCCGACGTCCTCGCCACCAGCGACGACCTCCGCTTCGAATACGGCGACTGGGCCACCGAGCGCATCACCGGCTGGGTGACCTCGGAAGCTCTGAAGCTGCCCGAGGGAACCGCGCTCGGCGACTACCCGGTCGTGGTCGAGTACCGGATGCCCTCCGGCACCACGCAGAAGTGGACCGGCGGCACCTACAGCTACAAGCTGCACACCGGTGTCGACACGCTGGCCTTCGACCGCAAGACGACCAGCTACGACAACCGGAAGGTCGTCCTCTCCGGCACGGCGAGCACCTGGGACCCGTCCACCGGGGCCCGTACGCCGGCTCGCGCGGGCACCAAGATCCAGGTGTCCGTCAACCTGTACGACCTCGACTACCGGTCGCGCACGGCCGGCCTCACCGTCACCACCGGCGCCGACGGCACCTTCTCGCTGCCGTACACGCCGAACGCGGAGATCAGCGGCGGCAAGGCCACCGTCGTCGAGCCCGCCGCGGACACCGACCCGGACGTCGGACGCCCGCTGCCCGCCGTCGGCATCGAGAAGCTGACGTACCGGATCAACGCCGGCCAGAACAAGTTCCGCGTCACCAAGAACACCGACGTCACCATGAGCGGCACGGTGCAGCGGCTCACCCAGGACGGCTGGAAGCCGTTCGCGTACGCCCCGGTCGTCACGGCGAACACCTACCCCCGCGGAGACCTGGCCGTCCCCGGCCAGATGGGCAGCGGGACGACCGATGCCGAGGGCAAGTTCAAGTACGGCGCCCGCGCCACGTACGCCACGCAGACCTACACCTACCTGCGGCCCTCGCCCTACTTCGAGGACATCCCCTACGACCAGAGCGAGATCGCGGTCCCGCAGCCGCTCACGTACAGCGTTCTCAAGATGTCCATGGACCAGTACGGCGAGGTCCACGCCACCGCCCACCTCAACGGCGGCGACTGCGCGAACGAGCCGTACCAGCTCCAGGTCTCCTTCGACGGCGGACGCAGCTGGAACTGGCTGAAGAGCGGCAAGGCGCAGTACGGGAACGGCTACTCCTACTGCAAGGTCGACATCAAGACGTGGGGCTACGTCAGCGCCACGTACCGGCTGCACCACTACGAGACGGACCGTTACGCGCCGAAGGACTCCGGCACGGTCAAGCTCTCCCGTACCGAGACCCGCTTCTCCGCCTTCTCGATCACGCCGAACCGGCCGCGCGAGAACAGCAAGATGACGGTCACCGGCACCGTCCAGAAGAAGACGAAC
This sequence comes from Streptomyces sp. NPDC046203, assembly GCF_040646255.1. Lineage (NCBI taxonomy): Bacteria > Bacillati > Actinomycetota > Actinomycetes > Kitasatosporales > Streptomycetaceae > Streptomyces > Streptomyces sp. NPDC046203. Next base: position 5,613 of record NZ_JBEYZX010000040.1, on the reverse strand, counting down.
GGCACCTGGAAGGCCCTCTCGGGCGCCAAGGTCACCCTGGTCTTCCGCCCGAAGGGCGACCGTAACTGGTACTGGGTCACCCGCAATGTGACCACCAACGCGTCCGGGAAGTTCAGCTTCAAGGCCACGAACTACGGCGACGGCACCTGGGGCATGTACAAGCAGGATCAGGCCGGTTACTTCTACAGCGAGTCCAAGGAGAAGTACATCGATGCGATCTGATCTCCGCGCGCCCAGCGCCCCCCGAGCCCTCCGGGCCTCCCGGGTCTCCCGGGCCTCCCGGACCTCCGTGATCGCCGCGGTGACCGTGCTCGCCCTCGCGGCCGGCACGGCCCAGGCCCTCGCGGACGACCCGGCCACGCCGTCCCCCGTCGGCGTCGGCCGCGCCACCACCGACACGTTCCAGCGCGGTAATTTCACCGTCAACGCGTGGACGGACGCGCCGCAGGCCACCGTGACCAAGGTGTCGGCGAAGATCCGCAAGGGCGACACCGTCGTCACCGAGATCGACCAGCTGTCCCCGGTCGCCTACAACCCGGGCCGTTTCCAGGTGCCGACCGTGCTCAAGCTCGCCGAAGACGGCGGCACGATCCAGGACCTCGGCAAGTACGCCATCGACGTCACGGCGACCGACTCCCTCGGCAACACCGTCACCCGCACCGACGCCGGCACGCTCGACTTCACGCTGACGCCGCAGCTCGACTTCGGTCTGTCGACGCCGAAGTGGAACGACCGGACCTCCCGCCCCACGGGAACGCTCGTCGGTGCCCAGCCCGGCTCCGGCGACCTCGTCCCGATCACCGGACGCGGCATCTCCGTCCTGCGCCTCGGCGCGGGCGGCGAGGCGGTGCGTACGGTGACCACGGACGACCTGGGCATCTTCAGCGGTGAGCCGTACGCCGACGTCAAGGTCGGCGAGGACTTCCGCGTCTCGTACAACGAGGACAGCGAGCAGGTCCACGGCTCGTTCGACTTCGTGAAGTCGATCTACAACCTGGTCCCGCGCAGCATCAAGGCGACCGCCACGGCCGACCGGACCCGTGTCCTGCCCGGCCAGCAGGTCACCGTCACCGGCACGCTGAACGACCCGAACGCCCCCGCCAAGCCGGCCGAGGGCACCCCGCAGGTCGACACGTCACTCGCCGGCCAGCAGGTCCGGGTGGGCTTCGGCAGCTTCGGGCGGGAGGACGGCCGCGTCACGCGGACCGTCACGACCGACGCGAACGGCCGCTTCACCGCGAAGCTGCCGTTCGTCCCGGGCCTCAACCTGGACAGCTGGGTGGTCTCCCCGGTCGACCCGTACCTGAGCTTCCCCAAGGTCACCGGCAGGCTGGCGATCCCGCAGGAAGGCCGCATCACCCTGGAGACCGTCGCGCTCGCGGCGGACGGCACGGGCACCCTGACCGGCACCTTCCGTTCCTGGTACAACCCGTGGAACGCCCAGTGGCAGACCGGCGGGCAGAAGCTGGTCCTGGAGTACTCGGCCGACGGCCGCACCGGCTGGCGCGCCCTCTCCTCCGGCAGCGCGAAGACCTACCCGGGCTTCTACTCCCTCAGCGGCAAGGGCTGGACCGGCTACTACCGGGTGCGGCACCCGCTGAGCGACCAGTTCCTGGAGAGCTCCACCGCCATCTGGGGCATGTCCCGCTACTCCACCCGGATCCTCAATGTGAACGCCGCGCCGGAGCCGGTCCGCAAGGGCAAGACCGTGACGGTCACGGGCAAGCTCCAGCACAAGGTCGGCACCACGTGGAAGACGTACGGGAACGCTCCCGTGACCGTGTGGTTCAAGGCCAAGGGCTCGAAGACCTGGACCAAGCTCGGCTCCGCCAAGACCAACTCCAGTGGTGTCGCGACCTACAAGAAGGCGGCGACGGTGTCCGGCTGGTACACCATGCGGCACAGCGGTGACGGCTCGCACTTCAACTCGTCGAACGCGTACGAGGACTACGTCGAGGTGCGGCGCTGACGTACGGCGCAGGCATACGGCGCTGATGTGCGCCGGCGTCGTACGGCGCATGGACGTACGACGCTGGCGTCGACGCACGGCACGGACGAGGGTTGGACGCGGGTCGCTGACGTACCGCACCGCACCGCACCACACGCACACCCGCCGAGCCGGAACCCGTGAAAAGCCCGAGGGCGGCACCCCCACTGGGGGTGCCGCCCTCGGTCGCGTTCAGCGATGAACCACCGATCCGTCAGGATCAGAAGTCCATGTCACCGCCCGGCATGCCGCCGCCGGCCGGCGCGGACGCCTTCTCCGGCTTGTCGGCGATGACGGCCTCGGTGGTGAGGAACAGGGCCGCGATGGAGGCCGCGTTCTGCAGAGCGGAACGGGTCACCTTGGCCGGGTCGATGATGCCCTCGGCGATCATGTCGACGTACTCACCGGACGCGGCGTTCAGGCCGTGACCGACGGGCAGGTTGCGGACCTTCTCCACCACGACGCCACCCTCGAGGCCGGCGTTCACGGAGATCTGGGTCAGCGGGGCGGCCAGGGCCTTGCGGACGATCTCGGCACCGGTGGCCTCGTCGCCGTCCAGCTCCAGCTTCTCGAAGACCGAACCGGCCTGCAGCAGCGCCACGCCACCACCGGCGACGATGCCCTCCTCGACGGCCGCCTTCGCGTTGCGAACGGCGTCCTCGATGCGGTGCTTGCGCTCCTTGAGCTCGACCTCGGTCGCGGCACCGGCCTTGATGACGGCGACGCCACCGGCGAGCTTCGCCAGGCGCTCCTGGAGCTTCTCGCGGTCGTAGTCCGAGTCGCTGTTCTCGATCTCGGCGCGGATCTGGTTGACGCGACCCGCGACCTGCTCGCTGTCACCGGCACCGTCGACGATGGTGGTCTCGTCCTTGGTGATGACGACCTTGCGGGCGCGGCCCAGCAGGTCCAGGCCGGCGTTCTCCAGCTTGAGGCCGACCTCCTCGGAGATGACCGTGCCGCCGGTGAGGATGGCGATGTCGTTCAGCATCGCCTTGCGGCGGTCGCCGAAGCCCGGGGCCTTGACGGCGACGGACTTGAAGGTGCCGCGGATCTTGTTGACGACCAGGGTCGACAGGGCCTCGCCCTCGACGTCCTCGGCGATGATCAGCAGCGGCTTGCCCGACTGCATGACCTTCTCCAGGAGCGGGAGCAGGTCCTTCACCGAGGAGATCTTGGAGTTGACGATGAGGATGTACGGGTCCTCGAGCGCGGCCTCCATGCGCTCCATGTCGGTCGCGAAGTACGCCGAGATGTAGCCCTTGTCGAAGCGCATACCCTCGGTGAGCTCCAGCTCCAGACCGAAGGTCTGGGACTCCTCGACGGTGATGACGCCTTCCTTGCCGACCTTGTCCATGGCCTCGGCGATGAGCTCGCCGATCTGGGTGTCGGCGGCGGAGATGGAGGCGGTGGAGGCGATCTGCTCCTTCGTCTCGACCTCCTTCGCCTGGTCGAGCAGCGCACCGGAGACGGCCTCGACGGCCTTCTCGATGCCGCGCTTCAGGGCCATCGGGTTGGCACCCGCGGCCACGTTGCGCAGGCCCTCGCGGACCAGAGCCTGGGCGAGAACGGTGGCGGTGGTCGTACCGTCGCCGGCGACGTCGTCCGTCTTCTTGGCGACTTCCTTGACCAGCTCGGCGCCGATCTTCTCGTACGGGTCCTCGAGCTCGATCTCCTTGGCGATGGAGACACCATCGTTGGTGATCGTGGGGGCGCCCCACTTCTTCTCGAGGACGACGTTGCGGCCCTTCGGGCCGAGGGTGACCTTGACGGCGTCAGCGAGCTGGTTCATGCCGCGCTCGAGACCGCGCCGGGCCTCCTCGTCGAACGCGATGATCTTGGCCATGTGAAGTGGTCCTCCCGGACATGGGGTGGATAACGCTCCAGGACCGCGCCGACGCCCGCGACGGACGGCCGGCGCATGCCCCGTGGTTCCTTGCCCCACGCGGTTCGGCGGCCTCGTCTGCCCGATCCTCGTAGCACTCTCACCTTCAGAGTGCTAACGCCAATGATTAGCACTCGACCCATGCGAGTGCAAGCGACTCTCGACGATCGGGAGCTTCGCGGTCACCTCCGACGGCCCCAGGAATACCCCGGGCGGACCCCCGGCAGACCGCCGGCAGACCCCCGGCGAACCTCTGGCGGACCCTCAGCCGGGCCCTGCTCGACCCCCGCTCGGCCCCCGCTCGGCCCCCGGCCGGGACCCGCTCGGGCCTTCTGCGACCTGCTCACCGAGTACGTCACCCACCCGTACGCCCCCGGGCGCGGCGCACGCGCCCGTACGCGCGCCCGCGCCCGCGTACCCGCGCAGAACACACGCCGCCCGCGCACCCCTACGCCTCCGCTCGCGCACCCGCGCACCCGCGCATCCACGCATCCGCGCCCGCCCGTACACGCGCGAGGGGCCCGCGTCCCGGATCCGGGATGCGGGCCCCTCGACGGAAATGCGTCGGTGGCCGATCGCGCCGCGCTCAGACGGCGAGCTTGACCATGTCCGCCTGCGGACCCTTCTGGCCCTGCGAGATCTCGAACTCGACCCGCTGACCCTCTTCGAGGGAGCGGTAGCCATCCATCTGGATCGCGCTGTAGTGGACGAAAACATCCGCTCCGCCGTCGACCGCGATGAAGCCGTAGCCCTTCTCCGCGTTGAACCACTTGACGGTGCCCTGAGCCATGCCTAACTCCCCTATTACTGGCCCTTGCGCGGGGCCGCACTTCGCGGACCCGGGTCAGACCCTGCGCCGGAACGCGTCGACCGCCGCTGAATGTATCTGCCCAACTGCCCTCTGCAACAGGTCAGTCCGACGAGAATTCTGGGCGTACCGGAATGGGGAATCGTGGCGAATACGCCGAATTACCGGGCAAGTCGGGCCCGTCAAAACCGTGCACAAGGGGCAGAAGCCCTGGCCTTATTGACCGTATCTTGTCGCGAGTCGCCGCATTCTCATATGCGTCTGGCATGGGCGGCGGAGGGGGCTTCCCCAACTCTATCGCGCTCAACCATGCAGAATTACCCCTTCCGCTTCTTCTTGCGGAAGGGGTAATTCCGTATTGCGCGAGGTGAGGCGGAAGGGGCCGAAGGGGCATACGAGCCATTCGGCGAATCACCCGCCGGACCGCCCGAACGGCAGCCCGAACGGCAGCCCAGCGGACGGTGCGGCGGACGGTGCGGCGGGGACGGCCTACCGGACCGCCCGCCGGACCGCCCGCCCGACGAGAACTCGGCTCAGCAGCCGCCGGCGACCGCCGGGATGATCGAGACGCCGGCGCCGTCCGGCGTCACCGTCTCCAGGCCCTGCTCGAAGCGGACGTCGTCGTCGTTCACGTACACGTTCACGAAGCGGCGCAGCTTGCCCTGGTCGTCGAGGACGCGGGCGGCGATGCCGGTGTGGTTCTTCTCCAGGTCCGCGATGACCTCGGCGAGGGTCGTGCCCTCCGCCGGGACCTCGGACTGCCCGCCGGTGTAGGTGCGGAGGATGGTGGGGATGCGGACGTTCACGGCCATGGGTTCACGAACCTTTCGAAGAAGGCGGAAGAAGAGAGGAGGCCCGTGGGACGGCACACCGTCCCTTCCCTCCTCTCGCGATGGGCTCACTGTCTCTGTGACGGGTGGCCCGCAGGGCTATGAC
>NZ_JBEYZX010000039.1:0-65112 GCF_040646255.1 Streptomyces sp. NPDC046203 | reverse complement strand
AGGTGATGCGGGGCCAACTCGCCCGTCTGCTGGAGATGCAGAGACGGGAGTGGGTGAAGATCCAGATCCTTCCGTTCTCGGCGGGGGCCCACACGACCGGCCCCGGGCACCGCCGTACGAGGGGCGCCGCCGTGTCAGAGGCGCGGCCCCGTACCGCTTACGGCTCCATCCGCTCCACCGGCTCGCCCCCACCCCCTGCCCACTCCACCAGCTCGACCCCGCCGCCCGCCGGACCCGCCAGCTCCAGCACCCACACCTCGTTCGCACCGGCCCGCAGCACCGGACCCGGGACGAAGAGGGAGTCCTGCGGACCCGCGTTCCAGTAGCGGCCCAGGCAGAACCCGTTCACCCACACGAAGCCGCGGGTCCACCCCGGCAGCCGCAGCGCCGCGTCACCGGGGGAGGGCACCCCCACCACCGCACGGAACAGGCCGGGACCCGGCGCCGCCGGTACCGCCGTGAACGGCACCCGCGCCACCGCCTCCGGCGCGAACGCGTCCAGCCGCAGCGCCTGGGACCGCACCCCGTGCAGATACTGCCGCTCGTGCAGCACCCCGCCCGTGACGCCCTTCGGCTCCGTCAGCCGAGGCCCGTAGTTGACCCGGCCCAGCGACTCCACCCACAGCTCCACCGCGGCGGGCCCCGCCACCGGCTCCGGCAGCACCGCGTCCGCCGTGTCCAGCACCCCGGCCAGGGCCCCGTCCACGTACACCGTCGCCAGATCCGCGAGCCCCGCCACCCCCAGCGGATACGGCTGCCTCGGCCCCGGCACGTCCAGCCGGTAGCGGACCACACCCCGGTCCACCCCCAGCTCCTCGAAGGACGGCGGCACCGCCGTGTGCCGCTCCTCGTCGCCGAGGACCTCCAGCACCCGCGCCGGCGAGGCCCAGCCGTCCACCGTGCCCGCCGCCGGCGTGCCGATCCGCGCCGGCGGCCCCGGCACCTCGGGCAGCGGCCCCTCCGCGTACTTCTCCAGCACCTCACGGAACAGCCGGAACTTCTCCGTCGGCAGCCCCGCCTCGTCGACCGGCGCGTCGTAGTCGTACGAGGTCACCGTCGGCCGCAGCTCGCCCCGGTGCAGCTCCCCGTCCCGGTTCGCCCCCGCCCAGCCGCCGAAACTCGTCCCGCCGTGCGCCATGTAGATGTTGACCGACGCGCCGCACTCCAGGATCTCCCGCAGCGTGTCCGCCGCGTCCGCCGCCGCCCGGCCCACATGCTCCCGGCCCCAGTGGTCGAACCAGCCGCACCAGAACTCCATGCACATCAGCGGACCGTCCGGACGGTGCCGCCGCAGCGTCTCGAACGCCTTCCGCGCGCCCGAGCCGAAGTTCGCCGTCGCCAGCAGCCCCGGCACCGAACCACCCGTCAGCATGTGGTCCTCGGGGCCGTCCGACGTGAACAGCGGCACCTCCACGCCACACGCCACCAGCAGATCCCGCAGCCACTCCAGATACGCCGTGTCGGTGCCGTAACTGCCGTACTCGTTCTCCACCTGCACCATGAGCACCGGGCCGCCGCGCCCGATCTGCCGCTCCACCACCTGCGGCAGCAGCCGCCGGAACCAGCGCTCCACATGCTCCAGATACGCGGCGTCCCGGGTGCGCACCCGCAGGCCCAGAGGGCCCGTCAGCCAGTGCGGCAGCCCGCCGTTCTCCCACTCGGCACAGATGTACGGACCCGGGCGCACGATCGCCCGCATCCCGGCCGCCGCCACCGCGTCCAGGAACCGGCCGAGCGCCTCGACGTCCCCGTAGCGGCCCGGCTCCGGCTCGTACAGATTCCACGGCACGTACGTCTCGACGCAGTTCAGGCCCATCGCGCGGAGCATCCCGATCCGGTGCTCCCACTGCTCCTCGTGCACCCGGAAGTAGTGCAGCGCCCCCGACAGCAGCCGCACCGGCCGCCCGTCGAGCAGGAAATCCTCGTCACCCACCACGAAGTCGCTCATGGACCCACCCTCGCGCGTGGACGGCGGACCGGTCCATGGACAAAAATCAGGGCGGTTTGGACCTTTCTGTACGCGCCGGGAGCGGGCCCCGCCCGTGCCGGGGACGTACGACAGCCCCAGCGGTCACACCAGCCCCATCAGCCCCATCAGCCCTGACACCCTCAGCAGTCACACTGGCGACCACGGCCCCATGGGTCACCGCACCACCGCACCACCGCACCAACGAGGCCAGGAAAGCAGCCACGCGATGTACGAGACCTGGATGCGCTTCTTCACACCCAGCCCCGTCCACCACCGACTCGGCCTCGTCTGCCTCGGCGTCGGACTCCAGCACGGACCCCTGCCCACCGTCGGCCCGCGCACCCTCGACCACCATGTCGCCGTCGTCGTGGCCGCCGGCAGCGGCTGGTTCCTCGGCCCCGACGGCCACCGTGCCCCCGTCACCGCCCCCGCCCTGCTCTGGCTCACCCCCGGCGTACCCCACCACTACTCCGCCGACCCGGACACCGGCTGGGACGAGTCCTTCGTCGACTTCTGCGGACCGGCCACCGCCACCTACACCGAACTCGGCTACATCGAACCCGACCGGCCCGTCGTCCCCCTCGCCGACGCCGCCCCCGCCCGCGCCGTCATCGGCCGTATCGCCCGCGCCGCCCGCCCCGGCAACCCCCTCCTCGAAGTCGAGACCGCCGCCGCCGTCCACGAACTCCTCGTCACCCTGCGCCACGCCCGCGCCGACACCACCGCCGACGGCGCCCCCGTCCTCGCCGCCCTCGCCCGCGACGCGTGCACCCCGCTGACCGTCGCCGAACACGCCGCCCGGCACGGCATGTCCACCGCCGAACTGCGCACCGCCGTCCAGCGCACGGCCGGCCGCAGCCCCAAGGACTACCTGCTCACCATCCGCCTCGGCCGCGCCAAGGAACTCCTCGCCGGCACCGAACTGTCCGTCTCCGCCGTGGCCCGCCGGGTCGGTTACGACGACCCCGCCTACTTCTCCCGGCTCTTCACCCGCCGCGTCGGCACCGCGCCCGTCCGCTTCCGCGCCCAGCAGCGCGTCACCCTCCCGGGCGGCTGGAACACCGCCGTCCCCGTCCCGGATCCCGAACACAAACCGGCCGTTTCCCCTGGTTCCGGCTAGGCTCCCCGCTCATGAGCGACACCCCCGACGAGACGACGAACAGCCACCGTGAGACCGGCGGCGAGACCGGCGGCGAGAACAGCGGAGACAGTGGAGACAGCGGCGGTACGCGCGGCGTCGACCCGGCCGTCCAGGCCGAGCTGAACCGGCTGCGCGCCAGCATCGACAACATCGACGCGGCCGTCGTCCACATGCTCGCCGAACGGTTCAAGTGCACCCAGCAGGTCGGCGTCCTCAAGGCCGAACACAACCTGCCGCCCGCCGACCCCTCCCGCGAGGCCCGTCAGATCGCCCGGCTGCGGGAACTCGCCGAGAGCGCGCGGCTCGACCCGGCGTTCGCGGAGAAGCTGCTGAACTTCATCATCGCCGAGGTCATCCGCCACCACGAGACGATCGCCGACGAAACGCGCTGAACCGCGCCGCCGGGCCACGCCCCGACGTACCGTAGGCCCGCGCGCGTACACGTACACGTACACGTACACGTACCCGGACTCGCACCGGAACGTGCGCGGGCACGCGGGCACAGGCGCAGGCACGGGCGACGGGAACGGGACAGGGCACCCACATGGCCGACCACGACACACCCCAGCACACCGAGACCGGCACCGACACCGACCCCGACGCCGGCACCGACGCCGGCACCACGACAGCCAGGGCCGCCGAACCGGCGCGCCGCGTCACCGTCCTCACCCTCGGCGGCACCATCTCCGCACACGGGGGCGGCGCCGACACCCGCCTCAGCGGCCGGGAAGTCCTCGACACGCCCGGCATCACCCCCGACGGCGTCCGGGTCGAACTCCGCGACTTCCGCCGCGTCCCCAGCTCCTCCCTCACCTTCGAGGACCTGACGGCCCTCGCCGACGAGGTCCGCGAGGCCGTCGCCGGCGGATCGGGGGTGGTCGTCGTCCAGGGCACCGACACGCTGGAGGAGACCGCCTTCCTCCTCGACCTGCTGTGCACCACCGAGCGGCCCATCGCCGTCACCGGCGCCATGCGCCGCCCCGACCTGCCCGGCGCCGACGGCCCCGCCAACCTCGCCGCCGCCCTCGCCGTCGCCGCCGACCCCGGCTGCCAGGGCCTCGGCGTCCTCGTCGTCCTCGCCGACGAGATCCACGCCGCCCGCCACGCCCACAAGGCCCACACCACCTCCGTCGCCACCTTCACCTCACCCGGCGCTGGCCCCCTCGGTACCGTCGTCGAAGGCGTCCCCCGCGTCCTGCTCCGCCCCACCGTCCCCACCCGGGTCTGCGCCCTGCGCTTCGACCCCACCCTCCGCGTCGCCCTGCTCACCCTCGCCCTCGGCGACACCGGCGAACTCCTCGACGCCGTCGCCGAACACCCCGAGCGCTACGACGGCCTGGTCGTCGCCGCCTTCGGCGCCGGCCACGTGCCCGCCCCGCTCGTCGCACCCCTCGCCGAACTGGCCGCCCGGATGCCCGTCGTCCTCGCCTCCCGTACGGGCGCGGGTACGACGCTCTCGCACACCTACCGCGGCCCCGGCTCCGAAACCGACCTGCTGCACCGCGGCCTCATCCCCGCCGGCCCGCTCGCCCCCGCCAAGGCCCGCCTGCTGCTGCACGCCCTGCTCTCCAGCGGCGCCCGCGGCCCCGCCGGCTACGACCGCCCCCGTATCACCGCCGCCTTCGCCCACCTCGACGGCGCCGGCCTCGCCTGAGGACTGTCCAGCGGATCCCGGTCGGGACCCGAACCGGGACGCGGACCCGGTCCCGGTTCGGGCTCTTGTCCGAAGTCCCTTGTGCACGCCCGCCTGAGCTGTCGGTGAACCCCCCTCCCCCTGAAGAAGACCATCAGGCAGCATGAGCGCATGTCCGTACTGACGCGCGACGAAGCGCAGACCCGAGCCCAACTCCTCGACGTCCAGCACTACACCGTGGACCTCGACCTCACCACCGGCGACGAGACCTTCGGGTCCACCACCACCATCCGGTTCACCGCCCGCACCGCCGGGGACACCTTCGTCGAGCTCAAGCCCGAGACGCTCCACTCCGCCGCCCTCGACGGCACGCCGCTCGACCCCGCCACCCTCGACGGCAACCGTCTGCCCCTCACCCTCACCGAGGGCGAGCACACCCTCGACATCGCCACCACCATGCGCTACTCGCACACCGGCGAGGGCATGCACCGCTTCACCGACCCCACCGACGGCGAGTCGTACACGTACACCCAGCTCTTCATGGAAGACGTCCAGCGCGTCTTCGCGGCCTTCGACCAGCCCGACCTCAAGGCCGTCTTCGCGTTCTCCGCCACCCTCCCCGACGGCTGGACCTTCCTGTCCAACGGCCGCACCGAACAGCGGCCCGACGGCCGCTGGCAGGCCGCCCCCACCCCCCTGCTGTCCACGTACTTCGTCTGCGTCGCCGCCGGTCCCTGGCACTCCATCCGTACCGAACACGCCGGGCTGCCCTTCGGCATCCACTGCCGCCGCTCCCTCGCCCCCCACCTCGACGCCGACGCCGACGAGATCCTCGCCGTCACCCGCGCCTGCTTCGACCGCTTCCACGAGAAGTTCGACGAGCCGTACCCCTTCGACTCCTACGACCAGGCCTTCGTCCCCGAGTTCAACCCCGGCGCCATGGAGAACCCCGGACTCGTCACCTTCCGCGACGAGTTCGTCTTCCGCTCCGCCGTCACCGAGACCGAACGCATGACCCGCGCCATGGTCATCGCCCACGAGATGGCCCACATGTGGTTCGGCGACCTCGTCACCCTGCGCTGGTGGGACGACATCTGGCTGAACGAGTCCTTCGCCGAGTACATGGGCTACCAGACCATCAACGAAGCCTGCTCCGACCTCTTCGCCGACACCTGGCTCGACTTCGGCATCGACCGCAAGGCCTGGGGCTACGAAGCCGACCAGCGGCCCTCCACCCACCCCGTCGCCCCCGACCCGGACGCCGTCCCCGACACCGCCTCCGCCCTCCTCAACTTCGACGGCATCTCCTACGCCAAGGGCGCCTCCGCACTGCGCCAACTCGTCGCCTGGATGGGGGAGAAGGACTTCCTCGCCGGCATCAACATCCACTTCAAGCGGCACAAGTTCGCCAACGCCACCCTCGCCGACTTCATCGACAACCTCGCCGCCGCCACCGACCGCGACGTCCACGCCTGGGCCGACACCTGGCTGCGCACCACCGGCGTCGACACCCTCACCCCCCGCCTCGAAGGCGAGGCCCGCACCTGGCGCCTCACCGTCGACCGCGACGGCAGCCGCCCGCACCGCATCGCCGTCGGCATCTACGACCGCGACACCGCCGGCGACCTCGTCCTGCGCGACCGCCCCTGGGCCGACGTCCCGCAGACCGCCCCGCTCGAACTGGACGGCCCGCGCCCCGCGCTCGTCGTCCTCAACGACGGCGACCTCACCTACACCAAGATGCGGTTCGACGCCGTCTCCCAGGAGACCGCGCTCCGCTCCCTCTCCCGCATCCCCGACGCCCTCACCCGCGCCGTCGTCTGGAACGCGCTGCGCGACATGGTCCGCGACGGCGAACTCGCCGCGACCGCCTACCTGGAGACGGCCGCCGCCCACCTCGCCGAGGAAATCGAACTCGCCGTCGTCCAGGGCGTCCTGGCGTTCGCCCGCACCCAACTCGCCGACCACTACGTCACCGAGGCCGACCGCCCCGCCGCGCTCGCCACCCTCACCGCGATCAGCCGCGACCTGCTGCGCCGCACCGAGGACGGCGACGCACCCGACCTGCGCCTCGCCGCGGTCCGCACCCTCATCGACAGCGCCACCACCCCCGACAAGATCGCCTCCTGGCTCGACGAGGGCACCGTCCACGGCGGCCCCGAACTCGACCCCGAACTGCGCTGGCGCATCCTCGCCCGCCTCGCCGTCCTCGGCGCCACCGACGAGACCGCCATCGCCGCCGAACTCGACCGCGACCCCAGCGCCACCGGCCAGGAAGGCGCCGCCCGCTGCCGCGCCTCCCTGCCCACCCCCGAGGCCAAGGCGGCGGCCTGGACCGCCATGTTCGAGACCGACGACCTCTCCAACTACCTGTTCAACGCCACCGCCCGCGGCTTCTGGCAGCCCGAACAGGCCGCTCTCGTACGGGAGTACACGACCCGCTACTTCCCGGCCGCCATCGCCCTCGCCGACCGCCGCGGCCCCGCCATCGCCGAGGCCGCCGGCCGCCACGCCTTCCCCACCCACGCGGTCGACGCCGACACCCTGGCCCTCGGCGAACACCACCTCGCCAAGGACGCGATGACCCCGGCCCTCCGCCGCAAGCTGGTCGACCAACTGGACGACCTCCGCCGCGCGCTGCGAGCCCGAGGCTGATGAGGGGGGATGGTGATTCGCCCCCGCAGGGGCCGAATCGCCATCCCCCTTTCCCTCCCACCCCTCATCCCCACCCCACCCAGTGGCCGCACCCGCCCCACTCCCCATCCCTTCAAGCGGGAGGGGTGCGGGGTGGTGCGCGGAGACAGCGACGGGAGCGGGGGCCGGGAAGGGGGTCGTGTTCGAAACGTAAAGCGTGATTTGTGGCGCGGAAGCGGCAACGCTTCACGCACAACTCAGGGTCCCGCGCCGTAAATCATGCAGTGCAGAACGCGACCCCCGGACCGGCCCACGCGCACCCACCACGAACCCCCAGCGCACCACCCCGCAACCCCGAACACGCCCCCACGCCCCGCCACCACCACGCCACGCCCACCCGCGCAGCGCCCCCCCCACGTACCTCGTTCGGGTCACACTTCCCCCGTCCCCGGACACACCACCCAAAACCCCGGCACCCTGTCGTCCATGTGTGCCGTATCCCTCGCCGGTGGCGCCTCCGGCGCAGACGCCCTCCGCGAGCTCCTCCCCCCTCTCCTCGACGCCCTCCACGAAGGCGCCACCACCCGCGGCGGCCCCCTCCCCGCCGGCGGCCCCACCGCCGTCACCCGCCATGTCACCGCGACACTCGGCCCCGCCCTCCCCGAACACGGCACCGGCGCCGAAGAAGCCCTCCGCACCCTCGTCCACACGCTCGCCGCCGGCGCCGCCGACCCCGCCCACCCCCTGTGCGCAGCCCACCTGCACACCCCGCCGCTCGCGCTCGCCGCGGTCGCCGACCTCGCCGCCTCCGCGCTCAACCCCTCCCTGGACTCCTGGGACCAGGCCCCCGCCGCCTCCACCCTCGAAGCCCTCGTCACCCACGCCCTCGCCGCCGAGGCGTACCCCGACGCCCCCCGCCCCGACGCCCTCGTCACCACGGGCGGCACGGAGTCCAACCAGCTCGCGCTCCTCCTGGCCCGCGAGCGCCACCCCGGCCGGCCCCTCCGTACCGTCGTCGGCGCCAACGCCCACCACTCCTTCCTCCGCGCCACCTGGCTGCTCGGCCTGCCCGCGCCGGTCGTGCTCCCCACGCCCCGCGGCACCGTCGACCCGGCGGTCCTCGACCACGCGCTCGACGACCTCGCCGGCCAGCCCGTTCTCGTCGCCGCCACCGCCGGAACGACCGACGCCGGTCTCGTCGACCCGCTCCCCGCGATCGCCGACCGCTGCGCCGCCCACCACACCCGCACCGCCCGCACCACCCACAACACCCCCACCCCCGGCGCCACGCCCGCCGACCTCCACATCGACGCCGCCTACGCGGGCCCCCTCCTCTTCAGCGCCACCCACCGCACCCTCCTCGCCGGCCTCGACCGCGCCCGCACGGTCACCCTCGACCTGCACAAACTCGGCTGGCAGCCCGCCGCCGCCGGACTGCTCGCCGTCCGCGACAGCACCGACCTCGCCGTCCTCGGCCACACCGCCGACTACCTGAACGCCGACGACGACACCGACGCCGGACTCCCCGACCTCCTCGGCCGCTCGCTGCGCACCACCCGCCGGCCCGACGTCCTCAAGACCGCCGTCACCCTGCGCGCCCTCGGCCGCAGCGGCCTCGGCGCGCTCGTCGACGCCTGCATGACGCTCGCCCAGGACCTCGCCGACCAGGTCGAGAAGTCGCCCCGCCTGGAGCTGCACGCCCGACCGACACTCACCACGGTCCTGTTCCGGCCTTACGACGCCGACGACCCCACCGTCGCGTCGATCCGCCGCACCCTCCTCGCCGAGGGCCGCGCGGTGCTCGGCCGGGCCACCGCCGACGGGCGGCTCTGGCTCAAGGCGACACTCCTCAACCCCCACACCACCCTCGACGACCTCGTCCAGCTCATCACCCTCGTGGAAGGCAGCACCCCCCGATGACCGGCACCACCGGCGGCACGACCAGCACCACCGGCACCACCCGCGCGACCAGCCCCACCAGCAACACCCCCCGCACCCCCCGCACCACCCGCCACCCCCACACCCCCGGCGAGGGATACGGCCCGGACCACGCCCAAGGCCACGGACCCGACTACGGACCCGACCGCCCCTACGACCTCGTCGGCGTCGGCATCGGCCCGTTCAACCTCTCCCTCGCCGCCCTCGCCCACGGCACCCCCGGCCCCCTCGCCACCGCCTTCTACGACCAACGGCCCGCCTTCCACTGGCACCCCGGCCAGCTCATCGACGGCGCCACCCTCCAAGTCCCCTTCCTCGCCGACCTCGTCACCCTCGCCGACCCCGCCAGCCCCTGGACCTTCCTCAACTACCTCCGCGCCCGCGACCGCCTCTTCCCCTTCTACTTCGCGGAGAAGTTCCACATCCACCGCGCCGAATACGACGCCTACTGCCGCTGGGTCAGCGAACACCTCCCCGGACTGCACTTCGGCCACCAGGTCGACACCGTCCGCTGGAACCCCGAACGCCGCCTCTTCGAAGTCGACTTCACCCAGCTCGACACCGATGGCGAAGCCACTGCCCTCGGCCGCGCCCACACCCGCAACGTCGTCCTCGGCGTCGGCACCGCCCCCCACGTCCCCGAACCCCTGCGCCCCCTCGCCGACGCGCCCGACGTCCCCGTCATCCACTCCGCCGACTACCTCGCCCACCGCGACACCCTGCTCGCCGCCGGACACGTCACCGTCATCGGCTCCGGCCAGTCCGGCGCCGAGATCTTCCTCGACCTGCTCCGCGCCCGCCCCGCCGGCGCCGAACGCCTCCACTGGCTCGCCCGCACCGAGGCATTCGCACCCATGGAGTACTCCAAGCTCGGCCTGGAACACTTCACCCCCGACTACACCCAGTACTTCCACGCCCTGCCCGAACAGGCCCGCGCCGAACTCCTGCCCCTGCAATGGCAGTTGCACAAGGGCATCGACGCCGAGACCCTCGCCGCCGTACACGACGAGCTCTACCGCCGCACCCTCCACGGCGGCTGGCCCGACGCCGTCCTCACCCCCGGCGTCCAGGTCCGCACCGCCGGCCGCGTCGCCGGCACCCACCTCGAACTCCACCTGGAACACGTCCGGCAGGGCACCCGCTCCCGCCTCACCACCGAAGCCGTCGTCCTCGCCACCGGCTACCGCGAACGCCCCCTCGACCACCTGCTCGCCGGCCTCGAACCCCACCTGCGCCGCGACTCCGCCGGGAGGCCCCGCGTCGACGCCGGCTACCGGCTGGTCCTCGACGGCATCGGCTCCGACACCGACACCGGCACCGCCGCCGGCTCGGGCGCCGTCTACGTACAGAACGCCGAACGCCACACCCACGGCGTCGGCACCCCCGACCTCGGCCTCGCCGCCTGGCGCAGCGCCGCCATCCTCAACTCCGTCACCGGCAAGGAGCCCTACCCGCTGCCCCGCCGCACCGCCTTCACCACCTTCGGCCTGGACGCACGAGAGGCGCCGAGCCTGCCGGCCCAGAGCCGGAAGCTGACGCCTCTCGCGGAAAACGTGTGACGGGTGAGGGCCCGGGAGCCCCAGGATCCCCAGGAGCCCCCAAGCCCCTGGATCCCTGAGGGCCCCTACACCCCCCGAAGCCCCTCACCCCACCGAAAATCAGAACACCGGAACGCCGTTCCGCGTCAGCTTCCAGTCCACCGAGGCGAACACCGCCGGGTCGATCGACCCCTTGGCCTGCACCCACTGGATGATGGTGTTACGGATCTCCTCCGAGTTCGCCCACAGCTGCTGGGCGCCGGCCACGTGCGGGAACGCACCGCCGCCGCTCGCCCGGTAGTTGTTCACCGCGAACACGAACCGCGCCGCCGGGTCCAGCGGCTTGCCCTCGAACGACAGGTTCACGATCCGCTGGCCGACCGGCTTCGCGATGTCGATGTCGTACGTCAGACCCGACACGGCGTCGTAGTTGTAGTCCGGGATGTCGCCCGCGTTCGTCAGCTTCGAGGTGTCGACCGGAGCACCCGCCGCCGTCTGGACGTAGTACCTCGCCGAGTACTCCAGGTAGTCCTTCAGCTGGGCACCCGTCAGCAGGCGGGCCTCCAGGGTGTTCTCGAACGGGTACAGCCCCGCCGCGTCCTTGATGGTGATCTCGCCCGCCGGGATCCGCGCGGTCCGCGAGAAGCACGACGCCTGCGACAGCACCGGCAGATCGGCGTACGCGCCGCCCGCGAGGGCCTCCCGCACCGTCTCCGCCTGGACGACGTTGATCAGGTCGATGATCGGCTCGTCCTTCCACGGCGCGTCGGCCGTGGACATCGCCGCGGCCGAGAGGCCGATCACCTGGTTGACGTACGCGACGACCTTCCGGTGCTCGTCCACCAGCAGCCCGGTGACCGCCGGGTCCTCCGGCACCGTGTTGGAGTTCAGGACCCGGGCGCCGGACTTCTCGACGATCCAGCTGCCCTTCTCCCACACCACCTCGAAGTCGAACAGCGTCAGCCGCTGACCCCACTTCGCCGGCTCGGACAGCACCACGTCCTTGCCGGTCTGCTTGTTCTTCACCCGGTACTCCGGGATCTCCGCGTGCGCGTGACCCACCAGGATCGCGTCGATGCCCGGCACCTGCTCGGCCACCAGCGCGGCCGCGTTCTCCACGTACGGCAGCTGGTCACCCCACGACGACGTGCCGTTCGAGCCCGAGTGCGCCGACACGATCACCACGTCCGCACCCATGGAACGCAGCTTCGGCACCCACACCGCCGCCTGCTCCTCCAGGCCCGGGAAGACCATCTTGCCGGAGACGTTGGCCTTGTCCCACAGGGCGATGCCCGGGTTGGTCAGACCGAGGACGGCGATCTTCACGTCCCGGCCCTGCGGGGTGGGCAGCGTGTGCATGCTGTACGGCGGGAAGGCCGGGCGCAGCGTCTTCGCGTCCAGCGCGTTGGCGCCGAGCAGCGGGAAGTCGCACTGCTCCTGGAACGCGCGCAGCACCGGAATGCCGTAGTTGAACTCGTGGTTGCCGAGGGCGACGGCGTCGTACCCGATCTTGTTCATGGCGACGGCCATCGGGTGGACCGGGCCGCCCTTCTTGGTGATCGGGTCGATCTTCGCGTAGTAGTACGCCAGCTGGGTGCCCTGGATGGTGTCACCCGCGTCGATGAGCAGCGTGTTCTTCCGGCCCTTCTCGGCGCGGACCTGGTTCACCAGGGTGGAGATCTTGGCGAGACCGACGTCGTTGTGGGCCTTGTCGTCGAACTCCTGGTCGGTGAAATAGTCCCAGTTGAACACGTTTCCGTGCAGGTCGGTGGTGCCCATCACCGTGAACGCGTACCGCTTCTGCGGGTGCGGACTGTTGCTGGCGGCGGCACCCGTGGCGGACTGGGCGGCCTCGGCCGGGGCGACGACCGCGCCCGTGAGGGCCACGCCGGCCCCGGCGGCGGCCGAGCGCTCCAGGAACGTCCTGCGGTTCAGCGGCATGTTGTTCTTCTCCTTGGGTGGTTCATTGGCGTCATATCACGCACAACGCGCGTAGATTCTGGCCCACGATTCACGGTCGCAACAGGCCTATCGGGTTACGGACTGGGAAAGTGTTCGGCACGAAACGGACGCCCCTCCCCGCCCCCGCGAAGCCCGCCACCCGCCCCCGACCAGCGGAACCACCCCCGTCCACCCGCTGAGACGAACCCACGAAAGCCCCCGCGACCGCTCATCGGAGCAACCACCCGCACACATTCAAGACTTGTCAACAACCTTTCACGCACAGCTTGTTGAGTCGTCATCCCGGACCCCTTCGCTACCCGTAAGTAAGCCCTAGGGTCGTGCCCATGCGCCGAGCGAAAATCGTCTGCACCCTTGGGCCCGCCACCGCGGCATACGACCAGATCAAGGCACTGCTCGAAGCCGGAATGAACGTGGCCCGCCTCAACCTCAGCCACGGCACCCACGCCGAACACGAGGAGCGCTACCGCAGCGTCCGTAAAGCCGCCGAGGAAACCGGCCGGGGCGTCGCCGTCCTCGCCGACCTTCAAGGCCCGAAGATCCGCCTCGGACGCTTCCGCGAAGGCCCCGTACTCCTTGAACGCGGCGACCACTTCACCATCACCGTCGAATCCGTCGAAGGCGACCGCCACCGCTGCGGCACCACCCACACCGGCCTCCCCGACGACGTCACACCCGGCGAACGCATCCTCGTCGACGACGGCCGCGTCACCCTCGAAGTCACCGCCGTCGACGGACCCCGCGTCCACACCCGCGTCCTCGAAGGCGGCATCGTCTCCGACCACAAGGGCCTCAACCTCCCCGGCGTCGCCGTCTCCGTCCCCGCCCTCTCCGACAAGGACATCGACGACCTCCGCTGGGCCCTGCGCACCGGCGCCGACGTCATCGCCCTCTCCTTCGTCCGCACCGCCCACGACATCGACGACGTCCACCGCGTCATGGACGAAGAAGGCCGCCGCGTCCCCGTCATCGCCAAAATCGAAAAACCACAGGCCGTCGACAACCTCGACGCCATCGTCGCCGCCTTCGACGGCCTCATGGTCGCCCGCGGCGACCTCGGCGTCGAAATGCCCCTCGAACAGGTCCCGATCGTCCAGAAGCACGCCGTCACCCTCGCCAAGCGCAACGCCAAACCCGTCATCGTCGCCACCCAGATGCTCGACTCGATGATCGACAACTCCCGCCCCACCCGCGCCGAAGCCAGCGACGTCGCCAACGCCGTCATCGACGGCACCGACGCCGTCATGCTCTCCGGCGAGACCAGCGTCGGCAAATACCCCGTCGAAACCGTCCGCACCATGAGCCGCATCGTCGAAGCCGCCGAACACGACCTCCTCGCCGACGGCCTCCCGCCCCTCACCGAGGACACCAAACCCCGCACCCAGGGCGGCGCCGTCGCCCGCGCCGCCGCCGAGATCGGCGACTTCCTCGGCGCCCGCTACCTCGTCGCCTGCACCCAGTCCGGCGACACCGTCAAACGCCTCGCCCGCTCCCGCACCCCCATCCCCCTCCTCGCCTTCACCCCCGACCCCGGCACCCACGCCCAGCTCAACCTCACCTGGGGCGTCGAAACCTTCCTCGGCCCGCACGCCGACTCCACCGACGCGATGGTCGCCCAGGTCGACGCCGAACTCCTGCGCCGAGGCCACTGCCGCGAGGGCGACCTCGTCGTCATCACCGCCGGCTCCCCGCCCGGAGTCCCCGGCTCCACCAACATGGTCCGGGTGCACCGGGTGGGGGATCCGGTGACGAACTGAGGGGGAGGGGGCGGGGCAACGGTCCGTGTGGCGGTCGGGGCTCAGTACTTGGGGCCGATGTGGGTGTCCATGAGGGCGACGGACGCCTTGCGGGCGACGGACACGTTGAAGGGATCGTTGCCCCGGGCGAGAATCGTCCATTCGACGCCGACCGCCCGGAGGGTGTCGCAGAACAGCTTCCTGATGTCATCGGACTTGTTGGTGAAGAAGTAGCGGGGGTACTCGTACCGCTTGCGCTCACCGCCGACGAGCCGGGTCGTCCAGTTGGTGATCCGGCAGCCGTCGGAGTGGATCAGCCCCCGGAGGAAGGCCCAGGGGTGCGCGTCGACGATGTCCTGCTGCCACGGTTCGAGGGCGATCCGGCGTTCGTGCTTCTTGCCGGGGCCGTGCTGAGGGAACAGGCAGGGAAGGTGCATCGAATACACCTTGATGTTGTGGCAGCCCTTCCTGCGGACACGGCATGTGGCGTTGCCCGGGAACACGGCGCGGAGGGCGGCCTCGGTCTCGTCCTGGATCCCCGGCCAGGCGTCGTCGAGAGCGATCATGAGGCTCGGTGTGCGGTGGGCCGAGTGCCTGCTGACATGGCCGTCCCCGAGGTAGAGCCCGAGGACGTAGGCGTAGGCCGTCTCGTCCAGGGCCCGGCCGTGGCACCGGGGGCAGAGCGGGGCCTCCCTGCCCGGGCACTCTCCGCGCTTCGCGCGGTCCTCGTGCTTCCAGTAGCTGATGGTGCCGCGCGGGACGTTGAGCTCGCGCGCGACATCGGCGTTCTTCGCACCGCCCCGCAGGAGGGTCAGCGCCCGCTGTCGTACTTCTGTGCCGTGGAAGTGCATACGGCCACGTTCCGTGACGCGATGTGGCCGCATGCAGCAAAAAGCGGAGAATCACGCGAACGTGATTCTCCGCTTTTCTCTCGCTGTGCCGGGTGCGGGATTCGAACCCGCACGCCCTTTCGAGCAGATGCTTTTGAGGCATCAGTGTCTGCCCTTCCACCAACCCGGCGAGAGACATCCGACCGGAGTCTACCCGGTGCCCGGCCTGCTGGGCAGCTAGGTAGGCTTTCCCGTAGTAGTTGCCCCGCAACGAGGAGCCCGCGTGACCGCCCCCGAGTCGCCCCAGCCCGCCGCCGAAGACGACGCCGTCGACGCTTCCCACGTCCCCCCGCTGACGACCCGTGTCGTCATCGCCGAGGACGAGGCCCTCATCCGGCTCGATCTCAAGGAGATGCTGGAGGAAGAGGGCTACATGGTCGTCGGCGAGGCCGGTGACGGGGCCCGGGCCGTCGAGCTGGCGCGCGAGCACCGGCCCGATCTGGTGATCCTGGACGTGAAGATGCCCGTCCTCGACGGCATCTCCGCGGCCGAGAAGATCGCGGGCGAGTCCATCGCCCCGGTCCTCATGCTCACCGCCTTCTCCCAGCGCGAGCTGGTCGAGCGGGCCCGTGACGCCGGGGCCATGGCGTACCTGGTGAAGCCGTTCAACAAGAGCGACGTCGTGCCGGCCATCGAGATGGCCGTGTCCCGGTTCGCCGAGCTGCGGGCCCTGGAGAAGGAGATCGCCGATCTCAGCCAGCGTCTGGAGACCCGCAAGCTGGTCGACCGCGCCAAGTCGGTCCTGCAGACGCAGTACGGGCTGACGGAGCCGGCCGCGTTCCGCTGGATCCAGAAGACGTCGATGGACCGGCGGATGTCGATGCAGCAGGTCGCGGAGGCGGTCATCGAGGACGCCGAGGAGAAGAAGGCCGCGAAGGCCAAGGAGCAGTAGGGGCCGGTACGTACGGGACAGGGCCCGCACCACGCGCTTTCGTGGTGCGGGCCCTGCTGCTTCCCTGGCCGGTGCCGGAGGGGTTACTCCTCGCCGAGGTACGTCTTGCGGACCTCGTCGTCGACGAGGAGGTCCGCGCCGGTGCCGTGCAGTTTGATCGTGCCGACCTCCAGCACGTACCCGTAGTCCGCCAGTGAGAGGGCGGCCTGCGCGTTCTGCTCGATGAGCAGGATCGTCATGCCCTCCGCCTTGAGGGTGGCGATGGTCTCCATGATCTTCTGCATCATGATCGGGGAGAGGCCCATGGAGGGCTCGTCGAGCATGAGCAGCTTGGGCTGCGACATCAGGGCCCGGCCCATGGCGAGCATCTGCTGCTCGCCGCCGGACAGGGTGCCGGCGGCCTGCTTGCGGCGTTCGCCCAGGATGGGGAAGAGGTCGTAGGCGCGCTGGATGTCGCGGGCGATGCCGTCCTTGTCCTTCCGGAGGAAGGCGCCGAGCTGGAGGTTCTCGGCGATGGAGAGCTTGGGGAAGATGTGCCGGCCCTCGGGGGAGTGGGCCATGCCCCGGGCGACCATCTTGTGGGCGGGGATGCCGTTGAGCACCTCGCCGTTGAAGGTCATCTTGCCGCCGGCCGGTTTGATGAGGCCGGAGAGGGTGCGCAGGGTGGTGGTCTTGCCCGCGCCGTTGGTGCCGATGAGGCTGACGACCTGGCCGGCTTCGACGGAGAAGGAGATGCCCTTGACGGCCTCGATCTTGCCGTAGGCGACCCTGAGGTCCTCGACCTCCAGGAGTGCGGTCACTTGGAGTCTCCTTCGGTGGTGCTGTCCGCGTCGGCGGCCGGGGGTGCGGCTTCGGCGGTGTCGGTGCCGGGGGCGGCCGGTTCGGCGGCGTCGGTGGTCCCGGTGGTCTCGGCTTCCGGCCGGGCCTCTGCCTCGGCGGTCTCGGGAGCTTCGGCCGCCGCGGCGGGCTTCGCGGGCTTGGCGTCGGCCTTCGCCGGCGGCTCTACCGCTTCCTCTTCCGCGTTTTCAGCCGCCGTGCCCTCGGCCGCGTGGGCCTCCGCCGCCGCGACCTCCGCCGCCTCCTCGGCGCCGGGGGCGCCCTCGAAGGGGGTGCCGAGGTACGCGGCCACGACGCGCTCGTCGCCCTGGACGACCTCGGCGGTGCCCTCGACCAGCTTCTGGCCCTGGACGAGGACGGCCACCCGGTCGCACAGGTTGAAGATGAACTTCATGTCGTGCTCGATGACCAGGACCGCGATGCCGAGGTCGCGGATCGCGAAGACCAGCTCCTCGGTCGTGCGGGTCTCGTTCTGGTTCATGCCGGCCGTCGGCTCGTCGAGGAGCAGCAGGCCGGGGTCGCTGGCGAGGGCGCGGGCGATCTCCAGCTTGCGCTGTTCGCCGTACGGGAGGTTGCGGGCGAGGTGTTCGGCCTTGGCGGCGAGGCCGACGAACTCCAGGAGTTCCATGGCCCGTTCGCGGGAGGCGGCCTCGGCGCGCTTGAAGCCGGGGCCGCGCAGGAGGGCGGACCAGAGGCCTTCCTTGGTCCGGGTGTGGCGTCCGACGAGGACGTTCTCCAGGACGGTCATGTTGGAGAAGAGCCGGATGTTCTGGAAGGTGCGGGCGATGCCGGCCTGGGTGACGAGGTGCGGCTTGGGCGGCAGGACCGTGCCCTTGTAGCTGACCCGGCCCTCGGTGGGGACGTACAGGCCGGTGAGGCAGTTGAAGAAGGTGGTCTTGCCGGCGCCGTTGGGGCCGATGAGGCCGACGATCTCGCCTTCGCGGACGGTGAGGTCCACGCCCTGGACGGCGGTGAGGCCGCCGAAGCGCATGGTGACGCCGCTCGCGTCGAGGACGGTGGCCCCGGCTTCGGTGGTGGCCGTGCCGGTGGTGGTCGTGGTCGTCGTCATGGCGTTCACGCACCCGCCTTCGCGGTTGTGGCGCCGGACTCGGCGGACTGCCGTTGCTCCGGTACGTCGTGCTGGTCGGCGCTCTCCTGGTGCTCGTGGAACTCCAGCTTGGCGCGCCGGTTGGGGATGAGGCCCTCGGGGCGGAAGCGCATGAGCAGGATGAGCGCGAGGCCGAACGCGAGGAGCTGGTAGTCCGCGAGGAAGGCCAGTTTCGCGGGGATGAGGAAGAGCAGTGCGGCGCCGAGGATCGGGCCGCGGATGGTGCCCATGCCGCCGAGGATGACGGCGGCGAGGAGGAACGCGGAGTTCGGGGCGACCGGGCCGGAGAACATGTACATCTCGGGCAGGACGGTGCCCTGGAAGTGGGCCTGGACGGTGCCGGCGACGCCGGCGAGGGTGGCGCCGAGGGCGAAGGCGATGAGCTTGACGCGGAAGCCGTTGATGCCCATGGCGGTGGCGGCGGTCTCGTCCTCGCGGATGGCGACCCAGGCGCGGCCGATGCGGGAGTCCTGGGCGCGGCTGAAGACCACGACGACGAGGACCATGACGAGCAGCATCAGCAGGTAGTAGTTGGCGTACAGGCTGATTTCCAGGCCCAGGAAGGTGTGGGTCTGGCTGAAGTCGTAGCCGAAGATGTCGAGCGCGGGGATGTTGGGGATGCCGTTGGGGCCGTTGGTGATCTGGGGGCCGTTGTCGCCGTCCATGTTGTTGACGGTGATGCGGAAGATCTCTCCGAAGCCCAGGGTGACGATGGCGAGGTAGTCGCCGTGCAGCCGCAGGGTCGGGGCACCGATGACGACGCCGAAGACGAGGGCGACGACGGCGCCGATGACGACGGCGGCGAAGAAGGGCAGTTGGACGCCGAGGGCGGAGGCGGTGGATCCGGAGACCAGGGCGGCGGTGTAGGCGCCGACGCCGAGGAAGGCGACGTAGCCGAGGTCGAGGAGACCGGCGAGGCCGACGACGATGTTGAGGCCGAGGGCGACGGTCGCGAAGATCAGGATGTTGACCGCGATGACCGTGAAGGTGTCGTTCTCCTGGGTGAAGGGGAAGGCGGCCGCGGCGACGAAGGCGGCGATGACGGCGATCTGCCGGTGCGCGGAGGCGATGGCGGAGACGCGGCTCATCAGGCCGGACTTGTTGAGGGCGGCGGCGACGCAGCCGGCGAGGATCAGGTAGCCGATGAACAGCTCGCCGTACTCGGTGGAGATGCCGTAGGAGACGGCGTACAGGCCGATCGCGAAGGCGGCGACGAGGACGAGGATCTGCGCCCAGGAGGGGAGGTCCTTCGGCTTGGCCGGGGTGCGGGCGTCCTGGGGGAGGGCGAGTGCGGCGAGCGGGATCGCGGAGGCGACGGCGGCGACGAAGCCGCCGGGCTCCAGGTTGACCAGGCCGCCGAGTTCGACCGCGATGGCGAGGACGGCGTACCAGGTGGTGCCGAACGCGCCGAGGGCGAGCAGGCGCAGGGCGTTGGTGGAGCCTGCGGGGGTGAGCCAGCGCAGGCCCTTGATGCCGAGGCCGGAGAGGGCGAAGAGGGTGAGGAGGAGGCCGGCGACGAGGGTGAGGACCTGGAGGCCGCCGGGGTAGCCGGCGACGGTGAGGTCGCCGGGGAATTCGGTGGTGTAGGTCCAGGGGAGGAAGGTGGACGCGAAGGTGGCGAGGCCGCCGGCGGCGACGATCCAGTGGAGGAGGCCGGGGGACTTGGTGCCGGTGGCGCTGGTGGTGCCGGTGGTGGCCTTGGTTGCCGTGGCCGCCGTGGTGTCCTCGGCGGCCTTGGCGGTGTCCGTGGCCTTCGCGGTCCCGGCCTTGTTCTCGGGGGAGTTGTCGTTCTCGTTGTTCTTGTCGGGCTTGGTGGTCATCGCGATCACGCCCTGTCCGCTGTGCGCTGTCCGAGCAGCCCCTGGGGCCGGAACAGGAGCACGAGGATGAGGAGGGAGAAGACCCAGATGTCCTTCCAGGCGCCGCCGCCGAACTGCGCCATGCCGGGTATGTGCTCGACGTAGGCGATGGAGAGCGTTTCGGCGAGGCCGAGGACGAGGCCGCCGATCATGGCACCGTAGATGTTGCCGATGCCGCCGAGGACGGCGGCGGTGAACGCCTTGAGACCGAGCAGGAAGCCCATCTCGAAGCGGATCTGGCCCTTGTCGAGGCCCTCGGCGACCGCGGCGACGGCCGCGAAGGCGGCGCCGATGGCGAAGGCCATCACGATGATGCGGTCGGTGTTGATGCCCATGAGCTTGGCGGTGTCGGGGTCCTGGGAGGTGGCCTGCATGGCGCGGCCGCTGCGGCTCTTCGAGACGAAGAGGCCGAGGGCGATCATGCACACGGGCGCGGCGACGAGGACGAAGAGGTCCGAGCGCGTGATGGCCAGGTTGTCCATGAGCTGGAAGCTCTCGCCCTTGAACTCGGGGAACTTCACCGGCTTGTTGGCGCCGGGGTAGAAGCCCCAGACGAGCTGCTGGAGGACGATCGACAGGCCGATCGCGGTGATCAGGGGCGCGAGGCGGGGTGCGCCGCGCAGGGGGCGGTAGGCGAAGCGCTCGGCTGCGGTGGCGACGGCCACCGAGACCACCATGCCGCCGATCAGCATCACCGGAATGGCGAGGGCGAGGGTGGTGCCGTCGGGGAGGATCGTGTACGCCGTGAGGGCGCCGAAGCCTCCGACCATGAAGATCTCGCCGTGGGCGAAGTTGATGAGCTGGACGATGCCGTAGACCATCGTGTAGCCGATGGCGATGAGACCGTAGAGGGCTCCGAGGGCAAGGCCGTCGGCCAGCTGTTGCGGCAGTTCGTTCACCGCGGGCCTCCGATGAGCTTTGTCGGATATGACACCGCGCGAGGGCGCTGAGTGCGCCCTCGCGCGGTTCGGTTCGGGTGGTTCGGGTGGTGCGGTGGTTCACGTGGTGCGGGTGGTGCATGTGGCGCGGTGTTCCCGGTGGTGCGTGGTGCGTGCGGTTCAAGTGGTGCGGGTGTAGCGGTGGTTCAGGTGGTTCAGGTGGTGCGAGGGGCTGCCGGGTCCGGTCAGTCCTTGAAGGTCTCGGACTTCAGGTCGGTCCAGGCGCCGTTCTTCACCGTGTAGACGGTGAGCTGCTTGTTGGTGGTGTCGCCGAACTCGTCGTACGAGATGGTGCCGGTGACGCCTTCGAAGCTGACCTTGGCCATGGCCTCGGTGACCTTGGCGCGGGCGTCGGCGGGCACCTTGCCGCCGTTCTCGGCGACGACGGCCTTGACGGCCTGGATGATGGACCAGACGGCGTCGTAGGAGTAGCCGCCGTAGGCCGAGTAGGCGTCCTTGTACCCGGCGGCCTTGTAGTCGTCGATGAACTTCTTGGCGTTCGGGAGCTTCTCGATCGGGTAGCCGACCGAGGTGGCGAGGTCGCCGTCGTTGGACTCGCCGGAGGCCTTGATGAACTCGGGGTCGTAGAGCGCGTCGCCGCCCATGGTGGGGATCTTGGCGCCGGCCTTCTTGACCTGGTCGGAGAGCAGGCCGCCCTCGGGGTACTGGCCGCCGAAGTAGACGGAGTCGGCGCCGGAGCCCTTGATCTTGGTGGCGGTGGAGGAGAAGTCGGTCTCCTTCACGGTGACGGAGTCGGTGCCGACGACCTTGCCGCCGAGGCGCTGGAACTCCTGGGAGAAGATCGAGGCGAGGCCCGCGCCGTAGGTCTGCTTGTCGTTGACGACGAAGACCTTCCGCTTGCCGGCGTCCTTGTAGAGGTAGTTCGCGGCGAACTTGCCCTGGATGACGTCGGTGGTGGCGGTGCGGAAGTAGGTGGGGAAGGGGCGCTTCTTCTCGCCCTTGCCCCAGTTGTCGCCCTGGGACAGCGAGGGGCTGGTGTTCGCCGGGGAGACCTGGGTGAGGTTGGCGCGGGCGAAGTCGGCCTGCATCGACTGGGAGACGCCGGAGTTGAGGGGGCCGACGACGCCGAGGACGTCCTTCATGCCGACGAGCTTGGTGGCGTTGGCCTTGCCGGTGGCGGGGACGGCCTGGTCGTCGAGCGCCTCCATCTTGAAGGTGACGCCGGGGACTTCCTTGTTCTTGTTGGCGATGTTGATCGCCAGGTCCGCCGAGTTCTTGATGCCCATGCCGAGGGCGGAGAGCGAACCGGTGGTCGGGGCGTCGACGCCGATGACGACCGTGGTGGTGCCGCCGGCGTCGGTGTCACCGCCGCCGTTCTTGCCCGCGTCGCGCGAGCCGCAGGCGGTGAGGGTGAGCGCTCCCGTGGTGAGAACGCTGGTGAGGAGGATCAATGAACGGTGTCGCACGAAGAATCCTTTCCCTGGCGCGGCCCCTCGAGCCGAGGCGGTGCCGGAGCAGTGGAGCAAGAGAGTGCCGTTTTCCGTTGCCGGGCCGTACGGGGTGGAGCGGCCGTGCAGAGAGGGAGCGCCCGGCGGCGCGGTGACTGGCCGTGACTCTAGGCGCAGGTAGGGAAGGACGGTTAGCGCCGAGGTCAGGATGTGACTGTCTTGTTATGCCGGGGGGTGGAGTCGGTGTGCGGGCCGGGGGCAAAGCCGGGCACAACGGTCGGTCGGCGGATGACCGCATGGTGAGAACGCCCAGGCCCGCTAAGGAGCTTGAGCGGATCATGGTCCTGTCGGCGGGTGCGGGAGGTGCTCCGGATATCGGACGGTCGGCCGTGTGTCAGCGGACGGTCCGGCGGAATTGAGGGGGGTTGTGGGGTGCCCGTTGCGACAACCGGTGTATGTGACACAGAGTTACCTCGGTGGGCTCGGTGATGGCCGGGATCGATCGGTCGGGATCTTCCGCTCGCCGGGCGGATGCCGGTTCTCCGGCCGGTCCGTCGGGCCGTGCGCGGCCGGCCGAGGAGCCGTCCTGTCTCCCGGTCGGTGGCCGTGGCCGTGACCGTGGTCGTGACCGGGGTCGGGCGCCCGGCTTGCCGCTCCTCGGTGCGGGCGATGGCCAGGGCTCTGTCGTGGAAGGCGAGTTCAGCGTTGCTTGCCCCCTCCGTTCCCGGTCGCCTCCGCCCCCGGGGTCGTCCATGAGGGCGTCGCGCACCCCGTACGACACCAGGTTCGCGCGGACATCGCAGAGGCATACCGGCGAACCGACCTGCGACGGTGTCGAGTTGGCGGTCGTGGCGCGGGCAGCGAGTGGGAGGGTCGGTGCGAGGGCGGACAACAGGATGACGGTGAGCGGCCGTTGAGTCGGAAGGTGAGGGTGCGCGGCGGTCATGGCGGTCCCTTGCGCGGTGGGCTGAGCGCCAGTGAAGCGCCTGCCGCGCGGCCCGGACAAGAGGGCGAACAAGGGGTCGGGCAAGTGTGCGGGTGAGGGGTGCGGCGCGGACGGCGGCCGGAACGCGCCGCGGCCCCGGACGGGGGAATCCGTCCGGGGCCGCGGGGGAGAAAGCGTCCGCTGGTGCCCGGGTGACCGTCGTGCTCCTTGTGGCCGGATCGGGTCGGGCCGGGTGCGGAGCGGGTACGGGGCGTGGCGACGGCGCGCGCCCGATGGGCCGGGTGCCGGGTGCCGGGTGCCGGGTGCCGGGCCCCGGGGCGCGGGTCAGGCGTCGGCGCCGCCCGCGCGGCCGGCCTGCGGCAGCAGCGTCGCGTCCTTCTCGCCGACCTCCCTGAGCAGGCAGGTCAGGCGCGCGGAACAGACCCGCTTGCCCTGCTCGTCGGTGATGACGATCTCGTACGTGGCGGTCGACCGGCCCCGGTGCACGGGCGTGGCGACACCGGTCACCTGGCCGTCGCGCACCCCGCGGTGGTGGGTGCAGTTCAGGTCGACGCCCACGGCGATGCGGCTGATCCCGCCATGCAGCATCGCGCCGATCGAGCCCAGGGTCTCGGCCAGGACGGCGGAGGCACCGCCGTGCAGCAGGCCGTACGGCTGGGTGTTGCCCTCCACGGGCAGGGTGCCGACGACCCGGTCCGCCGAGGCTTCCAGGATGCGCACCCCCATCCGGTTGCCGAGGTGCCCGGCCGAGAAGAGCGCCGGCAGGTCCACACCGAGCGAGGCGTACTCGTCGATGACCTCCTGCGGGAACTTCACGTGCTGCTGCTCACCCATGGTCAGGCTCCGTTTCGTCCTCGTACGTACGGCTGAGGCGGCCGGTCCCACCGGACCGGCCGCCTCGGTCACGCTTGTTGATCAGGCGGAAGCGGATTCTTCCAGACGGATGATCACGGACTTGCTCGCGGGGGTGTTGCTGACGTCGGCCGTGGACTCCAGCGGCACCAGCACGTTCGTCTCCGGGTAGTAGGCGGCGGCGCAGCCCCGGGCCGTCGGATAGTGCACGACCCGGAACCCGGGCGCCCGGCGCTCGCTGCCGTCGGTCCACTCGCTCACCAGATCCGCGTACGACCCGTCGGCGAAGCCCAGCGCGGCCGCGTCGTCAGGGTGGACCATGACGACCCGCCGGCCGCCGGTGATGCCGCGGTAGCGGTCGTCGAGGCCGTAGATCGTGGTGTTGTACTGGTCGTGCGAGCGCAGTGTCTGGAGCAGCAGCCGGCCCTCGGGGACGCGCGGGAACTCGACCGGCGCAGCGGTGAAGTTGGCCTTGCCGGTGGCGGTGGGGAAGCGGCGCTCGTCGCGCGGCGCGTGGGGCAGCCGGAACCCGGCCGGGTCGGCGGCCAGTTTGGCGTTGAAGTCCTCGAACCCGGGGACGACGCGCGCGATGCGGTCGCGGATCGTGGCGTAGTCCGCCTCGAATTCCTCCCAGGGTGTGGCCGATCCGGCGCCGAGCACGGCGCGCGCGAGCCGGGCCACGATCGCCGGCTCGGACAGCAGATGGGGACTGGCCGGCGGCAGGTTGCCGCGCGAGGCGTGCACCAGACCCATCGAGTCCTCGACGGTCACCACTTGCCGGCCGGCCTTCTGTACGTCCTTGTCGGTGCGGCCGAGCGTCGGCAGGATCAGCGCGCGCCGGCCCGTCACCGCGTGCGAGCGGTTCAGTTTCGTCGACACGTGCACGGTCAGCCGGGCCTTGCGCATCGCCGCCTCGGTGACCTCGGTGTCCGGGGTCGCGCCGATGAAGTTGCCGCCCATCGCGAAGAACACCTTCGCGTCGCCGTCGCGCAGCGCCTGGATGGAGCGGACCACGTCGTAGCCGTGGTGCCGCGGCGAGACGATCCCGAACTCCTTGTCCAGGGCGTCCAGGAACGCCGTCGAGGGCCGCTCGAAGATGCCCATCGTGCGGTCGCCCTGCACATTGGAGTGCCCGCGCACCGGGCACACCCCGGCGCCCGGCCGGCCGATGTTCCCGCGCAGCAGGAGGAAGTTGACGATCTCGCGGATGGTCGGCACGGAGTGCTTGTGCTGGGTCAGGCCCATCGCCCAGCACACGATCGTCCGCTTCGAGGCGAGGACCATGGCGAGCGCCCGCTCGATCTCCGCCCGGGTGAGCCCGGTCGCGGCGAGCGTCTCGTCCCAGTCGGCGGCGGTCGCGGCCGCCGCGAACGCGTCGTACCCGTGGGTGTGCTCGGCGACGAATTCCTCGTCGACGGCGCCCGGCGTGTTCAGGATCAGCTTGTTCAGCAGCCGGAACAGGGCCTGGTCGCCGCCGATGCGGATCTGCAGGAACAGATCGGTGAGCGCGGTGCCGCGCAGCATGCCCTGCGGCGTCTGCGGGTTCTTGAACCGCTCAAGTCCCGCCTCGGGCAGCGGGTTCACCGAGATGATCCGCGCCCCGGCGGCCTTCGCCTTCTCCAGCGCCGACAGCATCCGGGGGTGGTTCGTGCCGGGGTTCTGACCGGCGATCACGATCAGATCCGCCTGGTACAGGTCCTCCAGGGAGACGCTGCCCTTGCCGACCCCGATGGTCTCGGTGAGCGCGGAACCCGAGGACTCGTGGCACATGTTGGAGCAGTCCGGCAGATTGTTCGTGCCGAACTCGCGGGCGAAGAGCTGGAGAAGGAACGCGGCCTCGTTGCTGGTGCGGCCCGAGGTGTAGAACAGCGCCTCGTCGGGCGAGGCCAGCGCGGTCAGTTCCTCCGCGAGGATCGCGAACGCCCGCTCCCACGACACCGGTTCGTACCGGTCACCTCCCTCGGGGAGGTACATCGGCCGGGCGATCCGGCCCTGCTGGCCCAGCCAGTAGCCGCTGCGCTCGGCCAGGTCCGCCACCGGATGCGCGGCGAAGAACTCGGGGGTCACCCGGCGCAGCGTCGCCTCCTCGGCGACCGCCTTCGCGCCGTTCTCGCAGAACTCCGCGACATGCCGCTTGTCACCCTCGGGCCAGGCGCAGCCGGGACAGTCGAAGCCGTCCTTCTGGTTGACCTTGAGGAGGGTGCGGGCGGTGCGCCGCATGCCCATCTGGGCCTCGGCCATCCGCAGGGTGTGCGCGATCGCAGGCAGACCGGCCGCCGCGTGCTGCGGCGCCGAGACCTCCGGCGCGTCCTGGACCGGGTCGCCGGCGGGCGGCTTGCTGACCATCGCGCTCTCCTTCGAGCCCTTGTGTGGATGTCGCGGCTGTCGCGGATGCCGTGGACGCGCGGGGTTCGCGCGGTGCGGGCGACTCCGGCTCCACCGGCTCCCGCGTCCGCTCGTACGGCCACGACCGCATCCGCTGTATCCGCCGCATCCACATCTGCGTTTGCGTCTACGTCATACGTCTACGCCTCCGATCCTGTCACGGGTCATGGGAAGACGGCCACGCGCGGTCCAGCGGGGTGGCCGGGGACGGTGCGTACCCGGTCCGTACCCGGTCCGTGGCCGGTTTGCCGGGTGGCCCGCGCGTGGGGGCCGCCCCGCCGTCACGGTCCGTACGCCATGGAAGGGGAGACGGCCCGTACGCCGCCGTACGCACCCCGCACGCGGCCGGCCACAGCCGCCCGCCCGCGCCGAGGCCCCCGCGCGCCCACCCCGTACATCGCCCGGCGCCCCCGGCCCGCGTGGACGGGAATGTCCGTGGCGCGTGGCAGGATCGTTCCGTGGCCGAGACAGCAGCGAAGAAGACCGATGTGACCGAAGCGAACCGCCCGCGCCTGCTCCTCATGGACGGGCACTCCCTGGCGTACCGGGCGTTCTTCGCGCTGCCCGCGGAGAATTTCACCACCGCGACGGGGCAGCCGACGAACGCGATCTACGGGTTCGCGTCCATGCTCGCGAACACGCTCCGTGACGAGGCGCCCACGCACTTCGCGGTCGCGTTCGACGTGTCGCGCAAGACCTGGCGTTCCCAGGAGTTCCCCGAGTACAAGGCGAACCGCTCCAGCACCCCCGACGAGTTCCGGGGCCAGGTCGAGCTGATCGGCGAGCTGCTGGACGCCATGCACGCGCCGCGCTTCGCCGTCGACGGGTTCGAGGCGGACGACGTCATCGCCACCCTCGCCACCCAGGCCGAGGCCGCCGGCTTCGAGGTCCTCATCGTCACCGGCGACCGCGACTCCTTCCAGCTGGTCACCGAGCACACCACGGTGCTGTACCCCACGAAGGGCGTCTCCGAGCTGACCCGGTTCACCCCGGAGAAGGTCCAGGAGAAGTACGGGCTCTCGCCCTCGCAGTACCCGGACTTCGCGGCCCTGCGCGGCGACCCGTCCGACAACCTGCCCGGCATCCCGAAGGTCGGCGAGAAGACCGCCGCGAAGTGGATCAACCAGTTCGGCTCCTTCGCCGAGCTGGTCGAGCGCGCCGACGAGGTCAAGGGCGTGGCCGGCCAGAACTTCCGCGACCACCTGGAGTCGGTGAAGCTCAACCGGCGGCTGACCGAGATGGTCCGTGACGTCGAGCTGCCGAAGACGGTCGAGGACCTCGCCCGCGAGCCGTACGACCGCAAGGCGATCGCCCTGCTCCTGGACACCCTGGAGATCCGCAACCCCTCGCTGCGCGACCGGCTCTTCGCCGTCGACCCCGGCGCGGCCGAGGAGGCCGCCGCCGCGCCGGAGCCCGGTGTCGAGCTGGACTTCTCGGTCCTCGGCTCCGGCGAGCTCGCGCCGTGGCTGGAGACGCACGGCGCCGCGCCGCTCGGCGTGGCCACCGTCGACAGCTGGGCGCTCGGCACCGGCAACGTGGCGGAGGTCGCCCTCGCCGCAGCCGACGGCGCCGCCGCCTGGTTCGACCCGGCCGAGCTGGACGAGGCCGACGAGCGGGCCTGGGCCGGCTGGCTCTCGGACGCCGAGCGCCCCAAGGTCCTGCACAACGCCAAGGGCGCCATGCGGGTCTTCCCCGAGCACGGCTGGAGCGTCGACGGCGTCACCATGGACACGGCGCTCGCCGCGTACCTGGTCAAGCCGGGCCGCCGCACCTTCGCCCTGGACGCGCTCTCGCTGGAGTACCTGGGCCGTGAACTCGCCCCGGCGGCCGCCGCCGACGGCCAGCTCGCCTTCGGCGCCGAGGACACCGCCGAGGCCGAGGCCCTGATGACCCAGGCCCGGGCGATCCTCGACCTGGCCGACGCCTTCGACGACAAGCTCGCCGAGGTCGGCGCGAAGGAACTGCTCCACGACGTCGAGCTGCCCACGTCCGTCCTGCTCGCCCGGCTGGAGCGGCACGGCATCGCCGCCGACCGCGACCACCTGGAGGCCCTGGAGCAGCAGTTCGCGGGCGCCGTGCAGCAGGCCGTGAAGGAGGCGCACGCCTCCGTCGGGCACGAGTTCAACCTGGGCTCGCCCAAGCAGCTCCAGGAAGTCTTCTTCGGCGAGCTGAACCTGCCCAAGACGAAGAAGACCAAGACCGGCTACACCACGGACGCCGACGCGCTCGCCTGGCTCGCCGGCCAGACCGAGCACGAGCTGCCGGTCATCATGCTGCGGCACCGTGAGCAGGCCCGGCTGCGGTCCACCGTCGAGGGCCTGATCAAGACGGTCGCCGCCGACGGCCGGATCCACACCACCTTCAGCCAGACCGTCGCCGCGACCGGCCGGCTGTCGTCCACCGACCCCAATCTGCAGAACGTGCCGGTGCGCACGGACGAGGGCCGCGCCATCCGGCACGGCTTCGTCGTCGGCGAGGGCTTCGAGACCCTCATGACCGCCGACTACAGCCAGATCGAACTGCGGGTCATGGCCCACCTGTCCGAGGACGAGGGCCTGATCGAGGCGTTCACCTCCGGCGAGGACCTGCACAACACGGTCGCCTCGCAGGTCTTCGGCGTCGACCGGTCCGCCGTCGACCCGGAGATGCGCCGCAAGATCAAGGCCATGTCGTACGGGCTGGCGTACGGCCTGTCCGCCTTCGGCCTGTCCCAGCAGCTGGCCATCGACCCCGGCGAGGCCCGCGGTCTGATGGACACCTACTTCGAGCGCTTCGGCGGGGTACGGGACTATCTGCGCCGGGTCGTCGACGAGGCCCGCGCCACCGGCTACACCGAGACGATGCTCGGCCGCCGCCGCTACCTCCCGGACCTCAACAGCGACAACCGGCAGCGCCGCGAGGCCGCCGAGCGCATGGCGCTCAACGCCCCGATCCAGGGCACCGCGGCCGACATCGTCAAGATCGCCATGCTGAACGTCGACCGGGCCCTGACGGAAGCGGGTCTCACGTCCCGCATGCTCCTCCAGGTCCACGACGAAATCGTCCTGGAGATCGCCCCCGGCGAGCGCGAGCGCGTCGAGGAGCTGGTCCGCACCACGATGAGCGAGGCGGTGGACCTCCGGGCCCCGCTGGACGTGTCGGTGGGCGTGGGCCGGGACTGGGACTCGGCCGCGCACTGAGCGGGCGCGAATGAGGAGGGGGCGGGACCCGGCCGGGTCCCGCCCCCTCCTTCTGTGCCGGTACGCCGGTACGTACGTCTGTACGCCCCGCGCCGTCAGCGCCTCGGGCGGACCGGCTCCGGGCGGGCCGGTTCCGGGACGTGCGGCGAGCCGGGGACGGCGACGCCGCCGGCCGGTGCGGTCCGGGGCGCCGTCGTACGCGAAGGGGCGAGCGCCCGCAGCCGCATCGCGGCGGCGTACAGCACCAGCCCGGCGACGAGCCCCGCGCCCACTCCGAAACAGAGGGTCGGGACGATGTCGAGCGGCGTGTGGGCCCAGCCCCAGTAGGCGTACCAGCGCAGCACCCGATGGGCCGCCACGGCCAGTACGCACACCGTGATCAGCGCGACGGCGAGCAGCCGGCCCCGGTCGCCGAGGGCGTCCGCGGCGGCCGGCCGGGGCGTGTCCACCGCCGCGGTCCGCAGTTCCCGGACCGCCCACCACACCAGCACCACCGCGGCGAGCGCCGAACTCCCGTACTGCAGGAAGAGATAGCCGGGCAGCCCGGCCGTCACGGTCTCGCCGAGCACCGGGACGATACGGGTGCCCCACCGGTCGTGGTGGGTGAAGGCGTCCCACCCGACGTGCGTGGCCGACCCGATGACCGCGGACACGGCGGTCCAGCACACCAGCGCCACCGGCCGCCGCTCCCGCCACGGCCGGCCCCGCACCGCGCCGTACACCCGGCCCCGCCACCGTCCGGGCAGCAGCGCCACCAGCGGTTCGCGCAGCATCAGCCACAGCGCCACCAGGACGCCCGTGATGAGCACGTCGACGGTCACGATCCCGAGCGGCGAGTGCGTGACGCTCCCGAACTCCATCGCGCCCGGGACGGCGCTGGCGGCGAAGTACGTCGTGTCGGGCGCGAAGGAACCGGCGACCAGCGCCGACGCCACGAGCGGCCCGCGCGCCGTGCCGCCGCGGCGGATGCCCGGCAGTACGGCCGCGGCATGGCTGAGTGTGAATGGCACGCGTGTCCCCCTCGTCCGGCGTGGCCCCAGTATTCAGGACGTTCCGGGGGCGGTCCCGGGGCGGCCCGAGTGGTGACGAAACCGTGAAACAGGGGCATGACCCGGTGTTCCGCCGCCCGGAGTTGACATATGGTCGGCGAGTCGGACCCGCGCCTATGGCGCGGATGGGGTATTCGGGGAGGGACCACACGTATGGCAGGGCAATTGGGCCACCGGCTGCGCAGGGGAGCCGCCAGTGGTGCGATCGTGGCGGCGGCCGTCGCCGCACTCGCCGCCTCGCAGGCTCCGGGGAACGACATCCCCCCGTCGACGGACACCACCGGCGGCGAGGTACCGATCGGCGCGGACGGCACGACGGCACCCCCGGCGGGTTCGGCCTCCGGCGACTCGCCGTACTTCACCGCCCTGCCGCCGCTGAACTCGCCGAACAAGCCGGGCGCCACCGTGCCCATCACGCCGATCGTCACCGGCCCCGCCGAGGCGGGCATACCCGCGACCGTCCTCGCCGCCTACAAGCGCGCCGAGGAATCGATTCGCTCCACCGACCCCGGCTGCAACCTGCCCTGGCAGCTGCTCGCCGGCATAGGCAAGGTCGAGTCCGGGCACGCGAACGGCGGCCGGGTCGACGCCGTCGGCACCTCGTCCCCGGCGATCCTCGGTCCCGTGCTGAGCGGCGGCGCGTTCGCGAACATCCCCGACACCGACGGCGGCGCCTACGACGGCGACGCCACGCACGACCGGGCGGTCGGCCCGATGCAGTTCATCCCGTCCACCTGGGCCACCTGGGGCCAGGACGCCAACGGCGACGGGCGCAAGGACCCCAACAACATCTACGACGCCGCCCAGGCCGCGGGGCTCTACCTGTGCGCCCACGACCGCAACCTCGCGGTCAAGGCCGACCTGGACCAGGCCGTCCTCAGCTACAACCACTCCCGCGAGTACCTGAACACGGTGCTCTCCTGGGCCGAGTACTACAAGCGCGGCACGCACCAGGTGCCCGACGGCACCGGTGTGCTCCCCGTCGGCCGCAGCGACGGCCGGGTCCGTACGCCCGTCACCACGACTCCGGGCACGAAGACGCCGTCGGCGTCGAAGCCGCCCGTCACGAAGCCGACGACGCCGGCCAAGCCGGGCACCACCCCGAAGCCGCCCACCAAGCCGACCGAGCCCACCACGCCCACTCCGCCGGCCACCGACCCGGCGACCGCGGCCGCGACGATCGAGAACGCCACCGCCGGTCCCCTCTCCGCCACCGCGGGCAGTGTCTTCACCAACCGCCCGGCGGTCCGGATCCTCGACAAGGCGGGCAAGCCGGTCGAGGGCGCCCGGGTCCGCTTCCGGATCGGCGCCGACACCGACATCCGCTTCACCCTCGGCACCCTGCGCGAGATCGTCCTCGTCACCGGCGCCGAAGGCTGGGCCGCCACGCCGGAGCTCAGGGCCGGCGAGAAGACCGGGGACTTCGGCGTCGTCGCCGACGTGGTCGGCAGCGCCGCGAAGGCGGTCTCCTTCAAGGTCACCGTCACCGAACGGCAGGCCGACACCCTCACCCGGGTCGACGCCAAGGACCTCTCGGCCACCACCGGCGGGCAGTTCGCCGACGAGGTACGGGTCAAGGCCACCGACGGCGGCAAGGCCGCCGCCAAGGTCGCCGTCACCGCCACCTTCGTCACCTCGGCGGACGCCGACGCGAAGCCCGCCACCGAAGGCCCCTCCTTCAAGGCCGCCGACGGCACCGCGATCCGCACGCTCACCGGCCTGAAGACGGACGCCGACGGTGTCGTCACGCTGCCCGAGATCTTCGCGGGCGACAAGACCGGCACCTTCGTCCTGCGGCTGACCGCGCCCGGTGGCGGCACGGCGACCGTCGAACTGAAGGTCACCGCCCCGGACCCCGAGCAGACCCCGGACCCGACGCCGACGCCCACACCGTCGCCCACGACGCCCGGCCCGGCGCCGTCCGCGACGAAGTCGGCCGCGCCCTCGGCCAAGCCCACGGCGGCCGCCACGGCCAAGCCGTCGGCGACCGCGTCCGCGAAGCCGTCGGCCACCGCCTCGGCCGCCCCGTCGCCGTCGGCATCCGCCGGCGCGTCGGCCACGCCGTCCGCCTCGCCGTCGGCCACGAGCGAGCCGAAGGCCACGACCGGCTCCTGACCGACCCCTCCCGTGCGCGCCGCACCGGCGCGGACAGGAGGAGCGCTTCCCGCCGCCCCCGCGTCCCGACCACCGGACGCGGGGGCGGCGTTCGCGTATGGCCCCCCCGGGACCGGGTACGACGGGTTCTCATCTCACGGCCGCGTTGCTACGGTGCCCCGACCTGACGCCGTATCAGATCGAGCACCGGGAGGCCGGCCATGCGCGCCCTCGCCGCCACCGCCATCGGACTCGCGCCGGTCCTGCTGTTCATGCTGCTCGTCTCCTTCGTGGATCTGCCGCCCGACGGGCCCACCTCGCCCCGCCCCCTGCTGACCGCCGTCCCCGGCCCCCGGAAGTAGGGGGACCGCCCGTGCGCCGCCGTGCCGCCCTGGTCCTGCTCTCCCTCGCGGTCTTCTGCGCCGCGATGGCCCCCGCCCTGCACTGGTACGCCTTCCCGCGCCTCGCCAGGATCCCGCCGAACCAGTACCAGGTGACGGTCCTGGAGGCGAAGCCCGCCACCCTGCTCGACTACACGACCCTCAAGGCCAGGACGGTCGACAAGATCACGATCGTCCAGACCCTCAAGGGCGACGTCGAGGCGGCCAAGAGTGTCGAGCGCGCCACCGGCCGGGACGTCGTCGTCTGGGACTCCCTCTCCTATGTCGCCGGGCCCGACGGCGCGATGGTCTCCAAGATCCCCGAGCGGTACGTCTTCGACGCCCACACCCAGGAACCCGTCCACGCGGCCGGCGAGACGGTCGACGGCGACCCGGTCCGGCGCGAGGGCATCGAGTTCAAGTGGCCCTTCCTCACCGAGAAGCGCGACTACCAGTACTTCGACGCCCAGACCCGCACCGCCGCCCCCATCCACTACAAG
Source organism: Streptomyces sp. NPDC046203 (assembly GCF_040646255.1). Classification (NCBI taxonomy): domain Bacteria; kingdom Bacillati; phylum Actinomycetota; class Actinomycetes; order Kitasatosporales; family Streptomycetaceae; genus Streptomyces; species Streptomyces sp. NPDC046203. Next base: position 31,243 of record NZ_JBEYZX010000039.1, on the reverse strand, counting down.
GGCACCCGGGTCTTCCGCGGCCTGGAGGTCTACTACTTCGAGCAGACCGTGCCCTGGACCGAGGTCCCGATGCCCAAGGCCATGCCGGTCAAGGGCATCACTCCCGAGGTCCTCGCGCAGACCGGCCTCACCCGCTGGTACACCACCCGGCGCATGTTCTGGGTCGACCCCGTCACCGGCGCCCCCGTGAACGGCGAGGAGATCCACCGCGAGGAACTCCGAGGCGCCCGTGCCCTGTTCGGCCAGGACACGGTCACCGTCTTCGCGGGCCATGTGAAGATGCGCGAGGACAGCGTCACCGAGGTCGTCGACCTGGTCCGGGCCAACCGGCTGAAGGTCCTGTTGCTCGTCTCCTACCTCCCCTGGAGCCTCGCCGGTCTCGCCCTCCTTCTGCTCGCCCTCTCCCTTCGGCTCGAAGCCCGCTCCCGTACGCGGCGCCGCGGGGTCACCGCGGACTGACGAGGTCGGTGCGCGGGTCGATCGCCCAGTGGTTGCTCCGCAGCACCCGGCCGGCGAACGGGACCTCCTGTTCGCCGACGAGACGGAAGCCGAGCGACCGGCAGATGCCGTTCGAGGCGCCGTTGCCTATCGCGGGGAACGCGTGCACGACCCCCCAGCGGCCCTCGTCCCGGGCCCGCTCCAGCAGGGCCCGCGTCGCCCGCTTGGCCAGACCCCGGCCCTGGAACCCCGGCAGGACCATCCAGCCGATCTCCGACAGGGGCCCCTCTTCGGTGTCGTGCGACCAGACGACCACCGTCCCGGCCACCACCTCGGGAGCGCCCTCGTCGGGAACGATCATCTTGATCCAGGAGACGTCCGCCGCCGCGTCCCGGGCGTCCCTGCGCACCTTGTCGGCCTGGAGCTCACGCGGCACCGGGCCGCCGAGATCGGCCATCATGACCGGGTCGCACCGCATCCGGATGTACGCGTCGACGTCGTCCGGTGTGACATCACGCAACTGCATGGAGTCCTCCTGCTGTCGATTGCTCTCGGTTGCCGTCGGTCGTGCTCGGCCGCAAGGCCGCATGACCCGGGCCGCCGCCGCGCCGCGGGCCCGATCTCGCCCACAGCGGATCGTGGGCCGCCCCACTCGCGCGGGGCCGGAGTCCGGACAGGGGCCGCCCCACTCGCGCGGGGCCGGAGTCCGGACAGGGGCCGCCCCACTCGCACGGGGCCGATGTCCGGGCCGGCAACGGACTCCGGCGCCCCCGGGGTCGTCCCACCCGCGCGGGACGCCGGGCGAGCAGCCCCTCTCGACGACAGGCCCCCTCGACGACCGACCGACCGACCGGCCGTCCTGTCCGCGCCGCACGCCGGCCGTCCCGCCCGGGCCGCACGCCGGCCGTCCCGTCCGCTCCGGACGCCGGGCGCCCCGGTCACCGCTCCCGTCCCTGCCGCGCGCTGGTGTGCCGGGTCGGCACCGCCGCCGAGGGGTCCTCCGGCCACGGGTGCTTCGGATAGCGCCCGCGCAGCTCCGCCCGCACCGCCCGGTACCCCTCCCGCCAGAACGAGGCCAGGTCCGAGGTCACCGCCGCCGGCCGCCCGGCGGGGGAGAGCAGATGCACCAGGACCGGCACCCCCGAGACCCTCGGCGTCTCGGCGAGCCCGAACATCTCCTGGAGCTTCACCGCGAGCACCGGCCGCTCCCCGCCGTAGTCCACCCGGATCCGCGAACCGCTCGGCACCTCGATCCGCTCCGGCGCCAGCTCGTCCAGCCGCCCCGCCTCGCCCGTCGCCCACGGCAGCAGCCGCCGCAGCCCCTCACCGGCGTCGATCCGCCCCAGATCCGCCCGCCGCCGGGCCCGGGACAGCTCTGGCTCCAGCCACTCCCCGGCCCGGTCGAGCAGCGCCTCCTCCGTCACCTCCGGCCACGGCTCGCCCCGCTCCCGGTGCAGAAACGCCAGCCGGTGCCGCAGCTCCCCGGCGTCCCGGCTCCAGCGCAACAGCCCCGTGCCCTCCCGGCGCAGCCCGTCCAACAGGGCCTCCCGCACCAGCCCCGGGTCCGCCTCCGCGCGCAGCGGCCGTACGGTCAGCTCCACCGCCCCCAGCCGCTCCACCGACCGGGCCACCACCTCGCCGTCCTCCCAGTGGACCTCCTCGGCCGCCCGCAGCAGATGCCCCGCCGCGCGCCGTGCCGTCTCCTCGTCCACCACCGCGGCGAGCCGCACCCGGGCCGTGGCGTTCTGCGCCGTCCGGTCCGCGACCGCGACCGCCAGCCACCCGGGGGTGCCCAGCCGGGAACCCTCCGCGAGCCGCGCCCCGGTCCCCGACACCATCAGATAGCCGCCCCGCTCCCTGGCCCTCGCCACCCGTTCGGGGAACGCGAGCGCCGTCACCAGGCCCGCCACCGCGTCCTCACCCCGGCCCGCCGGGCCCGCCGCCCCCGCCGGCCCGGCGCCCGTACCCTCGCCGCCGGTGCCGACCGCCCGCTCCAGCCGGCGCACCTCCGCCTTCCAGCGGGCCGCGTATCCGTCGCCGCCCCGGCGCGCCTCGTGCCAGGCCGCCGCCAGATCGTCCCCGTACTCCCGGGGCGGCTCCTCGCTCAGCAGCGCCACCACCTCGGCCGCCCGCCGGGCACCCGCCCCGGCGGCGCCGTCGAGCAGCGCCCGCGCCAGCCTCGGGTGCAGGCCGAGCCCGGACATCCGCACCCCGCGCTCGGTGGCCCGCCCGTCCCCGTCCACCGCGCCGACCGCTTCGAGCACCGTGCGCGCGGCGGCCATCGCCCCCGCCGGCGGTGTGTCGAGCAGCGCGAGCCCCGCCGCCGAAGGGTCGCCCCAGCAGGCCGCGCGCAGCGCGAAGCCCGTCAGATCCGCGATCCTGATCTCGGGGGAGGGAAAGCGCGTGCGGCTGCCGTCCTCCGCCTCCGCCCAGCAGCGGTAGACCACCCCGTGCGCCTCGCGCCCCGAGCGGCCCGCCCGCTGGGTCGCCGCCGCGATCGACACCGGCACCGTGGCCAGCGAACCGAGGCCCCGCGCGTGATCCATCCGGGGCTCCCGGGCGAGCCCCGAGTCCACCACGATCCGCACCCCCGGAACGGTCAGGCTCGACTCGGCCACCGAGGTCGCGAGCACCACCCGGCGCCGCCCGTCCGGACCGGACCCGCGCAGCACCGCGTCCTGCACCGAGGCGGGAGCCCGCCCGTGCAGCTGCAGCACCTCGGCGTCCAGGTCCGCGAGCAGCCCCGCCGTCCGCGCGATCTCCCCCGTACCGGGCAGGAAGCACAGGACGTCGCCGTCGTGGGCGTCCATCGCCTGCCGGACCGTCGCCGCCACATGCCGCAGCAGCGCCGGATCCACCCGGGTGCCGTGCGCCGGCCGGATCCCGGCCGGCGGCGCGGCGAACCGCACCGCGTACCCGTATCCCTCGCCCTTCGCCCATACGACCGGCGCGGGCCCGGTCCCGTCCAGAACGGTGAGCAGCTCCGACCACGCCTCGGCGTCACCGGTGGCCGACGCCGCGATCAGTTTCAGCTCGGGCCGCAGCGTCGCCCGTACGTCCACCAGGAACGCCATCGCCGTGTCCGCGTCCAGATGCCGCTCGTGGCACTCGTCGAGCAGCACCGCGTCCACCCCGGCCAGCTCCGGGTCGCGCTGGAGCCGCTGGAGCAGGATGCCGGTCGTCACCACCTCGACCCGGGTCGCGGGCCCGGTCCGCCGCTCCCCGCGCACGGAGAAACCGACGGACGCGCCGACCTCCTCGCCCAGCAGCCACGCCATCCGCCGGGCCGCGGCCCGCACCGCCATCCGGCGCGGCTCCGCCACCAGCACCCGCCGGACCGGGCCGTCCCCTCCTATGAGACCCGCGAGGGCCAGCGGGACCAGGGTGGTCTTGCCCGTCCCCGGCGGGGCGTGCAGCACGGCCGTGCCGCGCTCCTCGAGCGCGCCGAGCAGCTCGGGGACGGCATGGCGGACGGGAAGACGGTCGAGCGCGTCGTATCGGATCACGCGTTCAGTCTCGTACGGCCGGCCGGACCCCGGCGTTCGTTGTCCACAGGCCCCGCCCATTAGTCGTACTGATGGGCGGGGCCTGTGGACCGGCGGGTCGGCGTACGGACCGCGGAAGGTAAAGGGCCTTGGGGCCCCTCAGTCGTCGGCGCGCTCGCAGACGAAGATCGCCGTGCCGGGGATCAGATTCCCCCGCAGCGGGGACCAGCCGCCCCACTCCTGGCTGTTCCAGGCCGGCCACTCCGGCTCCACCAGGTCGACCAGCCGGAAACCGCCGGCCACCACGTCCCGTACCCGGTCGCCGAGCGTCCGGTGGTGCTCGACGTAGACCGCGCGCCCCCGCTCGTCCTGCTCCACGTACGGCGTCCGGTCGAAATACGAGGCCGCCACCGACAGGCCCTCCGGCCCCGGCTCGTCCGGGAACGCCCAGCGGATCGGGTGGGTCACCGAGAACACCCACCGGCCGCCCGGCCGCAGCACCCGGCGCACCTCGCGGAAGACCCGCACGGGGTCGGCGACGAACGGCACCGCGCCGTACGCCGAGCACGCGAGGTCGAAGGAGCCGTCCCGGAACGGCAGCGCCCCGGCGTCCGCCTCCACCAGCGGCAGGCCCCCGCCGATCCGCAGCGCGTGCTGGAGCTGCCGGTGCGAGAGGTCGAGGGCCACCGGCCGGGCCCCTTGCGCGGCCAGCCAGCGCGAGCACTGCGCCGCGCCCGCCCCGATCTCCAGGACGTCGAGTCCCTTGAGCGACCCGGCCGGGCCGAGCAGACCCGCGTCCGCCTCGTCGAGTCCCTCGGGGCCCCATACGAACCGGTCGTCCCCGAGGAACGCCCCGTGGTCGGTCTGGTACTCGTCGGCGTTGCGGTCCCACCAGCCCCGGCTGGCCCGGCTGCTCTCCGCGTCCCCCGCGTCGCGCCGGGTGGCCTCCGCCTCTTCCTCGGGGCCGTCTTCCTGTCCGTACTCTTGGTTCATCTCGTCCGTCGATGTAGTTTGCGGTCGAAGCCGTGGCGCGTGAAGCGACACGGCCGCCCCGGCCAGGACGGCCTGGGCTGGCGTGAGTTGTGCCGGAAATGCGGCGACCCGCCCCGGGTGAGCGCTTCGCGCATTGACCCTTTCCGGCCGTCCCCGTATGCTAAAGGTTGCGCTGCGGGCCTGCGCGCTTCAGACAGAGCAGGCCGCGCTCGCATCTGTTGCATGTCCCCTCGGTTTTCGAGGTACCTCCCGGCGACGGGATCGGTGCTTCTTTGGCTGGCCGGCTTCTTCAGCTGCGATACGGGCTCTCGGCGTAGCAGTACCTACGACTTCAATGTCCGCACCGGAGCCCTTTCCCACATGACGAGCAGCACCGAGACCACCGCCACCACCCCGCAGGTTGCGGTCAACGACATCGGTAACGAGGAAGCCTTCCTCGCCGCGATCGACGAGACGATCAAGTACTTCAACGACGGCGACATCGTCGACGGCGTCATCGTGAAGGTCGACCGGGACGAGGTCCTGCTCGACATCGGTTACAAGACCGAAGGTGTCATCCCGAGCCGCGAGCTCTCGATCAAGCACGACGTCGACCCGAACGAGGTCGTCAAGGTCGGCGACGAGATCGAGGCCCTGGTTCTCCAGAAGGAGGACAAGGAAGGCCGCCTGATCCTCTCGAAGAAGCGTGCCCAGTACGAGCGCGCCTGGGGCACCATCGAGAAGATCAAGGAAGAGGACGGCATCGTCACCGGTACCGTCATCGAGGTCGTCAAGGGTGGTCTCATCCTCGACATCGGCCTCCGCGGCTTCCTCCCGGCCTCCCTGGTCGAGATGCGCCGTGTCCGCGACCTCCAGCCCTACGTGGGCAAGGAGCTCGAGGCGAAGATCATCGAGCTGGACAAGAACCGCAACAACGTGGTCCTGTCCCGCCGTGCCTGGCTCGAGCAGACCCAGTCCGAGGTTCGCCAGACCTTCCTCACGACCCTCCAGAAGGGTCAGGTCCGCTCCGGCGTCGTGTCCTCGATCGTCAACTTCGGTGCCTTCGTGGACCTGGGTGGCGTCGACGGTCTCGTTCACGTCTCCGAGCTGTCCTGGAAGCACATCGACCACCCGTCCGAGGTTGTCGAGGTCGGCCAGGAAGTCACCGTCGAGGTTCTCGACGTCGACATGGACCGCGAGCGTGTCTCCCTGTCGCTGAAGGCGACGCAGGAGGACCCGTGGCAGCAGTTCGCCCGTACCCACCAGATCGGCCAGGTCGTTCCGGGTAAGGTCACCAAGCTGGTTCCGTTCGGTGCGTTCGTCCGCGTGGACGAGGGCATCGAGGGTCTGGTCCACATCTCCGAGCTGGCCGAGCGCCACGTGGAGATCCCGGAGCAGGTCGTCCAGGTCAACGACGAGATCTTCGTCAAGGTCATCGACATCGACCTCGAGCGTCGTCGCATCAGCCTCTCGCTGAAGCAGGCCAACGAGTCCTTCGGTGCCGACCCGGCCTCGGTCGAGTTCGACCCGACCCTGTACGGCATGGCCGCGTCCTACGACGACCAGGGCAACTACATCTACCCCGAGGGCTTCGACCCCGAGACCAACGACTGGCTCGAGGGCTACGAGACCCAGCGCGAGGCCTGGGAGACCCAGTACGCCGAGGCGCAGCAGCGCTTCGAGCAGCACCAGGCTCAGGTCATCAAGTCCCGCGAGGCCGACGAGGCCGCCGCTGCCGAGGGTGGCGCCGCCGCTCCGGCCGGTGCCCCGGCGGGCGTGTCGGGTGGCTCCTACTCCTCGGAGTCGGACGACAACGCCGGCGCCCTGGCGTCGGACGAGGCTCTCGCCGCCCTGCGCGAGAAGCTGGCCGGCGGCCAGAGCTGAATCAGCTCGTTCGCTGACCCGCTCCTGTAGCCGGTACGAGGCCCGTCTCCCCTTCGGGGGAGGCGGGCCTCGCCCGTTTTTCCGGGGCCGATTCCGAGGGCGTTCTCCGGGGCCGTCTCCTAGGGCCGTTTCCGGGGGCCGATTTCCGGGACCGGCTCCCGGACATAACGAAGGGCGGGAATGACGGTGCGTCGGACGATGTTGTGGCTGAAGAACGCGAGGAGGAGCGGAAATCGTGCTTGATCCCCAGGATTTGTACGAATGGGACCAGAAGGGTCTCGCCGTGGTCGATGTCGCCCTGGCACAGGAGTCGGCCGGACTGGTGATGCTCTACCACTTCGACGGCTACATCGACGCGGGCGAGACCGGTGAGCAGATCGTCGACCGGCTGCTCGACACCCTGCCGCACCAGGTGGTGGCCCGCTTCGACCACGACCGGCTGGTGGACTACCGGGCCCGGCGCCCGCTGCTGACCTTCCGCCGCGACCGCTGGACCGCGTACGACACCCCGGCCCTGGAGGTGCGCCTGGTCCAGGACGCCACCGGCGCGCCGTTCCTGCTGCTCTCCGGCCCCGAGCCGGACGTCGAGTGGGAGCGCTTCGCCGCGGCCGTACGCCAGATCGTCGAGCGCCTCGGGGTCCGCCTCGCCGTCAACTTCCACGGCATCCCGATGGGCGTCCCGCACACCCGCCCCGTCGGCCTCACGCCGCACGGCAACCGCACCGACCTCATGCCCGGCCACCGTAGCCCCTTCGACGAGGCGCAGGTGCCCGGAAGCGCCGAGTCCCTCGTGGAGTTCCGGCTCGGCGAGGCCGGTTTCGACACCCTCGGCGTCGCCGCCCACGTCCCGCACTACGTGGCCCGCTCCGCGTACCCGGACGCCGCCCTGACCGCCCTGGAGGCCGTCACGGCCGCCACCGGCCTGGTCCTGCCCGGCGTGGCGCACGCCCTGCGCACCGAGGCCCGGCGCACCCAGACCGAGATCGAGCGGCAGATCGGCGAGGGCGACGAGGAGCTGACCGCACTCGTCCAGGGGCTTGAGCACCAGTACGACGCGATGGCCGGTGCCGAGACCCGCGGCAGCCTGGTCGCCGAGCCCGCCGATCTGCCCTCCGCCGACGAGCTGGGCCGCGAGTTCGAGCGTTTCCTGGCCGAACGGGAGGGCGACGCGTAGCCGCCCGGCGGCGCGATCTAAGCTGCCGCTCATGCTGAAGGCAGGATTGACCGGTGGCATCGGCGCCGGCAAGAGCGAAGTGTCCCGGCTGCTCGTCTCGTACGGAGCGGTCCTCGTCGACGCCGACCGGATCGCCCGGGAGGTCGTGGAGCCCGGAACCCCCGGGCTCGCCGCGATCGTCGCGGAGTTCGGCCCGGAGATCCTCACGCCCGAGGGCACGCTGGACCGGCCGAAGCTCGGCGGCATCGTCTTCGCCGACACCGGGCGGCTGGCCGCGCTCAACGCCATCGTCCACCCCCTCGTCGGCGCCCGCTCCGCCGAGCTGGAGCGGCAGGCCGGACCCGGCGACGTCGTCGTCCACGATGTGCCGCTGCTCACCGAGAACGGCCTCGCCCCCCTCTACGACCTGGTGATCGTCGTGGACGCGGCGCCCGAGACCCAGCTGGACCGGCTCGTCCGGCTGCGCGGCATGACCGAGGCCGAGGCCCGCGCCCGGATGTCCGCCCAGGCCACCCGCGCCCAGCGGCGTGCCGTCGCCGACTTCCTCATCGACAACGACGGCCCCCTGGAGCGGCTGGAGCCGCAGGTGCGGGAGGTGTGGGAGGAGCTGGCGCGACGGGCCGCCGAAGCCGCCGGGCACCCGGCCGGGCACCCCGCCGGGGCCGGAGCCGGGTCCGTCGAGCCGGCCGCGTCCGGCCGCACGGACGCGTCGTCGTCCGCCCGGGAGGACACGGACCCGCCCGGGACCCCCTGAAACCCCGCCCATGGGGTAGCCATGACGTCCCGGCGGGAATACCCCTCCGGGGAACGGGGTCCGGCGCGGTACAAGGCCGCCCTGCCCGCTGTCGAAACGCCGGAGCGAGGGAAGGGGGCCGCTGCCGTGGCCGAGAGGGACCCGCAGACCCACGTCATCGACTACCGCGCCGCCGAGCGGCTGCTCGCCGCCAGGGACCCGCGGGGCGCCGTGAAACTGCTCGACTCGGTGATCGCCGCCCATCCCGAGAACACCGCGGCCCGGCTGCTGCGGGCCCGCGCCTTCTTCGCCGCCGCGCAGCTGCGTCCGGCCGAGCTGGAATTCGAGCTGGTCCTGGAGCGGGAGCCGGACAACGCCTTCGCCCACTTCGCGCTCGGCCGCACCTACCAGCGCTCCGGCCGCCCCGACCAGGCGATCCGCCACTTCCGCCTCGCCGCCGCCCTCGACCCCAAGCCCGAGTACCTGGAGGCGGCCCGCTTCGGACCGGCGACGGGGCAGGCGGGGCAGGCGGGGCAGGCGGCCGAGGCCGACCCGGGAGAGACGGGAGAGACGGGAGAGAGCGGCGACACCGGCGGAACCGGGGAGAGCGGAGCGAGCGGGACGGCGGGGGAGTAGGGCGATGGCCCGCCCGGGGGAGGGCCCCTCAGCGTCCCCGGCCGCCGTGATCCGGCTCGTACGGGGGGATGTCCCGGCCCGGCTGCCAGTGCGGCCCCTGCCGGAGGCGGCGGATCACCAGGGTCGCGTCCACGGCGGTCACCAGGAACAGCGCACCGCACGCCGCCGCCCACCCCACCGCTCCGAGCAGCGCGAACACGGTCGTACCGAAGGCGGCCCACAGCATCCCCCACAGGCTCAGCCAGAGCCGCAGCCGCAGCGAACTGCGCGCGGTCGCCGGTTCACTCCCCGTACGCATCACGTCGTATCTCCCGGGTGGAGGGACCCCCGAGGGCCCTTCCAGGATCCACCCGTGGCGCACGATCCGGCAAAGGCGTCCGCCGACCGGCGGGCCGACGACGAGAGGACGCGAGAGACATGAGCGAAGACGGGACCAACGGGCGCGTCCGGCCCGGACACACGGGCACCGGGCCCGGCGCGATCACCCCGGACGGCTGTGCCGTCGACCTGTACCGGCGGCTGGGCCCCGGCACCGAACCGGAGGTCATCGGGTCCGCCGTGCCGGCCGGTGCGACCCTGCTCGAACTGGGCAGCGGAGCCGGCCGGGTGACCGCGCCGCTGGCCGAGCGGGGGTTCGCCGTGACGGCCGTGGACGAGTCCGCCGAGATGCTGGAGGCGGTCGGCGAGCGCGCCCCGGGCGTCGAGACCGTGCTCAGCTCCATCGAGGACCTGGATCTGCCCCGCAGGTTCGACGCGGTCGTGCTCGGCTCGTTCCTGGTGCACACAGCCGACGCGGAGACCCGGCGGGCGCTCCTCGCGACCTGCCGCCGCCATGTCAAGGACGACGGACGGGTCCTGATCCAGCGCGAGGGCGCCGACTGGCACGTGGATCTCCCGCGCGAGCGCCACGACCCGGCCGGGTACACCGTACGGATCATGTCGGCGGAGCCGGTGGAGGAGGGCGTGAACTCGGTTCGCGCCGAGTACGTCTTCCCGGACGCCCGCTGGACCCAGACCTTCCTGTCGCGGCCGCTGACCCACGAGGCCCTGGCGGGGCATCTGGAGGCGGCCGGGCTGGCCTTCGAGAGCTATCTGACCGAGGACGGCACCTGGCTGGCCGCCCGTCCGCGCTGAGCGGCGGGGCGGCGGGGCTGCGGGGCTGCGGGGAGCGGGCCCCGGTCCGTGCCGGGGTCAGGTCAGTGCACGACGCTGTAACTGCGCCAGGGCAGGGTGCCCGGCGCGATCTGGTCGGAGGTCCGGGTCGCCACGTAGATGTTCGGGCCCCGGCAGTCACGGGTCCGGAACAGCCGCATGTCCACGAGCGTCGCGTTCTGGACCCGGGTCGCGCCCCCGGGTGACAGCAGGTGGCAGCCGCGCACCACGGGGCTGGTCACCGTCACCTCGATGTCGTGCGCGGTCTCGTACGAGACCGTGCCGACCATGCTGCGGCCGAGGCCCGAGCAGCCCGAGACGGCGAACGAGAGCAGGACGGCCCCGGTGGCGATCGTGAGACGCCGGTGAACGGACATGGCGGACATCCTCGTCTGTGAGGTCAGGGTCGGGTCAGGGTCGAGGGAGCGGGTCGGGTCGGGTCGGGCCGGGCCGGGACGGCCGGACCGAGGGCGGCTGGAGCAGGGGCGGCCGGGTCGCGCCTGGTCCGGGCGTACGGGTGCCGGGGCATACGGGTGCCGGGCGCGCCGCGTCCGGTGCCCGTTGCCGCCACCCTCCCCCGCCCCGATCGGCGTGTCACCCGCTGCTGGGCCGCCCGGGGGACGGGTGGGGGAACCGGTTGTCAGACCCCACCCGTAAGGTCGGAATCGGAACCGGAAGCAGATGAGGCCGGGAGCCGGCCGTCCGGCCGGAACCCGTCGCGGACCAGGAGGTGAGTCGCCGTGTCCCCCACCACACGTGCCTGGAGCATCCCCGGGAACGTCGCGGCCGTCTTCCTGCCCGCCGTCCTGCCCCGCGAGGGCCGGATCGCCCTGTGGACCCCCGACGGCGGCCCGCTGCCGGGCGCCCCGGGCGGCGCACCGGCGCTGCCCGCCGTCGCCGAGTCCGCCGAGCTGACCGTGGTACGGCGGCACGGCACCAGCGCGCGCGGCCGTACCGTGCCCGCCCTGCTGCTGCCCGTCGCCGACGCCCTGCCCGCGCTGGCCGCCGCCTGTCACCAGCCGGCCGCGCATCCCGCCACCGCCTGCTGGGGCGCCGCCACCCTGCACGCGCTGCACCTGATCGCCCGGGGACGGCTGCTGCCCGGTCTCACCGCGGACGACCACGACGCCTGGCGGGCCGGTCCGCTCGACGCCGACGACATCGCCCACCTGCGGGCGATCGCCGCCGCCATGCCGTACGAGGCCCACGCCACGCCCGTGTCCGGCCGGGGCCCGCTCCGGCTGCCCGAGCCCGAGGCGCTGGTACGGGCCTTCCTGGACGCGGTCGCCGACACCCTGCCCCGTACGCCCGCCGCGCCGCACGCGGCGGGTGCCCCGTTCGCCGCGCGGGAGCCGCAGCGGCTGCCCCGCGCGCGGGGCTGGGCCGCCGAGGCCGCCGCCGGCATGGACGCGGGCGTACGGATCTCGCTCCGTCTCGATCTGTCCGCCTTCGAACTCTTCGACGCCTCCGACCCGGCCGAGACACCCGAGCCCTCCGACCCGGCCGAGACACCCGAGCCCTTCGACCCGGCCGAGCCCTTCGACCCGGCCGAGTCCTCCGATCAGGCCGATCCCGCCGAGCCCTCCGACCCGGCCGGGGAACCCGGGGGCCGGCACGTCGCCGCCGCGCTTCTCCAGATCCACAGCCTCGCCGACCCGACCCTCGTCGTCGACGCCTCCGCCCTGTGGGCGGGGGAGGGCGACGAGCGGTTCGGGCCCCGCGCCCGGGTCGACGCCGTGCTCGCCCTGCGCCGGGCCGCCCGCGTCTGGCCGCCTCTCGCCGGCCTCCTCGAACGGGACGTGCCCGATGTGCTGGCCCTGCGCGAGGAGGAGCTGTACGAGCTGCTCGGCCCGGCCGCCGCCCGGCTCGCCGACGCCGGGGTCGCCCTCCACTGGCCCCGTGACCTCGCCCGTTCCCTGACGGCCTCCGCCGTGGTCCGTCCCGCCCGGGGCGCGCCCGGTTCCGCGACCGACGGCACCTCCTTCTTCGACAGCACCGAACTGCTCCGTTTCGACTGGCAGCTCGCCCTCGACGGCGACCCGCTCACCGCGCGCGAGATGGACGCCCTCGCTGAGTCGCACCGCCCCGTCGTCCGGCTGCGCGACCAGTGGGTGGTCGTCGACCCCGATCTCGTCCGCAAGGCCCGCAAGCGGGAACTGGGTCTGCTGGAGCCTGTGGACGCGCTCGCCGCCGCGCTGACCGGATCCGCCGAGGTCGACGGCGAGTCCGTGCCGGCCGTACCCGTGGGTGCCCTCGCCACCCTGCGCGACCGGCTGCTCTCCGGCCCCGGGACCGCCACCGCGCCGCCCGGTCTCGACGCCACCCTGCGCGACTACCAGCTGCGCGGCCTCGCCTGGCTCGACCTCATGACCTCCCTCGGCCTCGGCGGCTGCCTCGCCGACGACATGGGCCTCGGCAAGACCGTCACCCTCATCGCCCTGCACCTGCGCCGCGCCCGCCCCGACCCCACCCTCGTGGTCTGTCCGGCCTCGCTCCTCGGCAACTGGGAGCGGGAGATCCGGCGCTTCGCCCCCGGCGTGCCCGTACAGCGCTTCCACGGCACCGGCCGCACCCTCGACGAGGCGGCCGGCGGCGGTTTCGTCCTCACCACCTACGGCACCCTGCGCACCAGCGCGCCGCTCCTCGCCGAGCGGAACTGGGGCATGGTCGTCGCCGACGAGGCCCAGCACGTCAAGAACCCCTTCTCGGCGACCGCCAAGGCGCTGCGCACCCTGCGGACCCCCGCCCGGGTCGCGCTCACCGGCACCCCCGTGGAGAACAACCTCTCCGAACTGTGGGCGCTCCTCGACTGGACCACCCCCGGTCTCCTCGGCCCCCTCAAGGCCTTCCGCGCCCGGCACGCCCGCGCCGTCGAGAACAGCGAGGAGGTGGAGAACGAGGAGGCGGTCGAGCGGCTGGCCCGGCTCGTCCGGCCGTTCCTGCTGCGCCGCCGCAAGTCCGACCCGGGCATCGTCCCCGAACTGCCGCCGAAGACCGAGTCCGACCACCCCGTCCCGCTCACCCGCGAACAGGCATCCCTCTACGAGGCGGTGGTCCGCGAGACGATGGCGCGGATCGAGGCCGCCGAGGGCATGGCCCGGCGCGGACTGGTCATGAAGCTGCTGACCTCGCTCAAGCAGATCTGCAACCACCCCGCCCAGTACCTCGGGGAACCGGCCGCCGACGGCGCCCGGCTGTCCGGCCGCTCCGGCAAGCTCGCCCTGCTCGACGAACTCCTCGACACGATCCTGGCCGAGGACGGCTCGGTCCTCGTCTTCACGCAGTACGTGTCCATGGCCCGGCTGCTCGCCGGCCATCTGGCCCGGCGCGGCATCGCCGCCCAGCTGCTGCACGGCGGTACGCCCGTCGCCGAGCGCGAGCGGATGGTCGACCGTTTCCAGGACGGCGAGGTCCCCGTGTTCCTGCTGTCGCTGAAGGCGGCGGGCACCGGCCTCAACCTGACCCGGGCCGGTCATGTCGTCCACTTCGACCGCTGGTGGAACCCGGCCGTCGAGGAGCAGGCCACGGACCGCGCGTACCGGATCGGGCAGACCCGGCCGGTGCAGGTGCACCGGATGATCACCGAGGGCACGGTGGAGGAGCGGATCGACGAGATGCTGCGCGCCAAGCGGGCCCTCGCCGACGCCGTCCTCGGCTCCGGCGAGGCCGCCCTCACCGAACTCACCGACCGGGAACTGGCCGATCTGGTGTCCCTGAGGAGGTCCGCGTGAGTCCCCTGAGCCCCGTGGATCCCATGGGCCCCTTCCCGCCCCGCCGCGGCCGCACCGCCCGTACCGGGTTCGCCTCCCGTACCGGATCCGCCTCCCGTGCCGGCGCGGGCCAGGGCGCCGCCGTCCACGCCGGCGCTCCGTCCCGCCATGACGACCGCCGCCGCACCTTCCCGCAGCTCGCCCCGCACGGTGCCCCCGACGGGGACTTCGCCGCCACCTGGTGGGGCAACGCCTGGGTGGACGCCCTGGAGGACACCGCCCTCGACCCGGCGCGGCTCGCCCGCGGCAAGGCATATGCCCGAAGCGGCCATGTCGACGCGATCACCGTGACCCCCGGCCGCGTCGTCGCCTACGTCCACGGCAGCCGCCCCCGCCCGTACCGCGCCGAGATCCGGCTCCGCACCCTCGGCGACGACGACTGGGAACGCTTCCTCGACGAGGCCGCCGCCCGCCCCGAGTACATCGCCGCCCTCCTGGACAAGGACGTCCCGCACGCCCTGGAGGCGGTCACCGGCCTCCTCCCGGCCTCCGGCGACCTCGTCCCCGACTGCTCCTGCCCCGACGACGGCTACCCCTGCAAGCACGCCGCCGCCCTCTGCTACCAGGCCGCCCGGCTCCTCGACGAGGATCCCTTCGTCCTCTTCCTGATGCGCGGCCGGGGCGAACAGGAACTCCTCGCCTCCCTGGCCCGCCGCAACGCGGCCCGCTCCGCCGTCGAACAGGCCGAGCGGGCGGCGCGCGACGGACAGGCCGGACGGACCGGTACGACCGGACGGACCGGCCGCCCCGACGGCCCGGACACCGCCCCCGTCCTGCCCACCGTGCTCGCCCGCACCGCCCTCGCCCCCGTCGGCGGCCCCATCGCGCCGCTCCTCCCGCCGCCGCTGCCCGCCCCCGAGACCCCGGGCCGCCCCGCCGTCTTCCCGGCCGACCCCGAGGCGCCCGACCCGCTCGCCCTCGACCTCCTCGCCACCGAGGCCGCCGCCCGCGCCCACACCCTCCTGGTCACCGGCCGCGACCCCGTCGCCGGTCTCACCCCCTGGCAGGACGCGGTACGGCTGGCCGCCGCGCACCCCGGCTCCGGCCTCACCGCGTCCACCCGCGCCCTCTACCGGGACCTCGCCCAGGCCCAGGGCCGTACCCCCACCGATCTCGCCCGCGCCGTCGCCGCCTGGCGCCAGGGCGGGGCCGCCGGTCTCGCCGTACTGGAAGAGCCCTGGGACCCGCCCGCCGGGCCGTTCGACCGGGCCAGGCCCGCCTTGATCGCCGCCGACCTGCCCGCCTTCCGCCCCGCGCGCAACCGGCTGTCCGACCGGTCCCTCCAGCTCCGCCTCGGCCGCGACGGCCTCTGGTACGGCTACGAGTCGGACGCCGGCCGCGAGGACTGGTGGCCGCGCGGCACGCCCGACGCCGACCCGGTGGGCGTGATCACCGCCCTCCTGGGAAGGTGACCGATAGGCTGGGCGGCACGCGCGACGCTTTGAAGGGGGCCTGGTGGAAGCCGAGTTGGTACAACTGGCAACGGCGGGGGCGACCGTGCTCGTCCAGCAGATGGTCGGCGACGGCTGGGAGCGGGCCCGGACCCGGATCGCCCGGTTCTTCGCCGCCCGTTCCGGAGCCGACGAGCAGGCGGTCGGTGCCGAACTGGACGCCGCCCGCGACGAACTGGTCCGCGCCGAGCAGGGCGGTGACGGCGAGATCGCCGACGAGGCCAGGGCCGAGGCCCGCGTCGAATGGCGCGCCCGGATGCGCCGCAGCCTGCTCGCCGACCCCGAATCGGCCGCCGACCTGCGCGCGATCCTCGACGAACTGACGGGGGAGCCGGACACCCCGCCGCAGCCCGCCCTCGTCGTGCACAACACCATCAGCGGCGGCAGCAACCACGGCCTGTTCATCCAGACCGGCACCATCGGCGAGGTGCGGCAGACCGGCGGCCCCCGCCCATGAGCCCCGAGCCCGTGGTGCGCAACGAGATCGGCGGCACCGTCCACGGTCCCGTCGTCCAGGCGGGGCGGATCGACACCCTGACCATGGCCGCCGTGGTCCCCGCGATCCTCCCCGGCAGCCCGGCGCCCCGGCTGCTGCCGCCGCCGGCCCGCCACTTCACCGACCGGCGCGCCGAACTCGACCGGCTCACCGCCCTGCTGGAACACGAGGACGACGACCCGGCACCCCGCGTGGTCCTCCTCACCGGCACCGGCGGCATCGGCAAGTCCGCCACCGCGCTCCACTTCGCCGGCCGCCTGCGGGAGCGGTACGACGGCGGCCAGCTCCACGCCGACCTGCGCGGCGACGCCACCGCCACCGCCGTGGCGCCCTCGACCGTCCTGGTCCGCTTCCTGCGCGCGCTCGGCGTCGCCCCGCCGTACGTACCGGCCGACGAACAGGAACAGGCCGACTGGTTCCGCACCCTCACCGCCGACCGCCGCCTCCTCACCGTCCTGGACAACGCGCACTCGGCCGCCCAGGTCCTCCCGCTGCTGCCCACCGGCCCCGGCTCGCTGACCCTCGTCACCAGCCGCCGCCGGCTCGACGGCCTGACGCGCGCCGTCGGCGCCCACCGCATCGCCCTCACCCCGCTCGGCCCCGAGGACTCCGCCCTGCTCCTCACCCGGCTCTCCGGCCGCGCCGCCGACGCCTCCGCCCGGGCCTCGGCAGCGGCGGTCGCCCGCCGCTGCGGCGGCCTCCCGCTCGCCCTCTGCGTGGCCGGCGAACGCCTCGCCGTCCGCACCCACCTCACCTGGCAGCAGCTGGAGGACGACATGGCCACGCCCCCGGCACCCGGTCACGGCGGACCCGGCGGCGCCGAACGGCACCCCGACCCGGTCGCCGCGACCGCCGACGCCTCCTACGCCGACCTCACCCCCGACGCCGCCCGCCTCTACCGCCTCGGCGGACTGCGGCCCTGGTCCGGACTCACCGCCCCGGCCGCCGCCGCGCTCCTCGACGTCCCGGCCGAGCGCGCCGCCGCCCTCCTCGACGAACTGGACTCCCTGCACCTCGTCGAGGAGTACGCACCGGGCCGCTACCGCCACCACGACCTGCTGCGCGCCCACGCGGAGCGCCGCGCCCTGGACACCGACGGCCCCGGCCGGGCCGCGGCCGCCGTCGGCCGGCTGCTGCGCCACCATCTCGCGACGGCCGCCGCCGCGGACGCCGCGATCATGCCCGGCCGCTGGCACGTCGGCCCCGTCTACGACCGGCTGCCGGCCGGCCCGCCCTCCCCGGACGCCGCGATCGACTGGCAGCTCGCCGAGCGCGAGAACCTGGTGGAGGCCGTACGCACCGCCGACACCTATGGACTCGACGACCTCACCTGGCAGCTGTGCGAAGCGCTGTGGAGCCTGTTCCTCCGGCAGGGCTTCCACCAGGACTGGATCGCCACCCACCGGCTCGGCACCGAGGCCGTCGCCCGCTGCGCCGCCCCGCCCGGGGCCGAGGGCCGGATGCGCGCCCAGCTCGGGTTCGCCTTCCTCGGCCTCGGCCGCCACGACGAGGCCGAAGAAGCCTTCACGGCCGCCGCCGAGGCCGACCGGGCCGCCGGATTCCGTACGGGCGAGGCCACGGCGGTCGAGTCCCTCGGTCTCGTACGGCTCGCCCAGGGCCGGCCCGCCGAGGCCGCCGACGCCTTCCGCGCCGCCCGGCGACTCACCGACGACCCGCGCGCCCAGGCCCTGCTCGCCCACCACCTCGGCCGCGCCCTGTCCGGCCAGGGCCGGCACGCCGAGGCCGACACCACCCTGGAGGAGGCCGCGCGGCTCATGGCCGGGCTGTCCCCCGCCGACCCGTACAACGAGGCGAGAGTCCTGACCAGCCGGGGCGAGGCGGCCCTCGCCGAGGGCGACCCCGGCCGCGCCGCCCCGCTCCTCGCCGAGGCGGCCGCCCGCATGGCCCTCGGCAAGGCCCCGGTCCAGGAGGCCGCCCTCGCCGCCCTGCGGGCCCGGGCCGCCACCGACCCGGCGGAGCGGGCGCGTTTCCTGACCGAGGCCGTCGAACGCTACGAAGCCCTCGGCGCCCCGCAGGCCGCGGCCCTGCGCGCCGAACGGGACGCCCTGTGAAAGGTGTGGCGAGAGGGCTCCCTCCTCACGGTGGCCTGGTTCCAGGCCGACCCGGTGGTTCCCTCGGGTGAGGACGCGGATTCCGCGCTGCGGGGCATCCTCTGGGAGGAGCCGGCCCGGGACGACGAGTTCTCGTGCCGTCTTCTCGAACGTCTGTCGGCGTCCCGGTGAAGGCTGAAGCCTCTGGCCCCGCACATGGTTCTCTGACTAAAGTCAGAGAATGGACATGGCGCAGATCGACCAGGTGCGGCAGTTCAACCGCACCGTCACCGAACGGGTGGGCGTGCTCCACGACCGCTACCTGGGCCGCGACCGGCCCATCGGTGAAGCCCGGCTGCTCTGGGAGATCGGTGAGGAGGGTCGGGACGTGCGGCAACTGCGCGAGCACCTCGCGCTCGACTCCGGGTACGTCAGCCGGCTGCTGCGCTCCCTGGAAGCCGACGGCCTGGTGACGGTGGAGCCGCAGCCCCGGGACAGGCGGGTGCGCACCGTCCGGCTCACCGATGCGGGCCGCGCCGAGCGCGCGGTGCTCGACGGCCGCAGCGACGAGCTGGCCGGCTCTCTCCTGGAGCCGCTCAACACGGCCCAGCGCGCCCGGCTGACCGCCGCCATGGCCGAGGTCGAACGGTTGCTGACCGCAGCGACGGTCACACTGGACGCGGTCGACCCGGACCACCCCGACGCCCAGCACTGCCTGCGGTCGTACTTCGCCGAGATCCAGGCACGCTTCGAGACCGGCTTCGACCCCGCGCGGAGCCTGCTGCCCGACGCGGGCGAACTCCGGCCACCGCGCGGCCTGTTCCTGGTCGCCCGGCTGCACGGAGAGCCCGTCGGCTGTGCCGGCCTGAAGCTGCCTTCCGGTGCCCCGGCCGAGATCAAACGCATGTGGGTCGCGCCCCGCACCCGGGGCCTCGGTCTCGGCCGCCGGTTCCTGACCGAGCTGGAGACTCAAGCCGCCCGGCAAGGCTGCGAGGTACTCCGCCTGGACACCAACAAGGCGCTCACCGCGGCGATCGGTCTCTACCACTCCAGCGGCTTCCAGGAGGTCGCCGCCTTCAACGACGAGCCGTATGCCCACCACTGGTTCGAGAAGCGGATCGGCACACCACCGTTCGCATGAGGGCTCAGGCAGACTGGCGGCTTGTCAGGCGGCTCCGGTCGGGTGATCTCTAACTCTCCTTCATCACCGCCACCCGATGGCGGATCGAGCCCGTCGTCACCGTGATCGTGCCCGTGTCGGCGAGGGCCGCGAGCGGGCGGCCGCTCGTGTACCAGGCGTAGGCGGCCGAGGCGTGGACGGACGGGTCGCAGGGGTCGGGGAAGCCGTCCGGGCGGGGGAGCGAGGACAGCAGGAGGCCCGCTCCCTCCCGGTCCCGGACCAGACACCGGCCCGGGCCGTCCGGTACGGCGGCGAGCGCGGCGTACGGGTACCGGGCGAGCAGTTCGGCGGCGCGCGGGCCCGGCGGTTCACCGGGCCGGGGGCGGCAGGTGACCACGTCCGCGAGCGGGAGCCGCCCGCTGTCGGTGGTGTCGTCGCAGGCCACGGTGTGGGCGTCCGGCTCGGAGTCGGAGTCGGAGTCGGCACCGGCACCGGCGCCGGGGAGGTCGTCCGGCTCGACGGAAGGGTCGGCGAAGCGGGCGACGGCGATCTCGGGCGGTTCGCCGGGGGAGTACCGGACCGTGGTGAGGACCCGGACCGGTACGGACGGACGCCGCACGGCGAGGTTCTCCGGGACGGGCAGGGGCGGCGTCGGCGCCGCGCCCGCCGGGACGGGGAGGCCGAGCAGGGAGTGGAACAGCTTCCGCAGCAGCGTCGCCGACGCGCCGGGGTCCGAACTCGCCTGCGCGGCGAACCGGTCGTACCGGCCTGGCATATGACCGTCGATCACCGCGTCGATCTGCTCGCGCAGCGGCACCCCGGGGCACAGCCGCGGGGCGGCCCGGCCGAGCGCGGCGACCGGTGACGCCGGGTCGAGCGCGTCGTGCGGGAAGGTGCCGAGCAGGACGGGCAGATGGAGCGCGGCGGCGTAGTAGGTGACGGAGCCGTGGTCGCCGATGACGCAGTCGGCCGCCGCGATCGCCTGCCGCCAGTGCTCCAGCGGGTCGACCAGGAGGACGCCGGATGCCTCGGCCCGGCGCAGCCAGGAACGGACCTGGCCGGGCCCGTGCCCATACCAGATGTTGGGGTGCAGGACGGCGCACAGCCGGTACTCGTCCAGCGGCAGCGTCTCGGTCAGCTCCCTGAGGAGCCCGGCGAAGCCGGCCGATCCGGCCAGTGAGGCCCGGCCCCAGGTGGAGTTCAGGACGACGAGCCGGCGCCCGTCGCCCGCGCCGAACGCCCGGCGCAGCGCGGGGCGCCGGCGGCGCAGGTCGAGCAGCCGGTCGAAGCACGGGTCACCGGCGAGGACGGCGGTGTCGGCGGCCTCCGGGCAGGACAGGCGCAGCCGGTCGAGCTGTTCGGGATGGGACAGGACGGTCGCGGAGGCGAGGGGTTCGCCCTGGTGGAGAAGCCATTCGGGGGCCATGCCGAAGACGGGCGCGCTGCTTTTCCCGGCCCCGGCCTCGGTCCCAGCCTCGGCCCCAAGGCCCTTTGGCATCCGGTGTCCGGTGTCCGGTGTCCGGTGTCCGGTGTCCGGTGTCCGGTGTCCGGTGTCCGGTGTCCGGTGTCCGGTGTCCGGTGTAGCAAGCCTCTTATTGTATCCAATGCCGTGCGAGAGGACGGCCAATTTGCCTTGAAATGCCTGGAGTTCGCCGCCGTAGCTGGCGGTGACGGCGAGGTCGACGGTTCCGGCCGAGGCCAGTTCCTTCGCCTGCTCCCAGGGCACGACCGGGAGTCCGGCGGCTTCGAGCAGTTCGTCGACGCCCGCCAGGAAGGGCGAGGAACCGGTGCAGGTGGCCAACTGCTGGATGTCCGGGGCGTCGTCGAAGAGCGGCAGTACGTCGAGCAGACGGGTCGCCGAGGTGACGTTGTGGACGACGAAGAGCACCGTGCGCCGGGGCTCCCGGGTCCGCCAGCGTGCCGCGTCCGGTCCGACCGGCACCCGCAGGCGCTCCCGTATCACCGTCACCTCGTCCCTCTCGGGCCTCTTCGGGTCCCCTCGAATCGTGTGGACTCGCGGGCCCCATCGGCCACTTCCCCGTTCACGGTATCCCACTCGCGGCGGCGGACACCGGGCGTAAGCCTGCCGCCTCACACTCCCCCATGGGAGTGAAACAAACCGGTCATCGGATCCGTGAACCGCCGGAAAGCGTTGTTTCCGGTGCGGGCGAGTGCCCGTGAAGAGATTCGGAAGGCAGGAAGCCATGAGGCAGATTCGCCGAAGTGGTCTGGCCACTCTGTTGGTCACCGGTGGCGCGCTCGCGCTCTCGGCGGGCGCCGCGTTCGCGGACGCCGGCGCGCAGGGCGCCGCTGTCGGTTCGCCCGGGGTCGCCTCCGGCAACACCATCCAGGTGCCGGTGAACCTCCAGGTGAACGCCTGCGGGGACACGGTCGACGTCGTCGGAGCGCTCAACCCGGCGTTCGGCACCACGTGCGTCAACGGGGCGGCCACTCCGGCGGCGCCCGGCGGGCGCGGCGCCGGTGTCGCGGGCCGCAGCGCCGCCGACCACGAGGCCGTCGGCCAGGGCCAGGTCCAGGTCCAGGGTCAGGACCGGCAGCAGGCCGGCCAGAGCCAGGAGCAGGTCGGCCAGGACCATGTCCAGGACCATGTCCAGGTCCAGAACCAGGGCCAGGAGCAGGCGGGCCCGGGCCGGGGCCGCACCCACAAGGATCTGCCCGGCACCCCGCGCACCGGTTCCTCCTCCGACCACGGCTCGCGGGAGGGCAACGGCTACGGCGGCTCCGGATACGGCGAGTCCGGCTACGGCGGCGAGGAGGCGAACGGCGGCCCGTCCAGGTGCGGTTCGGGCAATGGCGGCGGCGCGTCCGCCGAGGCCGTCGCCCAGGGCTCCCCGGGTGTCCTGTCCGGCAACGGGATCCAGGTGCCGGTCGACGTCCCCGTCAACGTCAGCGGCGACTCGATCAATGTCGTCGGCATCGGCAACCCCGCCTTCGGCACCACCTCGGTCAACCGGTCCGAGGAGGAGTGCGACGAGCCGCCGGTCATCCACCCGCCTGTCGTCCACCCCCCTGTCGTCCACCCTCCGGTCACTCACCCGCCCGTGACCACCCCGCCGGGCGTCGAGCCGCAGACCCCGCACCCCGCTGTCGAGCCCGCACCGGCCCCGCAGGCCGGACCGCCCGCGCTCGCCCACACCGGCGCGGGCCCCGTCGGCTTCGCGGCCCCCACGAGCATCGCGCTGCTGCTCGGCGGCGCGATGATGTACCGCAGGTCCCGCCGCGCCGCCGCCGACCGGACCTGATCCCGCCGCGCGTTCGTACGGGCCCGCGCCCGTGGGAACGCCCGGCCCCGTCGCACGACGGCCGTACCGCACCCGAGTCGTACGGCCGTACGGGTGCGGTACGCACCTCGGCCGCCTCAGCCGGCGCGCCAGCTCCGCAGCACCGTCTCGATGGCGGGCGCGACGCTCGCCCGAGCCCGGCCTCGGGGCAGCCCGGTCATCAGCAGTGCGTCGTAGTCGGTGTCGACATGGCGTACGGCGGCCCGCACCGCGGCGAGCACGGCGTCCCGGTCCAGGGCCCGCCCGGCGGCCTTGCGCCCCACCCGGCCACTGCCCTTCGCCGCCGCGTGCGCCGCGATGGCATCGGCCCGTTCGGCCGGACAGCCCGGATACAGCCGCAGGATCTCCGCCGCCAAGGCGGCCGTGATCTCCGTGTCCCGCCGGGCCCGGCGCCGCGCCCGCGCCTCGGTGTCCGCGAGGCATGCCGCCTCCGCCCGGGCCAGCGCCTCCTCCTCCACGAGCAGGCCCTGACGCTCGTACCGGGTGCGGCGCCGATTGTGCCGGACCACCACCGCCCACAGCGTGCTGCCCTCGCGGGCCCGCCGGGTGAGCGCGGTGTCGCCCCGGCGCAGAAAGACGAGATGGCCGAGGTCGGCGCAGTCCAGGCAGATGACCTGGTTGAACTCCACGATCATCCGCTCCACCGGGCCCTGATGGCATTCCGCGCAGCGGCGGCGCCGGAGCGGTTCGACGACGACGGGCGCGACGAGATCCATGCCTGTGTCCTACCCGCGCCGTGCCGCCGGCATCCCGCGTCCCCGCCCGCGCCCCACCGCGCACGCCCCGCGCACCGAACGGCGCGCGGGACGACGTACGGGACGACGTACGCGGGACGACGCGCGACCCGGCTTGCCGTCCGGCGTACGCGGGGCGCGGCCCCGGCCGGGCTACTGGCGGTACCCGCCGAGGAAGCGGCCGATGCGGCTGATCGCGGCGTCCAGGTCGTCCGCGTACGGCAGGGTGAGGATGCGGAAGTGGTCGGGACGCGGCCAGTTGAAGCCGGTGCCCTGGACGACCTGGATCTTCTCGCGCAGCAGCAGGTCGAGGACGAACTTCTCGTCGTCGTGGATCCGGTGGACGGCCGGGTCGAGGCGCGGGAAGGCGTAGAGCGCTCCCTTCGGCTTGACGCAGGAGACGCCGGGGATCTCGTTGAGCTTCTCCCAGGCGCGGTCGCGCTGTTCGCGCAGCCGGCCGCCCGGTGCGGTCAGCTCGTCGATCGACTGGCGTCCGCCGAGCGCGGCCTGGATGGCGTACTGGGCCGGGGCGTTGGGGCACAGCCGCATGGAGGCCAGCATGGTCAGGCCCTCCAGATAGTTCCGGGCGTGTTCCCGGGGACCGGTGACGACGAGCCAGCCGGAGCGGAAGCCGGCCACCCGGTAGGTCTTGGACAGGCCGCCGAAGGTGAGGACGACGAGGTCGGGGGCGAGCGAGGCGAGCGGGTGGTGGACGGCGTCGTCGTACACGATCCGGTCGTAGATCTCGTCGGCGAGGACCATCAGATGGTGGCGGCGGGCGAGGTCGAGGATGCCCTCCAGGACCTCCTTCGGATACACCGCGCCCGTGGGGTTGTTGGGGTTGATGACGACGATCGCGCGGGTCCGGGCGGTGATCTTCGACGCCATGTCGTCGAGGTCGGGGTACCAGTCGGACGACTCGTCGCACAGGTAGTGCACGGCCTTGCCGCCTGCCAGCGTCGTGACGGCCGTCCACAGGGGGAAGTCGGGGGCCGGGATCAGGACTTCGTCGCCGTCCTCCAGGAGGGCCTGGACGGCCATCGAGACGAGTTCGGAGACGCCGTTGCCGAGGTAGACGTCGTCGAGGCGGATGTTCGAGAGGCCCATCGACTCGTAGTGCTGGGCGACGGCGCGGCGGGCGGACAGGATGCCCCGGGAGTCGGTGTAGCCGTGCGCCTTGGGCAGCATCCGGATCATGTCCTGGACGATCTCCTCGGGTGCCTCGAAGCCGAAGAGCGCGGGGTTGCCGGTGTTGAGCCGCAGGACGCTGTGGCCCGCCTCCTCCAAGGCGTCCGCGTGCTCGATGACCGGGCCGCGGATCTCGTAGCAGACCTCGCTGAGCTTGCTCGACTGCCGGAACTCCATGTGCCGACCTCCCCAGAAGTGTTGATGCTTGGTTTTACCAAGTCGACGCTTGGAAAGTCCAACAACGCGTCTACACTGCGTCGCATGCCACGCCGCCGAAGCTATGACCAGTACTGCGCCGCAGCCCGCGCCCTCGACGCCGTCGGCGACCGGTGGACGCTGCTGATCGTCCGCGAACTCCTCGCCGGGCCGCGCCGCTACACCGACCTGCACGCCGATCTGCCCGGGGTGAGCACCGACATCCTCGCCGGGCGGCTCAAGGACATGGAGAGCGGCGACCTGGTGACGCGCCGCCGGCTGCCGCCGCCCGCCTCGGCCTTCGTGTACGAGCTGACCGCGCGCGGCCGTTCGCTGTTGCCCGTACTGCGCGCCCTCGCCGCCTGGGGCGCGCCCGCCCTCGACGCGCCCCGGCCGACCGACGCCGTCCGCGCGCACTGGTTCGCGATCCCGCTGCTCGGCGTGCTGGAGGGGCTGGGGGCGAAGGTGGTCCAGGTGGCCCTGGACGAAGGCGAGTTCCACGCGCGCGTACGGGACGGCGCCGCGACGGAGTACGGGGACGGGCCGGCGGCCGACGCGGAGGTGCTGCTGCGGACGGACACGGAGACCTGCCGGGCCCTCGCCGCCGGCGAGACGACCCTGGCGGAGGCGGTCGAGTCCGGTCGTGCCGTGCTTCAGGAATCCGCCCGGGCCGGCGGGTCCATCTGATCGAACGTGTGCCCGCTCCTTCCCTCTTCCGGGTAGCGTGACGGCTCCGACGGTCGCGAACCGGACGGCCGCGCAGACGAGTTCGGAGGAGAACCATGGGTCTGGGCACGGGCGACGCGGCCGGCGCGGGATCGGGGAACGGCAAGGGCGGGCGGCTGCGCAAGGTACTCGTCGTGGCGGCCGCCGTCGCCGCGGTGGCGGTCGTCCCGTCCGCGGCGGGCGCCACCCCCGGCAGCGGTGTCGGCGCCACCGAGCTCGCCCACGGCACCTCGCACGGCACCCTCCCGGTCAAGCCGCCGAAGGGCGACACCGACGTCGTCTTCCGGACCATCACCGTCGCCCCGGGCGGCACCACCGGCTGGCACCACCACGACGGCCAGCTGATCGCCGTCGTCCAGTCCGGCGCCCTCACCCGGACCCTGGCCGACTGCTCGGTGGAGGTGTCGAGAGCGGGCGACTCCTTCATCGAGCCCGCCGGCGCGCACCGGGTCCACACCGGGCGCAATCTCGGCACCGTGCCCGTCGTGCTCTATGTGACCTATCTGCTGCCCAAGGGCGCACCGCTGTCGGTGGACGAGCCCGCGCCCGCGTGCGCGTCGGGCAAAGCCGGCTGAAGGGCGGTGTCTTGGCCGGTGGTGCCCCGGCTGTCGGCACCCGCCTCGGCGGGGAGGGCGGACTCGGTGGGCTGGGCGGACCGGGGTGAAAGGGCGGACTGGGCGGCCAGGGCGGCGGCGAGCCGGTTCCGGGCCTCCGTCTGCGCCGCGATCCGGGCGTCGAGCACCGCGAGACGTTCCCGGGCGATGGCCAGACCCTGGGCGGACGGGGTACGGGCGGGCATCCGCCCGTCCAGGCAGGACGCGAACGCCGCGACATCCTCCAGCGTCAGTCCCACGCCCAGCAGATGCCGGATGTTGGAGACCCGGACCACCGCGCCCTCGTCGTACACCCGGTAGCCGTTGGCCGCGCGTTCCGACGCGATCAGCCCCGCCTGCTCGTAATGGCGCAGTGCCCGCGCCGTCGTCCCCGTCCGGCGGGCCAGTTCACCGATGCGCAAGGCCCCCACCTCCCCGCGCCTTCCTACCACGCCCGCCCCGGCATGACGTCAGGCCTTCACGCCACCAGGGCGCCCCCGTCGACCGACAGCACCACGCCCGTGACGAACCCGGCGTCCGGCGAGGCCAGCATGGTGATCGCCCACGCCACCTCCTCCGGGCGGCCGATCCGCCGCATCGGGGTGTTCCCGATCTGCCAGGCGCGGATCGCCTCCTGCCGCTCGGGCGTCAGCCCCCGGTGCTCGCCGATCGGGGTGTCCACCGCCCCGGGCGCCACCGCCGTCACTCGCACCCCGCGCGCCGCGAACTCCACCGCCCAGCAGCGGGTCAGCGTCTCCAGGGCGCTCTTCGTCGCCGGATACACCGAGGAGTTCGGCCAGCCGCGCTGCCCGATCGCCGTCGTGACATTGACGACCGTGCCGCCGGAGGCCGTCAGCGCCGTCAGCGCGGCCTGGGTGAGCAGGATCGGAGCGGTGAGATTGGTCGCTAGGAGCGCGTCGATCGTCTGCCGGGTCGTCGATTCGAGCGGGCCGCCGTCCGCGATGGCGGCGTTGTTGACCAGGACGTCGAGCCGTCCGTAGGTGTCCACGGCGGTGGCCACGATGTGCTCGGGTGCCCCCGGGGCGGTGATGTCGGCGACCAGGGGGCGGATTCCCGGGAAGCCGCTCGCCGTCTCCTCCAGGGGGCCGGGCCTGCGGCCCACGGCGACGACGGTCGCCCCCTGCCGGGCGAAGGCCCGCGCGGTGGCGCGGCCGATGCCGGTGCCGGCCCCGGTGACCACGACGACCCGTCCGGCCGCCTCGGTCCGCTCGGTCTGCTTGGTCTGCTTGGTCTGCTCAGTCTGCTCGGTCCGCCCCGTGCCGTCGCTCCGCTGCTGTGTTTCCGTGTTCATGCGCCGATGGTCGAACCCTGCCGTCAGTGACAAGGTCAAGTCCCGGGCACCATGCGGCAGGATGGAAAGGACCGGAGACCGGAGGACCGGAGACCGGAGAACCGGGCAGGAGGGGCGGCGCGGGACGGATGCGACTCGAAGCGATCACCTGGGAGCGCCTGGCCGACGCCGTCGCCGACCGCGTCGACCGGGCCGGGCCCGGGGACGGCGGCGACTGGCTCAAGGTGGGCGTCGACGGCCCGCCGGCCGCGCCCGGGGCGGAGTTCGCCGAACGGATCGGCGAGGCGCTGCGGCTGCGCGGGCGATCCGTACTGGTCGTCGGCACCGGAGGCTTTCTGCGGCCGGCGTCGCTCCGTTTCGAACACGGCAAACGGGATCCGGACGCCTACTACACCGACTGGTTCGACACCGGCGCGCTGTGGCGGGAGGTGTTCGGCCCGCTGGAGCCGGGCGGCGGCGGCCGGGTGCTGCCCGACCTCTGGAACCCGGCCACGGACCGCGCCACCCGTAGCCCCGCCGTACCGCTGGCACCCGGCGGAGTCCTGGTCCTGCACGGCCCGTTCCTGCTCGGCCACTGGTTCCCCTTCGACCTGAAGGTCCATCTGAGCCTGTCGCCGGGCGCGCTCGCCCGCCGCACCGAGCAGCCGTGGACGCTGCCCGCCTTCGCGCGGTACGAGCGGGAGGTCGACCCCGCCGGTGTCGCCGACGCCGTCGTCCGCGCCGACGATCCCCGCCGCCCGGCCTGGACCGGCTTCCGGGAGGCGTGAGCCGCGAGGAAGGGGGGCGTGAGCCGGCTTTCACGACCTCCCGCCTACGGGACCTCCCGCCTACGGCCGGCCGCCCACCCGTGTCACCGCCCGCGCACCCGCCCGGCAGCCCGCCGCGGCGGCGTCGGCCGGGTCCGCGCCCGCGAGCCGCGCGGCCAGGAACGCGCCGGTGAAGGCGTCGCCCGCGCCCGTGGAGTCCACCGGACGCGCGGGCGGCGCCGGCATTCGGGCCGTCACCCGTCCCCGCGCCGCGAGCACCGCGCCCCCGGACCCCAGGGTGACCGCGACCAGCGGGACACGACGGCTGAGCGCCGCGGCCGCCTCGCCCGGGTCCGTACATCCGGTCAGCAGCCGGGCCTCGTCAGCGTTGGGCAGCAGACACTCGACGCCGTCGACCGCCGCGAGGAACGCCTCCGTGCCCAGTTCGGCGAGGAACCCGGCGGAGGCGGGGTCCACGCTCACCGGCAGGCCGGCCGCCTGGGCGTCCCGCAGCACCCGTCCCGCCGTCACCCGACTCGTCTCGGCGAAGAACAGATAACCCGACAGGTGGACACGGGCGACCCCGGCGAGCAGCTCCGCCGACCAGTCCTCCGGCGCCAGCCGCAGCGCCGCCCCGCTGTCCGTCAGGAACGTGCGCTCCGCGTCCGCGCCGACCAGCGCGATCACCGACGCCGTCGGCGCCCCGGGATCCCGTACGAGCCGCGGCCGTACACCCGCCTCACGCAGCACCCGGTCGTGCCAGTCCACCGCGTCCTCGCCGACCCGGGCCAGGAGCCGTACGTCCCGGCAGCCCGAACACGCCGCCCAGCAGGCCACGTTCGCCCCCGCGCCACCGGGCAGCGTCCGGATCGAGGCCGCCGTGTCCGTCGCGGGCGCGAGCGGCGTACGGTGCCGGGCGACGATGTCCGTGACGACGTCCCCGACGACCAGGAGCGCGCCGGGCCCGGCCCCCGTACGGTCGGTCCCGCTCGTCGTACCGCCTGGCTCTGGCCCTGGCCCGCTCACCGCACCGCCGCCCCCGTTCGCCGTACCGCCGGTTCCGCCTGCCGCGTCACCGGGTCCGCCCGCCGCACCCGCCGCACCCGCCGTACCGCCGGGCCCGGTCACCGCGCGGCGCGGTCGGCCGCCGCGATCCGCGCCGCGAGCGCGACATTGCCCCGGACCGCCGCCAGGTTGGCCTCCAGGGACGCCCCCTCGGTGCGGGTCGTCAGGAACGCGAGGAGGAACGGTGTCACCGCCTGCCCCGTCACCCCCTTGTCCCGGGCCTCCGCGAGCCCTTCGGCCAGCACCCGGTCGTGCAGCGCCGGATCGAGCTGCCGGTCGGTCTCCACCGGACGGCCGACGACCAGCGCGGACCTCGGCCCGCCCAGCTCGTCCCGCGCCCGCATCACCCGCGCCACCTCCTCGGGGGAGTGGACCGTCCAGTCCACGGGCTCGCCGGAGGAGGACAGATAGAAGCCCGGGAAGCGGTCCGTGCCGTAGCCGACGACGGTCACCCCCAGCGTCTCCAGGCGCTGGAGCGTCGCGGGCACGTCGAGGATCGACTTCACGCCCGCGCACACCACCGTGATCCCGACCTGGGCGAGCAGCCGCAGGTCCGCGGACTCGTCCTGGGTGAGCGTCCACTCCCGGTGTACGCCGCCGAGTCCGCCGGTCGCGAAGACCCGCAGGCCCGCGGAGTCGGCGAGCCGGGCGGTGGCCGAGACCGTCGTCGCGCCCGTCGCCCCGGCCGCGAGCGCCGGGGCCAGATCGCGGTGGCCGAGCTTGCGTACCCCCGGATCCTCGGCGATCCGGGTCAGGGCCGCCTCGTCCAGGCCGATCCGGGCGGTGCCGTCGAGCACCGCGACGGTGGCGGGCACGGCTCCGCCGTCCCGTACCAACTGCTCCAGTTCACGGGCCACGGCCAGATTGCGCGGGCGCGGCAGGCCATGGGCGATGATCGTCGACTCGAGCGCGACGACGGGACGCCCCTCGTACAGCGCCTCCCGCACCTCTTCGGACACATGAGTGGACATGCTGGAAATCTGACGCGCCCGCCCGGCCCGCAAACCTCGGCGACGGACATCAGCCACAGCCCGGCAGCCGGGGCAGCCGGTCCGCGTCGACCACCTGGATCACCGTCCGCGCGCCCGTCTTCTTCGCATCGCCGGGGCTGTACGCGAGGGCCAGGGCGCCGCCGGAGGCCGCCGCGTACCCGTACGCGGGAGTGATCTCCGTGTACGCGCCCACGGCGGGGTCCAGCGCGTACGAGGTCTCGGGGGTGCGCCAGACGATCAGCCGTCCGGCGATCCGCAGCTGGTCCATGCCCTCGGCGGCGGGCCGGCCGGTCACGACCGCCGACGGCCGCGCCTTACCCGTACGCCACACCATCAGCCGGGGATCGCTCTCGCCCGCCACCCACGCCCAGGTGGTCCCGTCGGAGACCGGGGTACGGATGTCGCGCAGCGCGGCGATCGGCGCGGGCAGCCGCGCGGGGTGCCCGTCGGCCAGGGAGGCGGCGGCGAGCCGGGTCCCGCCACCGACCGCTTCGCGCCACACCAGCAGACCGCCCGCCGTGAACGGCGTGTCGACCACTCCCGTGTGCCATACGCGCGCGTGCCCGCCGCCCGCCGGAGCGGCGAGGACGGCGGCCTTCCCGGCGTCACCGCCCTGGGCCCACACCACCATGCCGTCGTGGACGACGGGACGGGGCAGCGGGCCCGGCCGGTCGGCGTGGGCCAGCCGGCGCGTCCGCCCGGTGGCCGCGTCCCACACGTACAGACTCCACGGGCTGTCCAGCGTGCGCCCCTCCAGGACGGCGAACGCGGCCCACCGCCGTCCGTCGAAGTCGGCGGCGAGCAGCTGGTGTTCGACCGGGTCGGTGAAGCGCAGCAGCGTCCGGGGGGTCTTCTCGCCGGCCCGGACGAGGACGGCGGAACGGTCGTGCCCGCCGCTGAGCTGGAGCGCCGTCCAGCCGGGGCCCACGTCGGCGAGTGCCGGCCGCAGTCCGTCCGCCGGGCGGTACGCGCCCGCCGTGAACGCGCCGCGCCACGTGTCCGGGAGCGGCACCCGGCATGCGGCCGGC
>NZ_JBEYZX010000038.1:0-69439 GCF_040646255.1 Streptomyces sp. NPDC046203 | reverse complement strand
GCGTTGCTGACCGAGCATGTCGCGTGGCTGGAAGCGCGGTACGCGGAGGGGGTGTTCCTGGCCTCGGGCCGCAAGGAGCCGCGTGAGGGCGCGCACCCCGGCGGCTCCGGGCGGGTGAGCCGCTGCGGCGGTCGCGGGTCCCCCGGCCGGCCGGAACGCGGGTGCGGCGCGCAATCCCCGCCGCACCCCGGCCCGGAAGACGCCCGGGCGAAAGGCGCCCGGAACCGGAAGGCGGGTCGCTCGCGGGACCGCGCCGCCCTGCGGCGCGCCGGGGCGCGGCAGGACGGGGACGGGACGGCGGGCCGACGGGGCCGGGGCCGGGGCGGGCGGTGAGCCGGGGCTTCCTCGCTCAGTAGTAGCCGCGGTCGTACCGGCGCAGGCGGGTGGTCAGGGCCTGTTCGGTGCTGCCGAGCGCCTGCGCGATCTCGTCATCCGGATACCTGCCCGTGGCGGCGCGGGCGAAGTAGCCGCCGGAGCAGGCGATGATCAAGTCCAGTTCGCCGATGACCCGCAGTCCGGCCAGGATGTCGCCGTGCTCCAGCTCGTCGACCCGTGCGCGCAGCCGGGCGATCAGGTCGACGAGGTCCTCGGGGATCGGCCACGCGCCCGCTGCCGTCTCCCGGGCGTGGGTCGCCCAGTCCTCCTGCGGGCCGGTGATGTCGTAGCGGTACGGCTCGCGGCGGGAGACCTTGTCCCACTCGATCGGGTAGGTGTCCTCGCCGAACCAGCCGCAGGCGCACGCCCCGCGCATCCGCTCCGCGCGCGGGGCGCCGAGTGTGCCGTCGTAGATGTGCCAGTCCGTGGACTTGTGGAAGGTCGCGCCGCTGCCGATGTCGTAGTGCACCGGACCGGGCACGGTGCCGTCCGGCAGCAGCACCCCCACCCGCCCCCGGTGTCCCTCCGCACTGTCCAGCTCCCACATGGCCGGCCTCCCCTTTTCCTCGTCGCGGGACCGCTGCCGCGGGACGCCGCAGCGGCACGAGGTCCCACCCTGGCCGACCGGGCGGACGCGGCGCAGGCGAACTCCGGCATATTCCCCGGGCGAGGGCCACGCGCGCCGGGGCGGACGGTGGTGCGAGGGGGCGCGCGCTTGCCCGGGCGCGCCGGGGAGACCCCGTACGAGGGCCCTCGCCGTCACGGACGGGCCCGCGCCCCCGGGTACGCCCCCGCCAGCACCAGCCCGACCAGTCGCGCCGCGAAGTCCTCGTCCAGCGGGGCGCCGCTGATGAGGGCGCGGGTGAACAGGGGGCCGCTGACCGCCTCGATGACCAGGCCCGGGTCGGTG
This sequence comes from Streptomyces sp. NPDC046203, assembly GCF_040646255.1. Classification (NCBI taxonomy): domain Bacteria; kingdom Bacillati; phylum Actinomycetota; class Actinomycetes; order Kitasatosporales; family Streptomycetaceae; genus Streptomyces; species Streptomyces sp. NPDC046203. Next base: position 68,154 of record NZ_JBEYZX010000038.1, on the reverse strand, counting down.
TCCGGCGCGAGTTCGCCGCGCTCGACGCCCCGGCGGACCATGACCGCGCCACGTTCGAGGCGTTCGGTCCAGAAGGGGAGGCGGCGGTCCGGCAGGCTGTCGTCGCGTTCGGCGCTCAGCCGGAGCAGCGCCTCGCCCTGCGCCGTCGCGAGGAGGCCGGCCAGCGCGCCGAAGTAGGCGACGAGGTCGTCGTGGACGCGCCCGGTGTCCGGGACGGGCATCGCCGTGTCGACCTGTTCGGTCAGCGCTTCCAGGATCAGGTTCTCGCGGGTCCCCCACCTCCGGTAGACGGAGGTCTCGTGGACCCCGGCGGCACGGGCGACGGCGCCGACGGTGGTGCCGGCGAGTCCGTGTTCCGTCAGGACGTCCACGGTGGCGGCGAGGACGGCGGAGCGCATACGGGCACCTCGGCGGCGCAGGGGCGGGGTGTTCCGGTCGGGCGAGGCCATGATCCATCGTAACGCAGGGCCACTTGCTTTAAGTGGAGGGCGGGCGTACGTTTCTTTGCAAGACGACTTGCGTTAAGGGGCCCGAGGCCCCGGGTCGCCACCGCGTCAAGGAGGCCACGTCATGGAGCAGATGCTCGCCGCCCGGCTGCACGTCCCCAGCCGCACGCTGCGGATCGAGGAGGTGGCGAAGCCCGCGCCCGGCCCCGGTCAGGTTCTGGTGAAGGTGGAGGCCGCGGGCGTCTGCCTGTCGGACGTCCATCTGATCGACGGCACCCTCACGCCACTGCTCCTGCACGGCGACACGGTCACCCTGGGCCACGAGGTGTCCGGCACGATCGCGGAGACCGGGCCGGGGGTCACCCGCTGGACCCCGGGGCAGCGGGTGGTGCTGTACGCGGGCGAGGTCCGCGACGGGGTCACGTACACCCGCGGGGTGGATTACGACGGCGGCTGGGCCGAGTACGCGCTCTCCTCCGAGTACGCCCTCACGGAACTGCCCGAGGCCATCCCCTTCGACCAGGGCGCGATCATCCCGGACGCGGTCTCCACGCCGTGGGGCGCGATCACCGTCACGGGTGCCGTGAGGCCCGCCGAGGCCGTCGGTGTCTGGGGTGTCGGCGGGCTCGGCGTGCACGCCGTCCAGCTGCTGCGGGCCGTCGGCGCGTGCCCCGTCATCGCCGTCGACCCCAACCCCACCGCCCGCGAACGCGCCCTCGCCCAGGGCGCCGACCTGGCGCTCGACCCCGCCGACCCGGCGCTGCGCGAGCGGATCGGCGCGGCGACCGGTGGAGCCGGACTCGCCGCCGCCTTCGACTTCGCCGGGGTGCCGGCCGTCCGCGAACAGGCGCTGACGGTTCTCGCACCCAAGGGCCGGCTGGTGCTCGCGGGCCTGACCGACCAGCCGCTGACCGTCGCCGACGGCACCCGCTTCAGCTATCTCCAGCAGCGGATCCTCGGCCACTACGGCTCCGACATGCCGGTCGCGCTGCCGCAGCTGCTGTCCCTCCTCAAGGGTGGCAGGCTGGACTTCTCCGCCTCGATCAGCGGTGAACTCCCGCTGGCGCGGGCCGCCGAGGCGGTGGAGCGACTCACGCACAAGACCGGCGACCCGATCCGTCTGATCCTGCGGCCCTGATCTTCCCCGCAGCGGGCGCCCGCCGTGCTCACCGCCGGCGGGCGCCCGTTCCGTCCTCCCCGGCCCCGCCGCCGGACCCGGCCCCCGAACCGGGCCCGTCCGCAGCGGTGCTGACGTGGAACAGCGCGGCCCGCAGGTCGTACACCGCCCGCTCCATGTCCACCAGCGCGTGCAGCGACAGCACGATGTCGTCGGGAACGCCCATCAGCCGGGCCGCCCGCATCACCTGGGCCCGTTCGGCCGCCGCGTAGACCCCGTCCGCGCCGCACATCTGGATCGCGTGGTACACGAGGTGCGGGGCGGCCCGCCAGGTGTCCACATCGGTGCGGATGGCGGGCAGCAGGTCCTCGATGTCGGCATCGCGGTAGTCGAAGTCCCGGTAGAGATCGAGGACTTCGCGCGGCGCGCCCATCAGTTCCTGATGCTTCATCAGCCAGTCGAACTCGGGCTCGCTGAGCTCGCCGTCCGAACCGGCGATCACCATCAGCACCTTGCCGTAGTTGAGGAAGGCCTCCGGGGTCGCGGCCGACAGGCCGTACAGCCTTTGACAGAGATCGCTCATCGGCACCTGCTGCTCCGGACTCCGGTTCATGTCCCGTCCTTCGTCTTCGCCGGCCCCGGGCCCGCCGGTCCGGCTTCCGTCCCGCTTCCTCGGATGTCCTGCCGATCTTCGGCGCCGGGGCCGCCCCGCCGCCGGGTGAACCGCCCGGGTTCACCCGCCCGTGCGCGGGACGGCGCGCGGACGGCCGAGGTCGGACCAGGACAACCGCTGACGGGCGGTCGGCGGCCGGCGGTCGGCGCACCGTCAGCGGCCGGGCGGGCGCCGGGCATCGGCCCGCTCCGCAGGAGGGCCAAGGCCCCGGCCGTCGTGCCCGACCGCCCCCCTGTCACCCCTGTCACCCCTCCGACCCGGCACGACGATGGCCGAAGTGTCCCGGTGTGCCCACCCGCGCGGCCGTTGTCAGTGGCCCTCGATAGTGTCCTTCACATACCGCAGTCAGGGGGGCCTCGGGGCCTCTGGTTCCGGCTGCGCGGATTCACGGTTCCAGTGGAATTGGGCGGAGGGGCACGGCTGATGACGTGGCTGGCAGCGGGTGAGGGGTACGAGATCACCCTTGAGGACGGGCGTGTGGTCGCACGGCGCGCCGGGGGGCGGCAGCTGAAGAGTCTGCCGAAGGCCTTGCGCGACGATCCCGAAGTGGACCGGCTGCGGCGGCTGTCCGAGTGGCTGGACCGGCACTCGGCCTCGTGTCTGGCCCAGGTGGACACCTGGATGGTCTCCTCGCTGCCGGTGCCGACCGAGCTGATAGCCCGGGTGTGGCCGGACGAGGCATGGCGGTCGGCCCTGCGCGACATGGCGGTCGTCGGCGACGACCCCGACGAGGTCGGCTTCCTGCGCGACGTGTCGGCGGACGGTGAGCTGCGGCTCGTCGACCTCGACGGCGAGACGGTACGGATCGCGCCGCGCACCGTGACCCTTCCGCACCCCGTGCTGCTCCCCGATCTGGAGGACGTACGGGAGTTCGCGGCCGAACTCGGCATCACCCAGCGGGTCGAGCAGATCCACCGGGCCACCTGGAGCCGTCCCGAGGAAGCGGGGACCGGCGACGCGCGGTCCTCGTCGGCCACGGAGGTACGGGACTACGCGGGCGGGAAGTTCGCGTCCCGCTTCGGTCTGGCCGCGCGCGCCACGAGCCTCGGCTACCGGGTGTCCGGCGGCTACGCCACCTGCAAGGTCCGCGACGGCGATCGCGCCGGGGAGGCGTCGGTCTGGATCGGCGAGCCGTACTGGGACGGGGAGTCGGAGACCGGCGCGCTCGGCTGGCACGACGAGGACGGCCGCGCGATGCGGCTGACGGAGGTCGGACCGGTCGCCTGGTCCGAGGGAATGCGCATGGCCGCGGCGCTCTACGCGGGCCGCACGATCGAAAAGGGTGGGGACGCGTGACCGGCACGACCACGACCAAGGGCGCAGGGACGACCGTGGCCACGACCGCGGGGACAACCTCGGCCACGACCCCGGCGACGGACGACCAGCGGCTGCTCGCGGCGGGAGCCGTCCTCCCGGCCGGCACCGAGGGGGCGGGCCCCTCGGCGGTCCCGCTGACCGCGCGGAGCTACGGCCACCCGGTACTGGGCGAGGAGCGGGTGGTGGTCCGTCTGGCCGCCGCCGAACTCGGCCCGGCCGAGGACCTCGCCGCCGGTTTCCTCGGCCTCGCCCCCGTGGCCGAACCGGCCGTGGTGGGCCTCGGCCGGCGCCGGGAACTGGGCTTCCCCGAGTGGGTGCTCGTCCACCACCCGAAGGACGGCCACCACGCGCTCGCGGTCGTACCGGAGCTGGACCGGCTGACCCGGCAGGCGAAGACCAAGCCGAAGGCCGCGCTGGACGCGGTCGGCGAACTGGCCGGCCGGCTCGCCGCGTCCGTCCCCCACTTCCTGCCCGTCTTCTACGAGCAGGCCGCGCGCGTCTTCCTCGGCGTGGAGAACACCGCGTACGCAGGGCAGTTGTTCGGCCGCGCCCGCACCAGCGAGGCCCAGCACGGGCTGCCCGTCGACGAGGACCGGCTCGACGCCGTCTTCCTGGAGTTCGCCCTGGCCGGCGCGCTGCCGGTGAAGGTCCTCACGGGGTACGGCAAGGAGCTGTCCGCGCGGCTCGCGCCCGCCGAGGCGTACGAGCGCTTCCGGCGGCTGTGCGTACGCCGGACGGCGGGCGGACTCGCCCCGTCCGCCCAGGCGGCCGGCGAACTGCGGCGGCTGGCCCGGGCCGCTGGCTGGCCGGCCAGCGAGGCGGAGCAGGAGTACCTCGCGGAGCTGCTGCCGCTGCCCGCCACCCTGCGGGCGGCCGGCGGCTGGTGGAAGGCGCACCGTGCGGCGCTGGTCGCGCTGGCCCGCCGGGTCCCGGCCGTACGCGGCACCCTGCTGTCGCTGACCCCGCCCGAGGAGAACGGGGAAATGGCCGCGCTGTGGCTGGGCATCCTCGCGGACTCGGGGGCGGACGCCGGGCTGACCGAGGACGACGCCCCGGCCGAGACCCGGTGCGCGGACGGTGCCGCCGGCTGGCTGGAGCGCTTCCACGCGGCGCGCCATCGCGGCTGGGGTTCCCGGCCGACACCGCCCGCCCTGCTGGATCTGGTGACCCGGGCGGCCGGACGTCTGCGCGCCGAGCTCGCGGCCCGCCCCGACGGCGCGGGTGCCCTGCGGATCGGCGTCGAGGACGCCAATCTGCTCGATCTGCTGCTGGCCCTGGGGATTCCGGTGGCCGGCCCGGCCCCGGACCCGGAGGCGCGCCGCCGGCGCGGGGCGCTCGATCTGACGGACTGGCACCGTTCACAGGAGCCCCGGGATCTGGCCGCGATCGCCGCCGACCCGCGCTTCCACGCCGCCTTCGACGCCGGTGCCGACGAGTACGACGCCGGGCCGGAGAGCGTGGCCGTGATGCGGCGGCTCGCCGCCTCGGCCGGTGGCCGGCCGCTGCTCACGGCGTGGGCGCGCCGGGTCGCCCGGGAATCGGTGTCCGCCGGACTTCCGGGACTGCCGAAGGCCATCGCCCGGCTGTCGTGGCTGCCCGCCGAGGCCCTCGCACTCGCCGAGGAGGAGGTCGCCGCCGCGACGGGCGCCGACCTCGGCGCACTGCTGGCCCGCACCCTGCGCGGCGGCCTGTGGGAGGAACTGCACTGGCCCGCCTGGGAGGAGGCCCTCGCGGAGCTGGCCCCGGCGCGCGACGGGCGCGGCGGTCTGACCGTCGTGGAGTCCTGGCCGTATCTGATCGTGGCGAACAGCGCCCAGGTCCGGGTCGTCGGCCCGGACGCGACTGTCCTCGTGCACGATCTGCGCGGGCGCCCGGCCAATGTCCGCAAGTACGGCTTCCACTACGTCGACGGCGCGCTCCTGGTGTTCTGGAGCACCTACGGCCGCGAGGAACCCCAGGGCTACTGGCACACCGATCCCGACCGGGTGGTCACCCTGGACGGGGTCGACGAGTGGCGGATGCGCTCCGAGCACCTCAGCCTCGCGCTGCCCGGCGGCGGTCGCACCACCGGCCGCGGTGTCCTGCACGCCGGTGACACCCGGGTGCCGAGGGAGAGTCCGGTGCTGTCCGACGGCTCCTCGTACTGGGTATGGGACAGCCCCGAGGGGTCGGCCGACTGCGGCTGGACGGAGTACGACCCCGCCGAGGGGACGCACGGGCGGCGCTCGCAGCCGGGTTTCCTGGCCGACGCGCTGCTCCCGCACGCGCCCGGTGCCCGGCTGTTCGCGGAGCACTCCTGGGTGCGGCCCGCGCCCACGGTCGAGGGCTCCGTCCTCGGCGCGCCCGCCGGCGGTCTGCTCGGCTGGCGCGTCGTACGGCTGCCGGGCGTCGGCTGGCACGCCTCCGACACCGCCGGACGCGAGATCACCCTGCCCGAGGACAGCCGTCAGCCGGTCGCGGCCCTGACCTTCCCGGGCGACGACCGCCCCCGCTCGCTGACACGGGAGTGGCGGACACTGTCGCTCGGCGACCCGGACGGTGTCGTCACCACGACCGCCCACGCCGGCTACGACGACATCTTCGAGACGGCGGCGTCGGCCCTGCCGCCGCTGCCCTTCCTGTACGCGCTGCGCGCCCGCGACCCGCGCGGGTCGGCCGCCCTGCGCGCCGCCGACGACCAAAGCGCCGCGGACCTGCTGAAGGCGGCCGTCTGCGCGGCGCGCGTCACGGACTTCCCCGAGCTGGTACGGGCCGCGCTGCCGGACGTCGCCACCCCCGAACTGGTCGCCGGTGTGGTGCGGGTGCTCCACTTCGCCGTCCAGCAGCAGAAGGCGCTGTCCGCCGTCGCCGACCGGCTCGACCCCGCGAACGAGCCCGCCGGGGCCCGCAGCCAGGGCCCGTCCGATCATCTGCTCGGCGCCGCGCTCCACGGCATCGTGGACTCCGGGTACTACAACCGGGGCACCGACGAGGACGTCTCCCACCGCTATCTGGCAGAACTGGCCTCGGCGCGCGCCGACACCGCGGCGAAGGCCGTACCCGGCCGGCTCCACTTCGACCTGCCGGCCCTGCCGTACTCCGGGCTGCCCTTCACCGCCTTCCTCGACCAGCCCGCCGCGCTCGCCTTCCGGGCGGTCGCTCCCGGTACGGCGGACGAGCACCGGACGGCCCTGCTCGCCATGCTCGGACGGATCGACGACCTCGGCCTGGCGTCGGCCGCCGAATCTGCCGGGCACTGGCGCCGGGTGACCGTCCGCCTGGAGCCGGCGCAGCTGACCGCACCGGACGGCCAGGGGCGCAACCCCTCCCATCGCAGTGTGCTCCCGCTCGGCGGCGGAGCGGCGCTCGGCTTCACGGAGCCGGTCGAGCACACCGGACATCAGGTCCGCCACGCGAGCACCACGGCCACCACCCATGGCCGGGAGTTCGGCGCGCTGCTGCACGACCCGAGCGGCCGGTTCGAGGTGCCCGGCCCCTACACCCTGCGCGGCAGCGCGGCGGTCGGCGACCCCGCCCGGGGCGCGGACTGGCTGACCGCGTTCCTGAAGGAGGCGGGCGCGCGCGGGCCGGCCCCGTTCGCCGCCGAGGCGGCCGAGGAGTTCGCCCGGCTGACCGGAGCCACCGGCGCCCTGGCCCGGATCGTCGTCGTCGGCATGCCCGGCATCGACAACTGGGAGAACAACTTCCTGCCCGCCGAACTGCGCAAGACCCTCGGTCTGAAGGTCGCCGAGGCCAGGCTCGCCCGGGACGAACTGCGAGCGCTGTCCTACGAGGTGCGCCGAGCGGTCGTCGCGGCGCTGCTGCCCGAGGACCCGGCGGCGCTGTGGACCGAGGGCCCGGACGTGGCGGCGGCGGCCGAGGTGTGGAACGCGCGGGTCGGCAAGCGGGTGCGGGTCCCCGACTGGCTGACCACGGAGGCCACCCGCGCCGTCCGGAGCGGCTGGCCCACGCCCCGGGCGCTGTCCGCGCTGCTCGACCCTCGGTCCGCCGCGGAGCTGAGCACCGACGTCGCCTGGCGGATCAAGAACGACCGCCCGGAGCCCGTGGTCCCGGACGAGCCCTCCTTCACCCACACGGTGCTGGTGAGCGCGCTGAGCCTGACGGCCTGGCTGGCCCACCGGCTGCCGGCCGGGGACGCCTCGCGGGCCGCGCTGCCGGCCGCGCTGACCGCCGTACGGCAGCGGCTCGCCGCACCGGAACTGCTGCTCGCCCTCGGGCACTACACGCAGCTCGCGGACTTCCGGAAGGCCGCCGGCGCGCCGACGGAGACGGCCCCGGACCACGAGCGGTACGGCGCGGTCCTCATGGCCACCCACGACGGCCAGCCCCTCCCGGCACTGCGGACCTCGCTGCTCGACTCCACCGGCTCCGACCCGTACCTGCCCCTGCTGCGCGGCGCCGAGCAGCATCCGACGGCCGTCGAGGTGGCGCTGCGGCGGGCCCACGACCCGGTGTTCGCCCGGCTCCTGGCCGACCCGGGCGCGCCCGCGGCGGGCGAGCGGGACGAGGACGGGACCTGGTGGCCGCAGGACCCGTCGCGTTCGGTGCCCGAGCTGGTCGCCGAGGCCGCCGGGGCCCACGGTCTCGGCGCGGACGCCGCGACGCTGTATCTGATGCTCCTCGCCCTGCCCGACCCGACCGACCGGAACACGGCACGGTGGACCGGGTGGAAGCCGGCCCGGCTGAAGGCGGCCCGCGCCGAACTCGCCGCCACCGACCTGGTCGTGTCCGCGGTCCGGGCCCGGGCCGGACGCTCGCTGTTCCTGCCCGGCGCCTGGGTCGAGCAGACGGCTCCCGTGCCGCCCGTCGAGCGGTGGAAGCTGCCGATGTACGGGCCGCTCGCGGGCGACCGGCCCGCGCTGGGTGCCCTGGTGCCGGTCGAGCCGGTCGCCGAGCTGTACGCCCGGGCGTGGCGGCGGATCACCGAGGGCGACCTGCCGCGCTTCGAGGAGCTCAAGGTGAAGCGCACCCGCCGGCGCCGCTGAGCCGCCGGCCCGGCCTGGCGGTGGGCGGGGCGTGCCCCTTTTCGGGGTGCTCCCCGCCCACCGCCCCGCGCCGCCGTCCCCGCCGCCCGGTCCGCTCCCCTCCCCCCATCGTCGTTCGTCGTCAGGCGGTCCTCGTGGACCGTCCCACCCGTACAAGGAACCCACGCATGAGCGTCACCCCACCGTCCACGCCCGCCCGGCAGGTCCTCCCGGCCGAGGAGCGCCACGCCACCGAACTCGCCTTCCTCGCCGCCCAGGACCCGGGCCCCCGCCCGCCCGGCTGGGCGCTCACACCGCGTGCCGTCGTCACCTTCGTCTGCGGCAGCGACGGGGTGGAACTCGCGCTGCCGAAGCGCCGCGCGGGCCTGCCGGCGAAGCTCGTGGTCGCCCCGAAGTTCGTCGGCGAGCGGGCGCTGGTGGAGCGGTGTGTCGTCACCCTCGCCGGAGACCGCGGACTGCTGCTCACCGGCGAGCCCGGCACCGCGAAGTCGATGCTGTCGGAGCTGCTCGCCGCCGCCGTCTGCGGCACCAGTGCCCTGACCGTGCAGGGCACCGCCGGAACCACCGAGGACGCCTTCCGCTACGGCTGGAACTACGCCCTGCTGCTCGCCCAGGGGCCCACTCCCGAGGCGCTGGTGGACTCCCCCGTGCTGTCCGCGATGCGCACCGGCCGGGTGGTGCGGGTCGAGGAGATCACCCGCTGTCTGCCCGAGGTGCAGGACGCCCTGGTGTCCCTGCTGTCCGACCGGCGTCTCACCGTTCCCGAGCTGACCGCCACCGAGGACGCCGTGGTCAGCGCCGTCCCCGGCTTCACCGTGATCGCCACCGCCAACCTGCGCGACCGGGGCGTCTCCGAGATGTCCGCCGCGCTCAAGCGCCGCTTCAACTTCGAGACGGTGCACCCTATCGCCGACGCGGACGCCGAGGCCGTCCTGATCCGCCGTCAGGCCGTCGCCGCGGTCGAGCGGGCGGGCGCCGGCTTCGGTGTCGACGACGCCGTCCTGGACGCCCTCGTCACCGTCTTCCGCGACCTGCGGTCGGGCCGTTCCACGGAGGGCTGGGACGTGGAACGGCCCGGCACGGTCATGTCCACCGCCGAGGCGGTGCAGGTCGCCGCCTCCATGGGTCTGGCGGCCGCGTATCTGCCCGGCGGGGACGTCCTCGATCTGCTCCCCGGTCATCTCCTGGGTGTCGTCCGCAAGGACGACCCGGCCGACCACGCCCGGCTGCTCGGCTACTGGGACGGCCCGGTCCGCCGCCGCGCCGAGAACGGCTCGGCCATGTGGCGCCGCCTCTGGGACCTGCGCGGGAGCCTGCGGTGACCGCCGTCGTACCCCTCGATCCCCCCGGCGGTCCCGCCGACCCCGACGCCCCCGATCGCCCTGGCCGTCCTGGCCGTCCGGGCCGTCTCGACAGGCTCTCCGGGCTCGGGCCCCGGGAGGCGGTGGACACGCTCGCCGCGTCGCGCACCCCGTATCTGCTGGGCGTACGCCACCACAGCCCGGCGCTCGCCGCGATGGTGCCCGCGCTCCTCGACGCGGCGGGCGCCGAGACGGTCTGCGTGGAGCTGCCCGCCGACTTCCGGCCGTGGCTGGAGCATCTCGCCGACCCCGAGACCACGGCGCCGGTCGCGCTGGCCGGTTCGGGACGGGACGGGCGGCTGTCGTTCTATCCCTTCGCCGACTTCTCCCCGGAGCTGGCGGCGGTGCGCTGGGCCCGGGAGCGCGGCGCCGAGGTCGTCTGCTGCGATCTGCCGCTCTCCGACCCCGGCTGGTCCCTGGCGCCCGCGCCCGCCCTGCCGGCTGACGGCTCGGAGGGTGTGGCCGGTGCGGAACAGGCGCCGGACGCGGACGGCGCGAAGGAACCGGGCGAGGGCGGTCGCCGTTCCTTCGCCGCCGCGCTCTCCTCCGCCGGAACCGGCCGGGACGGCGACGACCTGTGGGACCGCGCCGTCGAGGTGCTCGCGCCCGGCGGTTCGCCCGAGGCCGTCCGCCGGGCGGCGCTCGGGGTGGGATGGGCGCTGCGCTCCGACGGCGCGGTGCCCGCGACCGATCTCGCCCGCGAGGCCCGGATGCGCCGGGTCGTCGCCGAGGCCGCGGCGGGCGGCCGGCGGGTGGCCGCCGTGGTCGGCGCGTTCCATGCCCCGGCGCTCCTCCTGGACGGCTCCGGATCCCTCGGCGACACGGTCGGCGCCCCGGACGGGGAGGCCGGGATCGGTCTCGGCACGGGGACGGTGACGGCGACGGCGACGGGCGCCGAGGTGTCCGTCACCTCGTTCGTGCCGTACTCCTTCGATCTGCTCGACTCGCGCTCCGGCTATCCCGCCGGCATCCGCGACCCGCGCTGGCAGCAGGCCGTGTTCGAGGCGGGCGGAGACCCGGAGCGGCTCCGCGACGCGGCCGCCGCCGCGCTGACGGGGCTGTGCCGCGAGCTGCGCCGGGCGGGCCACCAGGCAGGCACCGGCGAGGCGGCCGAGACCCTGCGCGTGGCCTGCGACCTCGCGTCGCTGCGCGGGCTGCCCGCGCCCGGGCGCGGCGAACTTCTCGAAGCCGTCACCTCCGTCCTCGGCCAGGGCGAGCCCCTGGGCCGGGGCCGGGCGCTGGCGCGCGCCCTGGAGACGGTGTTCGTCGGCACCGCCCGCGGCCGGATATCGCCGCACGCCCCGCGCTCGGGTCTCGGCCCGGCCGTCGAGGAGGAGCTGGCCCGGCTGCGGCTGCCGCGCCCGGAGGAGCCCGAGCCCCGGGAGGTACGGCTGGACCCGCTGCGCTCGCCGCTGGACGGCGAGCGCGAGGTGCTGCTGCAACGCCTGCGGGTGATCGGGGCGTCGTACGGCGAGCCGGTCGCCGTCGCCGCCACCGGCGACGGCACGGCGCTCGGCAGCAAGTGGCGGCTGACGTGGACGCCTTCGGTGCCCGCCCGTCTCGATCTCGCGGGCGCCCGCGGGGTCACCGCCGCGCAGGCGGCGGCCGGCACGCTGCGCGAGACCGCGCGCCGCGAGGCGGCCGAGGGCGGCCCGACCGCCGCACAGGTCCTGACCGGGCTCACCGCCGCCGCGCGCTGCGATCTGCCCGGACTCGTCGACGACCGGCTGCGCGAGGCCGCCGCCGTGCTGCCCGCCACCGCCGACCTTCCCGAACTCCTCTCTGCCCTCGATCTGTTGGAGGGGCTGCGGCGCGGCCACTATCCCGGGACCACTCCCGAGGCCCGCGCGGTCGCGGGCGAGCTGACCGGCGAGCTGCTCGAAGCCGCCGTCCGCGCGCTGCCCGGTCTCGCCGGGAGCGACTCCCCCGCGGACGCGGCGGCCCTGGTGGCGCTGGCGAGCCGGGCGGCCGCCCGGCAGTCGGGGCTCCGGATGGACCATGTGCTCGCCTCTCTCGCCGCCGACGCCTCCCCGCTCGTCCAGGGTGCGGCCCGGGCGGTCCGTGTGCTGCTCGACCTCGATCCGGCCGACGGGCTGGGCGAGCGCGTGGCGGGATGGATCGACGGGGCGACCGGCCCCGACGCGCGGCGCGCCCTGACGAAGCGGCTCGGCGGGCTGCTCACCGCCGCCGGGCCGCTGCTCCAGTCGTCCCCGGCCGCGCTCACCCCGCTGCTCGACCGCGTCGACACCCTCACGGACGAGGAGTTCCTCGACCGGCTCCCGGCGCTGCGCGGTGGTTTCGACGTCCTCACCCCGGCCGACCGCGACCGCATACTGACCACGGTGACCGAGCGGCTCGGCGACCGGCTCGACCTGTCCCTCGACGCCCCGCCCGAGCTGCTCGCCCTGTGGGCCTCGGCCGACGCGGCCGGGCTCGCCGCGCTGAAGAACCTTCCCCTGCCCGGCGCCGACGCGGCCGGCACGCACCCGCCGGCGGCGGACGACCGTACGGCGGAGAACCGTACGGCGGACGATCGCGCGAAGGGCGCACCCGCTCACCCCGTCGCCCCGACGCCGCCCGTCCCCTCGCCCTCGCCCTTGCCCGTGCCGGAGCGCCGGCTCGGCGGGGCGGACCGCTGGCGGCTGCTCCTCGGCCGTCACCAGGACCGGCTGAACGGCGAGGCCCGCCGGTACGCGAACGCTCTGGACGAGCTGTACGGGCACGGCCGCGGCGAGGGCGCCGAGGATCTCGGCGGCGGGTCGGGCGGCGGCCGGGATGCCTCGTTCCCCACGGCCCGCGAGTGGTCCGAGGAACTCCGGGCGCTGTTCGGCCCCGATGTCCGTGAGGAGGTGCTCGCGGACGCCGCCGGCGCGGGACGTTCCGATGTCCTCGCCGAGTTGGACCCGGCGTCCGTGCGTCCGTCGGTGGAGTTGCTGAGTTCGGTACTGTCCCTGGCCGGCGGCCTGCCCGAGGCCCGGCTCGCCCGGCTGCGGCCGCTGGTGAAGCGGCTGGTCGACGAACTCGCCCGGGAACTCGCCACTCGCGTACGCCCGGCCCTGTCCGGGCTCTCCACCCCGCGCCCGACCCGGCGCCCCGGTGGCCGTCTCGACCTCGCCCGTACCCTGCGCGCGAATCTGGCGCACACACGCCGCACGGACGACGGCCGGGTGGTCGTCGTCCCCGAACGCCCCGTGTTCGGCAGCCGGTCGGCGAAGGAGGCGGACTGGCGGCTCGTCCTCGTCGTCGACGTCTCCGGTTCGATGGAGGCCTCGGTGATCTGGTCGGCGCTGACCGCCGCCGTGCTGGGCGGCGTACCGACCCTGTCCACGCACTTCCTGGCCTTCTCCACACAGGTGGCGGATCTGACCGACCGGGTGGCGGACCCGCTGTCCCTGCTGCTGGAGGTCCGCGTCGGCGGCGGGACGCACATCGCCGCCGGGCTCGCGCACGCCCGTTCGCTGATCACCGTGCCGAGCCGCACCCTCGTCGTCGTGGTCAGCGACTTCGAGGAGGGCGCACCGGTCGCCGGGCTGCTCGCCGAGGTCCGCGCGCTCGCCTCGTCCGGCGCGCATCTGCTCGGGTGCGCGGCCCTCGACGACACCGGTACGCCCCGCTACTCGGTTCCGGTGGCGCGCCAACTCGTCGCCGCCGGCATGCCGGTGGCCGCCCTCAGTCCGCTCGCCCTCGCCCGCTGGGTCGGCGACCGCCTTCGTGGAGAAGCCCGTTGAGCACCGAACTCCTGCCGCCCGTCGCCCCCGAGGTCCTCGCGGGGGCCGTGGAGCAGCTGACCGCGCGGCTCCGCAAGAAGCTCGACGCCACGATCGCGGAGTGCGGCGAACGGGCCGCGGCCGGTGCGGACGGGGCGGTCGAGGTACGTTTCGGCGAGGACACGGTGGTCACCCTGCGACCGGGGCCGTCGGGCGCGGTCACGGAGGCCGGACAGGCCGTGTGCGGCTGCCTTCTGGCGCCGCGTTGTCTGCATCGGGCGGCGGTGCTGGGGGCGGCCCCGATCGCGGATGTGTCCGGCCTGTCCGGGCCGGCCGAGCCGGAGACGGACGCGTCGGCCCGGTCCGGCGGCGGGGCGGACGAGGAACCGGCCGCCGTCCCGGCCGGGCCCACCGCACCGCACACCCCCTCCCCCGCGTCACCCGCCCCTTCGGCGGGCCCCGGGGAGACCGCGCTCACGCCCGCGCAGACCCGGGCCGGAACCGCTCTGTGGGAAGCGGCCGCCGAGGCCCTGTCCGCCGGGGTCGCGGCCGGCGGCGCGGTCGTCCAGGCCGAACTCCTGCGCGCCGCCCACAGCGCGCGCCTCGCCGGGCTGCCCCGCGCCGAGGCCGCCGCGCTGCGGGTCGTACGGGGCCTGCGCGCGGCGCGGGACCGGAGCCAGGGGCAACGGCTCGGCGATCTCGCGGACGCCTTCCGCGAACTGCTCGCCGGTGCCGCGCCGCTCGCCTCCGGCACGGCCGGTGCCGCGTGGGCCGGAGGTGCGCGCCGGGCGTACGAACAGGGCGGCAGCCTGCGCGTGTACGGCCTGTGCCGGGAACCCGTCCTGTCCGCCACCGGCTACGGCGGTGTGACGACCCATCTGCTCGGCACCGACGGGATCGGCTTCACCCTCTCCGACGTACGGCCCGGTGGCCTGGGCCGGGCCAGGGGCGCGGGCTCCGCGTCCGTGGCGCTCGGGGGCGGGATCCTCGACCACGCCGGGCTGGCCCGCGGGGGGCTGCTGATCGCCGGTGCGACCGTCTCGGCCGACGGACGGCTCGGCGCGGGCCGGAGTGTGCGCGCCACGCCGCTGCGCGGGGTGGACTGGTCAAAGGCGCCCGTGGCGGCGCTGTTCGCCCGGCCGGTGCACGAGGCGGTGGCCGAGGCGCTCTCGGTGGCCGAGGAGAGCGGGACGGGCCCGGACGCGCCGGGTGCGGGGCTGCTGGGCTGTGACGTGGAGGTGGCCGGTGCGGCCGGGGACCATCTGGTGGCCCGGGTGCTCGGCGGCGGACCGCTGGTGCGGCTGCGTCCCGCCCATCCGCACCCCGAGTTGCCGCACGCGGCCAATCTGCGGCTGATCGCCGCGTTCCCGGGTCTGGCGCTGCGGGTCCTCGGCCGGCCCGATCTGGACCGGGCGGCGACGCTTCGTCCGCTGGCGGTGGGGCCGGTGCCGGGGGCCGCGTACACGCTGCGGCTGCCGGAGGAGTGGCGGGGGCGGGCCGATCTGGGCTACGACCGGCTCCAGGGCGACAACATCCCGCGGGTCGCACCGGCCGGCACGGACGCGCGCACCGGCCCCGGTCCGGTCACGGCCGGTCCCGATCCACTGGCGGACGCGCCGCTGTGGCGGGTGCGGCGGCTGCTGGAGACCGGCGTCGCGGGCGGTCGGCGGGCCGTCGCCGAGGCGGCGCGCGGCACGGAGACGGCCGGTTTCGCCGTACCGCTGCGCCGGGCCGGGCTCGTCGGCGCGGCCCGGCTGGCCCAGGACCTGACGGCCGAGGCGGACCGCCGCCCCCGCGACTCCTTCGGCCGTCTCCTCGACCCGTCGGCCGACGGCTACGCGCGCGCCTGGCTCGCCTCGGCCGCCCATCTGGCCGCCGCGGAACGGTTCCTGGTGGCCGCCTCCTGGAACTGAGGCGCCCGGAAGCAGGACGCCCGGCCGCCGGGTGAGGTGACCTGCGGGATCCGCTCACCCCGCCCGGTGGCCGTACCGGGCGGGGAAGGCGGCGGCCCTGCCCGGCATGCCGAGGACGACGGTCGGCTCCGGTACGGGGCTGCCCGTCGTCCTCGGTGGCCGACGAGGTCGGGCATGCGGTCGGGACAGACCGCTGTCTGCCATCGGTGAACACCACCCCCGAGCGGGCCCAACGGTCATTACCGTCCAGTCGTATGACGACGGTGACCACCCGTACGGTCGCGTACCCGGCCGACAACCTGACGATGATCGGACACCTCGCGCTCCCGGCCGGTGCCGGGCGCCGGCCCGCGGTCCTGATCGGGCCCGAGGGGATGGGGCTCAGCGATGTCGAGCGTCGCCGGGCCGAGGCGCTGGCCGAACTGGGGTACGTGGCGCTGGCCTTCGACCTCCACGGCGGACGCTATCTGGACAACCCCGAGGAGATGCTGGCCCGTTGCCTGCCCCTGCTCGCCGACCCCGACCGGATGCGAGGAATCGGTCACGCCGCGCTCGACGTGTTGCGTGCCGAACCACGGGCCGACCCCGGCCGGATCGCCGCCATCGGCTACGGCACCGGGGGCGCGGTCGCACTGGAACTCGGCCGCGACGGCGTCGACCTGCGCGCGATCGGAACGGTCAACGCGCTGACCACGGGCCGCCCAGGCGAGGCGGCGCGCATTCGCTGCCCGGTCTGGGCCGGGGTCGGATCGGAGGACCCGATCATGCCGCCCGCGCAACGAGCCGCGTTCACCGAGGAGATGCGGGCCGCGGGCGTCGACTGGCGCCTCGTGGTCTATGGCGGCGCCTTGCACGCCTTCCACCACCCGACGGTCGACCACGCCACGCCTCCTGGCGTCGGCTACCACCCCCGGCACGCGCGGCGAGCCTGGCGGGACATCGTCGCCCTGCTCGCCGAGTGCCTGCCCGTCACGGAGTGATCCGATCGCTTCTTGATGCTCGCCCCTGCCCACCGCCGTTCGACTCCGGGTCGTACGGCGGGCGCAGGGCACTGCCGGCCCGGGAAGATCGTCGAGTGATCCGGGGTCTCCTGGGGCAGTGATGGCGATATGCGCCCGTTGGTACGCATGCCGCCCTTGGTGTGGCCGGCGGGGCTGGAAAGGTGGCCCTCGATGGCTGAACGGCGTACCCGCGCCATGGTGTCCTCCGCGGCCTTCGCCGTCCGACTCGCCTGGCTGGCCGACCGGCGGGCCCTGGTCCATGTGCTCGTGGTGCAGGTGCTGGCGGCGGCGGGGATGGCCGCGGCGCTGGTGGTGACGCAGAGGGTGTTCGGAGCGGTGCTCACGGACGGGCCGGCGGCGGCCGGGCGGTCGCCCTCGCTGGTGCCCGCGGTGATCGGGGTGCTGGTGGCAGGCGCCGCGTTCGGCGCCCTGCGGCTGTCCGGGACGGCCCGGATGGCGGTGCTCACGGTGAAGGTGGACCATCTCGTGGCGAGCATGGTCCTGGAGGCCGCCGTGGCGGCCGAGTTGCGGCAGTTCGAGGATCCGGGCTTTCACGACCGGCTGCAGCGGGCCGTGTTCGCCTCGCGCCGCCAGCCCGCCTTGGCCGTCGTCCTGCTCGTCACCGCGTTCCAGGCGGCACTGACGGTGCTCGCGGTGGGCGGCGCGTTCCTCTTCATGGCCTGGTGGCTGCTGCCGCTCGTCCTGCTCAGCGCCGTACCCGCGCTCCGGGCGGCGGGCTCGCAGCGCGGCGCCCACCACGATCTGCACCACGGCCTGTCGGAGAACCGGCGGTTGCGGGAGTACCTGGAGCGGCTGCTCACCGGCCGGGACGAGGCCAGGGAGATCCGGGCGCTCGACCTCGGGGGTGTGCTGACGGAGCGCTGGGAGGAGCAGTACGCGCGGGAGATCCGCGAGACCGAGAGCCTGCTGAGGACGCACGCCAAGCGCCGGATGGTCGCCCAGGGTGCCGGGGCGGCGATCACCTGTCTGGCGGTGGGCAGCCTCTGGTGGATGGCCGACCGGCAGCTGCTGCCCCTGTCCGTGGCGGGAGCGGCGGTGGCGGGGGTGTGGCTGCTCTCCGTACGGATCAACACCTTCGCCGGCATGCTCAGCGGCATCGGCGAGAACCTGCTCCGCCTCATCGACCTGAAGGACTTCACCACATCGGCGGCGGAGACGACCGGGGCGGACGCCCGGAAGGACCCGGCCGCGACGTCCCGACCTTCTCTGATGCCACGTCAAAAGTCAGCGGAAGAAGCCCCGTTCGGCCCGTTCGGCGAATTCCGTGTCGAGAAGCTGTGTTTCACCTATCCCGGCGCGGACACCCCGGCGGTGCGGGAGGTGAGTCTGGAGCTGCGGCCGGGGCAGGTGGTGGCCCTGGTGGGGGTGAACGGCTCGGGCAAGACGACGCTCGCCGCTCTGCTGGCCGGGCTCTACCCGGCGGACAGCGGCTGCCTGTTGCTCGACGGCGAACCGGTCACGGACCTCGCCGCCCATCGCGAGCGGACGGCGGTGGTCTTCCAGGACTTCACCCGCTACAAGCTGCCGGCCGTGGACAATATCGCCTTCGGCCGCCCGCACACCGCCGCCGACCCGGCCCGGGTGCGGGAGGCGGCCCGGCGGGCCGGGGCGCTGGAGTTCCTGACGGAGCTGCCGGACGGTCTGGAGACCTCGCTGGGCAAGGAGTTCACCGGGGGCGCGGATCTCTCCGGAGGCCAGTGGCAGCGACTGGCCCTGGCCCGCGCCTTCTACCGGGACGCTCCCCTCGTCATCCTGGACGAGCCGACCGCGGCGCTCGACGCGCACGCCGAGGACCGGCTCTTCGCGCGACTGCGCGGGCTGTTCGCGGGCCGGACGGTGGTCCTGATCTCCCACCGGCTGCGCAGCGTGCGGCACGCCGACCGCATCTACGTACTGCGGGGCGGCCAGGTCGTCGAGCAGGGCGATCACGCGTCGCTGCTGGACGCGGGCGGCGCCTACGCCGATCTCTTCCGCGCTCAGGCGGAGGCGTACGGGAACACGGGCACCGCGCGGCCCGGCACCCCCGCCCGTCACACCTCCACGACCGGATAATCGCACACCCATCCAGGGCCCCACTCCTGCGAGTCGGTCCCTCTAGACGCGCCGGACAGACACCCCCATGCTGGATTTATGGTCACTTACATGGAAGAGACACTGTCTCTCACGCCGAACACCGAAATGATCGCCGAAATCGAAGAGATCTTCACCGACACCTTCCTCGCCCCCATGGCGTGCCGGGTGCAGGGTGAAGGCTGCACGGGAGCCGTCGGGTGCTGCCCGGGCCTCGTGTGCATCTCCACCAACGGCTACAGCGGCTTCTGCCAGCAGCCGTAGGTGATGTTGTCGCCAGGGGTGGTCGTGGCCGAACTGGGCAGCAGCGCGGTCCTGCTGAACACCAGCAGTCCCGCCGCCGCCTATGTCAGCCCGACCGCCCTTGGTTGGCTTCAGGGCCAACCACCCGCCCCCGAACACCACGACCAGCACGCCCACTGCTTCACCCAGTGGCGCTCCGCCGGCCTCGTCTCCTCGGGCAACGCGTCCACCACAACCGACGAACCCGGCTCGCTGGAGGCACAGGCGGCCGCACTCGCGGCTCTGCCCGGGCATCCCGTGCTCGTGGTGGCCATGGCAGAGGCCTGCGGCTTCTGCGATCAGCTCGGCGCCGACCTCGCGGCGAACGCCGCCGCTCTCGCCCGTCTCGACGCCTCCGTCCTGCTCGTGGACGCCGACGGCGCCCGGCTGCTGGGCCGTTCGCTGTACATCCCGGCCTACCCCGGCCTGATCCGCCTCGGCCAGGACGCCGCGCGGCGGGGCACGCCCACCGCCGTCCTGCTGTCCCGCGACCGGCCGGCCGAGGTGCTCACCGGGTTCGCCGAGGTCAGCAACGCGCTGATCACCCTCAGCGGTGCCGATCCGAAGGCCACGACCGTGGAGGCGCCCACCAGTTGTTCGGTGAACGTCGCCGCCGAGCCCGTCGACGCGGTCCTCACCGCCACGGTGGGCGGGACGCGTCTGGGGATCGCGGTCCGCGGCCCCGAGGCCCGCCGGATCGCCGAGGAGGCCACCGGCGCCGTCGCCGAGGAGGGCTACACACCCGTCACCCTCACCCTGGAGCGGCCCGAGACCTTCCATCTCCTCTTCCGCGGCGGCGAACTCCTCGCCCGCGCCCGCACACCCGAGGCCCTGCGCGAGGTCCTCAACGCCGTGCTGGCCGGGTACGCGCGCTTCGCCGCCCCCGAGCGGGACGAGATCCCGGTGCTGTGCGGGGCGGCCGTACGCGAGGGAGGGGACGCCGTGCTCTTCCCCCGCAGCTGGATGTCGGACCTCGTCAAGCGCGCCCGGCAACTGGACCAGGCGGGCTGGCGGCTGCGGCCCGAGCCGTACACCGTACTGCGGACCGCCCCCGACACCGCCGCACTCCATCTGCCCGGCGCGGGCGGGGCCGGACAGCCCGGCCCGGCGGTCACCGCGGTCCTCACCCAGGCCCCCGAGGGCGGCGCCCCGCCCAGCCGGCCCCGGCTCCTGGCGTCCATCGTCAACTGGATCGCCCGGCCGGCCGCCGCCGACTCCGTCCACACGCTGGCGGCGTCACTGCGGCAGGTACCCGTCCTCGCGGGCACCTGGCAGGAGGCCGTCACCCATCTGACCCGGACCGACGAGGGCCGTCCCTGACGAGGCCGGACCGGCTGAACGCAGGGCCGCTCCCGAGGCGATGTGCCTCAGGAGCGGCCCGCTTGTCATGCCGTGGGGCGAGGGGCTGCCCGGTGGATCAGGGCCGGATGGGCCCCAGCCCGCGCAGGTCCCGCCGAGACCGCGACGACGTCAGTCGAGGCAGAACTCGTTTCCCTCGATGTCCTGCATGTTCTGACAGGACTCGTTCACGCCGTCGGCCCGCAGGAGGGTGCCCCGCACCGCGCCCAGCGCTTCCAGCCGAGCGCACTCGGCCTCCAGTGCGGCAAGACGCTCCTCGCCCACGAGCCCGGTGCCGACCCGCACATCGAGATGTACGCGGTTCTTGACGGCCTTGCCCTCGGGGACCTTCATGAAGAGGAGTCGCGGGCCGACACCCGAGGGGTCGAGGCACGCGAACGCCGTGTCCCGTTCCTCCGGCGGCAGCGCGTCACGGTGCGCCTCCCACGTCGCGAACCCTTCGGGCGGCGGGGGTACGACGTACCCCAGCACCTCGCACCAGAAGCGCGCCAGGCGCTCGGGCTCCGCACAGTCGAAGGTGACCTGGAACTTCTTGATCGTCGTCGTCACGGCAGGCGAGTCTGCCATCCGGCCGCCAGGGGCTCAACCGGTTAAAACTCCGGCGACGCCGGACTGGTGCGCGAGGGACCTGCGCACTGCCCGGTGTCACGACTCCAGATAGCGGAGCACCGCGAGGATGCGCCGGCTGTAGCCCTCGGTGTGGGACAACTCCAGCTTGTCGAATACGGCGTTGAGGTTCTTCTCCACCGAACTCTGCGAGAGGTGCAGTCTGTTCGCGATCGCCGCGTTCGTGAGGCCCTCGGCCAGCGCCTCGATGACGGTGCGCTCGCGGGGCGTGAGCCGAGCCAGCGGGTCGCTGTGCGCCGTACGGACGACGAGGTGTCGCACCACCTCCGGATCGATGGCGGCGCCCCCGGCGTGGATCCGTTCCAGCGCGTCCAGGAACTCCTCCACCTGCGCCACCCGGTCCTTCAGCAGATAGCCCACGCGCTCCGCGCCGGCCGCCAGCAGCCGGGCGGCGTAGGCGCGCTCGACGTGCTGGGACAGGACGAGGACGCCCGTCTCCGGGCAGCGTTCACGGATTGCCACCGCGGCCCGCAGTCCCTCGTCGGTGTGTGTCGGGGGCATCCGGATGTCGGCCACGACGATGTCCGGCTGCTGTTCCTCGGTCTCCCGCAGGAGGGACTCGGCGTCGGGCAGCGCGGCGAGCACTTCGTGGCCCTCTTCGACGAGCAGCCGGACCAGGCCCTCCCGCAGCAGGGTCGAGTCTTCGGCGAGGATCACACGCATGGCAGCTCCGCGGTGAGGGTGGTGGGTCCCCCGAGGGGGCTGTCGAGGCGCAGGAGTCCGTCGAGGGCGGTCACCCGGCCGCGCAGTCCGGTCAGTCCGGTGCCCGCCGGGTCGGCGCCGCCCGTGCCGTCGTCCTCGATCCGTACGGTCAGGACCGGTCCCAGCCGGTGCACGCGGACGTGGACGGCGGTGGCCCCGGAGTGTTTGGCCGCGTTGGTCACCGCCTCGGAGACGACGAAGTAGGCGGCTGTCTCTACCGGTTGGGGCAGCGGACCGGTCACGGCGAAGTCGATGCGCAGCGGGATGCCGCACCGTTCGGCGACCCCGCCCAGCGCCTCTTCGAGGCCGAGACTGTCCAGCGCCGACGGGTACACCCGCCAGGCCACCTCGCGCAGTTCGGTCAGAACGCCCCGGGCTTCCTCGTGGGCCTGTGCCGTCAGGGCGTCGGCCAGGGCCGGGTCGCGTTCGCGGCTGCGCCGGGCCCGGCCGAGGAGCATGGCGAGGGCCACCAGGCGTTGCTGGACGCCGTCGTGCAAGTCCCTTTCGATACGGCGGCGTTCGGTGTCCACGGCCTGGACGACGGCGGCCCGGCTGGTGGCCAGTTCGTTGATGCGCCGCCGCAGCAGCTCGCGTTCGGACGGGCCGAAGCACTCGCGGGCGATGCCCGCGTCGAGGGCCGTCAGCGCGAGGAGGCCCTGCACGTCGAGGAAGAGCAGCACCCCGCCCAGCAGTACCTGGGTGAGGAGTTCGGTCCACGCGAGGCTTCCGCGCACCGCTCCCCGGGCGAGGAGGGCGGCGAGCACGGCGCCGAAGGCCAGCAGGCCGAGCACCACGGCGCAGAGCAGGCCCGCGTAGCAGCGGACGGCGAGGAAGCGCAGGATCTTCGGATCGGACGCCTGGTAGTGCTCCGGGAAGTGGTCGCCGAAGAACGCGGAGCGGCGGGCGCGTTCGAGGTCGGCGAGGCGGCGGGCGCCGCCCATGAGGACGCCCAGCGCGTCACGGCGGGTGCGGGGCCACAGCAGGAAGGCACCGAGGGCGGTCCCGAGGACGAGGAAGTACACCAGGCCGGTCAGGGCTGTGCCGCAGCCGAGCAGCACACCGGCACCCCGGCGCGGCCAACCGGGGCGCGGGCTCTCGCCGTTGGCCTCGCGAGCGGTGGTGTCTTCGGGGAGGGCCGTCCACCCGGCCGCCGTGCCCGGCGAGTCGTCGTCCACGGCCCTCGACCCTAATGCGGCCGCACGGCCCGGGCAAGATCGTCCGGGCCGTGCGGAGCGGGGCGGGGGCCCCGCCGGGAGGACGGCGGAGTCCGGGGTCACCGGGTGCGCCGGTGCCGGGCCGCGCCGCGGCCTCGGAGCCGTACCGCCAGATAGGCCACGGCCGCCACGGCCACGAGTACCAGGACGGCCTTGGACAGGACGTCGACGTAGGTCTCGACCACGTCCCACTGGTCGCCCAGCCAGTAACCGGCCATGACGAGAACGCTGTTCCAGATCAGACTGCCGAGCGCCGTCAGCATCAGGAAGAGCGGCAGCGGCATGCGCTCCACGCCCGCCGGGACCGAGATGAGACTGCGGAAGATGGGCACCATCCGGCCCAGGAACACGGCCTTGGTGCCGTGCCTGACGAACCATTCCTCGGTCCGCACCAGGTCCGATGCCTTCACCAGCGGCAGCCGGCCCCAGATCGTGTGCATGCGGTCGCGGCCGAAGAGCAGGCCGATCCAGTAGAGCGCCACGGCGCCGGCGACCGAGCCGAGCGTGGTCCAGAACAGGGCCGAGACCAGGGTGAGTACGCCCTGCCCGGCGGCGAATCCGGTCAGCGGCAGGATCACCTCGCTGGGCAGCGGCGGGAAGAGGTTCTCCAGGGCGATGGCCAGGCCGGCTCCTGGTCCGCCCATGGTGTCGACGAGGCCGGCGGCCCAGCCGGCGAATCCGCCGGCGGGCTCCTGGGCCATGGCCAGGGTCGTGAAGTGGTGCGGCATGGTCGGCTCTCCAGACAGGTGGGATACGGCCCGGACGGGCGGCGGGCCTGGACCGGCGGGAGCGGATCGCCCCGGCGGCATCCCTCACGCTAGGAATCGAACGGCCGGCGCCGGTATGGGGTTTGCCGTCGGTCCCGGTGGGGTTCCCCGCAGGGCGCACCCTGCGGTTTTCCGCAGGGTGCGGCGCGCCTGGCCCACGGGGTGCGGGCGGGGAGCGGGACGGCGGACGGGGCCTTGCTCCCATGCGCCGGAAGGGTTCGTTACAGTGCGCTCGGCTCCGGACGGTGGGGATGGCCGGCCAAGGAGACGCCCCCGTCGCGATCATCGACCGGGCCGGACCGATCCCCTCCCTGCGAGGCGGCTGAAAAGTCACTCAATGATGTTCACATCGAAGGAAATTGACGGAGAGTCATGGACTTAGCGCAGCGAATCCACCGCCCGATCACCATCCTCGCTCTGGTCGGCGCACTGCTCGGCACGGCTGCCTGCACAAGCTCAGAGAAGGCCACCGTGGATTCCGTGCCGAAGGCCACCGCCGACCCTGGCGCGTACCGCGTCCCCCGGAACA
The DNA here is from genome assembly GCF_040646255.1 of Streptomyces sp. NPDC046203. NCBI lineage: Bacteria > Bacillati > Actinomycetota > Actinomycetes > Kitasatosporales > Streptomycetaceae > Streptomyces > Streptomyces sp. NPDC046203. The sequence continues at coordinate 44,063 of NZ_JBEYZX010000038.1, read as the reverse complement.
TCTGCGCTTCGATCGACTTCAGCCCGCTTGCCGCCGTGATCGGCAAGACCAGAAAGGCCCCGGAGAACACCACTCTCGCCGGCAACGATTCCGGGGGCGGCGCCGAATGCGTACAGAGCCTGGGTCCTGTCGTCGTCTCGGACGAAGCCTTCGTGGGGTGTTGGGCGTATATCGACGTCTCGAATACGGTCGAGCACTTCGCGTATCTCCGTCGAAATGGCGCCAGGTACACGGTCGATGGCGTGAAAGACACTCCTCTTGTCGGCCAGCAGGCGTTTCAGTACAGCCACAAGCAGGATTCCCCGCCGTGGAAGACCGAGTTGTGGCTGACCGTCCGCGACAGCAACCTTGGGTGCGAGCTGAAGGCTCGGACCCAGAGCCCTCTCCGCGACGATCAGACCACCGAGGTCTACAAGGCTCTCGCCGACATCGCGCGCACCACCCTCCCCCGGCTGCGCTGAGGGGAAGCTCGGCGAGCAGCCGTCAGAGGCGGAACCACCTCTCCTCCCCCGGCTCGACGGTGAAGCGCCGCTCCCCGGGGAGGACGACGGTCAGCGCGCCCGGCGGCGAGGCGGGCACCCGGACGGCGAGGCGGCCCGGCAGGACGCGCAGGCGGATGCCCCGGTGGCTCCGGAAGCCGACGGTGAAGGTGAAGCGGGGGATCTCGGCCAGCGGGACCGGGGCGATCCGCAGGCCCTCCGAGCCCGCCTCCAGTCCGGTGATGCCACGTTCGACCAGGTCCACCGTGCCGGCCATGGCGCCCAGGTGGATGCCCTCTCCGGTGGTGCCGCCCTGGATGTCGGCCACGTCGGCGAGCAGCGCCTCCTCGCAGTGGCGCCAGGCGTCGGCGCCCTGCTGCCGGGCCAGGATCCAGCCGTGTACGAGGCTGCTGAGCGTCGATCCGTGGCTGGTGCGGCGCAGGTAGTAGGCGACGGTGGCGCGCCAGGTCTCGTCGTCAAGCCGGTAGCCGAGCCGGTCGAACAGGCCGGACAGGTGCTCGGGCCGGAAGAGATAGCCGAGCATGAGGGTGTCGGCCTGTTTCGACGCCTGGTAGCGGTTGACCGAGTCGCCCTCGGCCTCCAGGATCCGGTCGAGCCGGCGGATGTCCCCGTACCGTTCCTCGTAGCCGGGCCAGTCCAGGTCGGCCAGCTCCCCGTACCCCTCGAACTGGCTCACCACACCCTGATGGAAGGGCACATGCAGACGGCGGGAGACGTCCTCCCAGTGCTCGATCGCGGTCGCGTCGAGCGCCAGCAGTTCGCGGAGTTCACCGCCCCGGGCGGGGGGCAGCCGGTCGAGGAGGTCGAGGCCGCGGGCCAGCACCCAGGCGGCGGTCACATTGGTGTAGGCGTTGTCGTCGATGCCGGGGGCCGTGGCGTCCGGATAGGCGTCGTGGTACTCGTCGGGGCCGACGACCCCCCGGATCCGGTAGCGCCGCAGAGCGGGGTCGTAGCGGGCGGCCCCGGCCCAGAACCGGGCGATCTCCAGCAGGGTCTCGGCCCCGGGCCCGTACAGGAAATCGAGGTCACCGGTGGTCCTGGCGTACCTCCATACGTTGTACGCGATGGCCGAGCCGACATGGCGCTGGAGCCGGGAGTGGTCGGGCAGCCAGCGGCCCGAACGCGGGTTGAGGTGCAGCTGCTGGGTCTCCTCGCGGCCCGAACTCGCGCTCTGCCAGGGGTACATGGCGCCGGTCTGGCCCGCCTCGCGCGCCGCCTCGCGGGCGGCGGGCAGTCGGCGGTGGCGGTAGAGGAGCAGTGAGCGGGCCACTTCGGGGAAGTGGAGGTCGAGGTACGGCAGGATGAAGAGTTCGTCCCAGAAGACGTGCCCCCGGTACGCCTCGCCGTGCAGTCCGCGCGCGGGCACGCCGACGTCCAGTTCGGCCGTGTGCGGGGACAGCGTCTGGAGCAGGTGGAACAGATGCAGGCGCAGGATGCGGCCCGCTTCGCCGGGGACGCGCAGATCGCCGCGCTCCCACAGCCGCCGCCAGGCCGCGTGGTGACCGGCGAGCAGCCCGGGGAAGGCGGGGGCGCGGGTGACCGCGTCGAGGGCGGCGTCCAGGACGGCATCGGGAGAAGCCGCGAGCGGGGCGGTCGCGGGCGCCGTCGCGGGCGGCCGGTCGGGGGCGCTGTGCAGGGCGAGGGTCTTGACGACGCTCGCGGAGCGGTGGGGGCCGATCGGCAGCCGGTACGTCTGGACGGTGCCGGTGTTCGTGGCCGACCGTTCGGCGGGGCGCGCGGGGCGGGTGACCGTGCGGACGGCGGGGACGAGCCGGGTGCCGGGATCCGTCGTACGACAGGTGAGCCAGGCGACGCCGCCCGGGGCGAACCCGGCACGATGGCCGGTGAGATGACGGCCTTCGAGGTTCCGGTAGCGCTCGATGCCCGCGTTGGTCACCGCGCCGTCGAGGACGGACTGGACTTCGACGGTGCCGCTCCAGCCGTAGGCGTGGAAGACGGTGCGCTGGGCGGCGAGCCCCGCGTCCCCCATGTGTACGAGCCGGGTGTGGACGACGCGCAGGCCGCGTCCGTGGTCGTCCTCGAAGAGCAGGTGCCGGGTGAGCACTCCACCGCGCAGGTCCAGCCGTACCTCGTAGTGCCGCAGCTCCTCGGAGTCGGGGGTCAGCCAGTCGCCGGGCGGTCCGTCGACGGGCAGCCGGCGGTAGCGCAGCAGCGTCCAGTTCGGGAGGTTGACGAGATCCTCGTTCTCGACTTCGCGGCCCGCGACGAGCGAGGTGCGCCGGTCGTAGCAGCCGGCGAGGTAGGTACCCGGGTAGTGGACGGGGCCGGCCGGGCACTCGGGGGCGGAACCGCGGGTGGCGAACCGGCCGTTGCCGAGGGTGCAGAGCGCCTCGACGAGCTGCTCGCGTTCGGGTACATAGGAGGTGTAGGTCCAGGTCCAGCCGGTGACCGTGCGCGGGGTGCGGGCGGTACGGCGGGCCCGCGCCGCCCAGGGGGTGGGGGCGGACCGGGCGGACCGGGCGGCGCGCGCGGGCCGGGCGGTGCTCGTCCGGGGCGCCCGGGATGTACGGAGTGTGCGGGGCGTCCGGGGCGTCTGCCGCGCCTGGGGCGTCCGGAGCGTTCGGCGCGCCTTGCGGGTGCCGGTCATACGATCTCCCCCCAGACCCGCCCGACCAGTGTCATGAGGTCCGGGACGACCAGGTCGGCGCCCCCGGAGCGCAGGGCGGCGGCACCGTGTCCGTCGGGCGTGCGGTCGACACCGGCGACGAGGCCGAAGCCGCCTCGATGCCCGGCCCGGACTCCGGCGAGGGCGTCCTCGACGACGGCGGTGTCGCCGGGACCGGGACCGAGCAGACCGGCGGCGTGCAGGAAGAGCGCGGGGTCCGGTTTTCCGGCGAGGCCGAGCCGTGTGGAGTCCTCGCCGTCGACGATGGTGGCGAGCAGCGGGGTGAGTCCGGTGGCCCGGAGCAGCGCCCTCGCATGGCGGGAGGCCGACACGGCGGCGCAGGGGATCCGCAGGGCGAGCAGATGGGCGAGCGCCTCCGCCGCGTCCGTGAAGGCGGCGAGCGGCGCGGCGGCAAGGGCGTCCTGGAAGGCGGCCTCCTTCCGGGCGGCGACGGCCCAGATCGTGTCGTGGCCGGGCGGGTCATCGGGCCGTCCGGCCGGCAGACGGATACCGCGGGCGGTCAGGAACGCCTCGGCTCCGTCGAACCGGGACTTGCCGTCGACGTACTGGCGGTAGTCGGCGTCCGCGTCGAACGGCGCCCAGGCGGCGGGGCCGGGAGGGGCGGGAGGGGTAGAGGGCGGAGCGAACCCGGCGGGGCCGGGTGACGGTGCCCCGGACGGCCCGGGCGCCTCGGCAGCCCCGTACCCCTCGTGCACCTCGGGTGTCCCGGATGTCTCCCGCGCCTCGCCGGGCGCCGTCTCGGCGAGGAAGGCGTCGAACGCCGTCTTCCACGCCGACGCGTGCACGACGGCGGAGTCGAGCAGGACGCCGTCGGTGTCGAAGACCACCGCGCGCGGCGGCGCGGGGCTCGCGGATGCGCCGCTCATCCGGCGACCGGCCCGCTGCCGCTGCCGCCGCTACTGCCATTGCTGCCGTTGCCGGTGCTGCCGGTGCTGCCGGTGCTGCCGGTGCTGCCGGCGGAGACCTCGACCGCCGTGTGCTGCGGGCCGCCGAGGGCGACCTTGAGGGCGCCGGTCTCGGCCGCCCGGCCGAACACGTCGTACGCCTCCTCCATCTGCCCGAGTTCGAAGCGGTGGGTGATCAGCCGCTCCGCAGGCAGCCGGCCGGCCGCGAGCATGCGCAGCAGCATGGGGGTGGAGAACGTGTCGACGAGACCGGTCGTGATCGTGACGTCCTTGATCCACAGGTCTTCGAGGTGGAGGGTCACGGGTTCGCCGTGCACACCGATGTTGGCGACCCGGCCCGCCGGCCGGACCATCCGCGTACACGTCTCGAAGGCATCGGGCACGCCCACCGCCTCCATGACGACATCGGCGCCGAGGCCGTCCGTCAGATCGGCGACGAGCTGTTCGGGGCCTTCCGCGACGCTCACGGTCGCGTCGGCGCCGAGTTCGCGGGCGACGGCGAGCCGGGACGGATCGAGGTCGACGGCGATGATCCGGCCGGGGCTGTAGAGGCGGGCCGTGGCGATCGCGGCGAGGCCGACGGGGCCCGCGCCGACAATGACGACCGTGTCGGCCGGCCGGACCTCCCCCGCGAGGACGCCGACCTCGTAGGAGGTGGGGAAGATGTCCGCGAGCAGGACGGCGTCATGGCTGTCGACGGCGCTCGGCAGGGGATGCAGGGACAGATCCGCGAACGGCACCCGGACGTACTCCGCCTGGGTCCCGTCGATGGTGTGGCCGAGGATCCAGCCTCCCCCGCCGAGACACTGGCCGTAGCGGCTCTCCCGGCAGAATCGGCAGCGGCCGCAGGGCGAGATACAGGAGACCAGGACGCGGTCCCCGGGGCGTACGGTGCGCGCGTCCCGGCCGGTCTCGACGACCGTGCCGACGGCCTCGTGACCGAGTACCCGGCCGGGGGTCGTCTCCGGTACGTCCCCCTTGAGGATGTGCAGGTCGGTGCCGCAGATGGTGACGACGTCGACTCTTACGACCGCGTCGCCGGGATCCTGGATCTCCGGATCGGGCACGTCCTGCCAGGACAGACGGCCCGGCCCCTGGAAGACGGCTGCCTTCATGACGCCCACCACGTCCTTCCGTACGCCCGCCCGGGCGTCCGTTCGGATATTCGTTCGGATGTCCGCTTCGGCGGCGGCCCCTTCCAGGGTTTTCGTTCCTGCGGGTGCCCGCAACCGGGGCGGCGGATCACCCCGCATCCGTCCCGGGGAACGGGACGGGCCGCCCGGGGTACGGCGAGGGGGCGGCCGGTTCGGGCGCGGGCTCGCGCGCCCGGTGGCACCGTGCCGTCACACCTCCGTGCGGGGCGCGCCGCCTCGGACGGCGGTGCCCAGGATGTGGGCGGCGGCGGGGAGCGGGATCCGGGAGGCGGGGAAGTCGAAGCGGTCGACGGCGGCGAGGGTGAAGCCGGCGGCGGCGATGGCCGCCTCGGTGTCGCGGCCCGTGTGGCATCCGCCCACCAGCGGGGGCCAGATGGTGGCGTCGAGGACCCGCTGCACCCGGCGCATCCCGGGGGTCCGGGCCCGGACGTGTTCGAGGAAGCGGAGCTGTCCGCCGGGGCGCAGGACGCGGTGGAGTTCGGTGAGAGCGGCGTGCGGGTCGGACACCGAGCAGAGCGTGAGGCAGGCCACGGCCGCGTCGAAGGAGCTGTCCGGGAAGGGGAGCCGCTCGGCGCGGGCGGCCTGGGTCTCCACCGGTACGGTGACGCCGCGGGCCTGCTCCACGGCCCGGGCGCGCAGCGTCGGTTCCGGCTCGACGGCGACGACCCGGGTGACCTCGGCCGGATAGTGGGGGAAGTTGAGGCCGTTGCCCGCACCGATCTCGACGACGTCGCCGCTCAGCCCGGCCAGCAGCCGGGCGCGGTGCTCGCCCATCCCGGCCCGCTCCAGCGCGGGGCCGGCGAACCCGGCGTACACGCGGGCGAAGACCGGATGGGGCCTGGTCGGTTGCGTCATCGAAGCCTCCCTGATGCCGATGCCGGTGCCGGTGCGGGTGCCGGTTCCTCAGCCTAGGCCGCCGGGGGCCCGGGAGAGGGAGGCGCGGGCCGGACAGCTTGACGATGGCGTCCGTCCGGCGGCTCGCGCGGACCCGAAATCCCGGGCGCTCGGCCGTCCCGCGCCCGATACTGGCGGCTTGCCGAAGGCGAGACGGAGGGGGAGGTCGGAAAGATGGACATCACGTGGGGGCTGACGGTTCGCGATCTGGTGCACGCGGATCTCGCGTCGTGCGGGTGGGCCGGGTCGGCCGTCCATCTGGACGGTGTCGCCCGGCAGCTGGAGCGGGCCCGGGGCGGCGCGGTCGACTACCTGGCCGTATGCGGCACGACGGGCGTCGTCCTGGCGAAGGGCGGTGTCGACTACGAGGCCACGCCGGGCGCCGGCACCCTGTGGCAGCTGGCCGTGCGTCCCGCCGTACAGTCGCGCGGCATCGGCACGTTCCTCGTCGGAGCCGCCGAGGCGCGGATCAGGGATCGCGGTCTGCTCCGCGCCGAGCTGTCCGTCGAGGAGTCCAACCCCCGGGCCCGCGCCCTGTACGAACGGCTGGGGTACGTCGCGTACGACCGCCGGCCGGACGGCTGGGACGTCCAGGCGCCCGACGGGTCGATCCGCCGCCACGAAACGGTCTGCGTGGTGCTGTGGAAGGACCTGGCCCGGCGGCCGTCCGAGGGGTGACGGCGGCCTGAGAGCCGGACCCCGGGGCGGCGCCCTCGAATGACCCGTCGCCCCCTCGCGTGCCGCCGGGCCGCCGGACCGCCCCCGTCAGGCGGTCTCGCCCTCGCGGACAGGGTGTTCGGCGAGGCGCCATTCGAGCATGCCGTCGTTGAGGCGGACGGCCCGCCGGCCCAGGCCCGTGAGCAGCCGCACGGCGTCGTAGGCGAGCGCGCAGAACTCGCCCCGGCAGTAGACGACGACCTCGGTCTCCTCGGGCAGCTCGCCGAGGCGGCCGGCCAGCTCGCCGACGGGGATGGAGAGCGCGCCGGGGATGTGCCCGGCGAGGTACTCCTCCGCCGGGCGTACGTCGAGGACGACGGTGCCGCCGTCGGCGAGGCGGGCCAGCAGTTCCTCGTGGCCCACCTCGGCGGCTCCGTCCTCGCCGAGGTAGGCGGAGCGGGCGACGGGGACCGCGGCCTGGTGGCGGTCGGCGACCTGGCGCAGAAGGGCGAACAGCCGGGCGACGTCGTCACCGGCGAGCCGGTAGTGGATGCGGACGCCTTCGCGGCGGGTGGCGACGAAGCCGGCCTGCTTGAGTGTCTGCAGATGGGCCGAGGCGGTGGTCAGGTTGAGCCCGGCGGCCTTGGCGAGGGCGTCGACGGTGCGCTCGCCCTGGGCCAGGAGATCGAGCAGTTCCAGGCGCTTTCCGCTGGCCAGAGCCTTGCCGCTGGCCGCGAATGCCTCGTAGAGAGCGGCCTTGCCGCCGCCGGTGGTGGCTTCCCGCATTGCTTCCTCCAAATATCTATGGATTACTGTAACTGAAGCCCGGCGGTGATGCTCCCCGTCCGGTACCCCGTCCAGGAGACCCAAGGACACCGCCCGTGAAGACCACCCCCGCCTCCGCCCCGCCCCCGGCACCCGGCCTCTCGGCCGCCCCCTCGGCCGTTCCCTCGACCACCCCCGCGACCGAGCCCGCGCCGCCCGTCGACCGCTCGGGCCGCCCGGTGCGGCTCGGCCTGCGGGAGAACTGGCTCCAGTTCACCCTGCTCGTCGTCGTCAACATGGCGGTCGGCGGTCTGGTGGGCCTCGAACGGACCACCGTCCCCCTGATCGGCAGCGAGACCTTCGGCCTCACCAGCGGTCTCGCCGTCTTCTCGTTCATCATCGCCTTCGGCCTCACCAAGGCCTTCACCAACCTCGCGGCCGGCGCGCTGACCGCCCGGTTCCGCCGCAAGCAGCTGCTCGTGACCGGCTGGCTGATCGGCGTACCGGTGCCGTTCCTGCTCGCGTACGCGCCGTCCTGGAACTGGATCATCGCGGCGAACGTCCTGCTCGGCCTCAACCAGGGACTCACCTGGTCGATGACCGTCAACATGAAGATCGACCTGGTCGGCCCGTCCCGCCGGGGCCTGGCCACCGGTCTGAACGAGGCCGCCGGATACACCTCCGTCGGCGTGACCGCCCTGGTCACCGGCTACCTCGCCACCGGCTACGGGCTGCGGCCTGTCCCGGAGCTCATCGGCGCCGTCTTCGTCGTCGCCGGACTCGCGCTCGCCCTCGTCGTCCGCGACACCTCCGCCCATGTCGCCCTGGAGCTGGCCCGGCACCCGAAGCCGCTGCCGGAGGGCGAGCGGACCGGGCTCGGGGCCACGTTCATCCGTACGTCCTGGCGCGACCGCTCGCTGCGCGGCGCCAGCCAGGCCGGACTGATCAACAACCTCAACGACGGTCTGACCTGGGGCGTCTTCCCGCTTCTGTTCACCGACCGAGGGCTGGGACTGGTCGCCGTCGGTCTGATCAAGGGCCTCTACCCGATCCTGTGGGGCCTCGGGCAGATCCCGACCGGGCACCTCTCCGACCGCTTCGGCCGCAAGCCGCTCATCGTCACCGGCATGCTCGTCCAGGCCGGCGGCTTCGTCCTCGCCCTCGCCCTGCTCGATCACCCCCTGCTCGCGGGGGTGCTGTCCGCCGTCGCCCTCGGCCTCGGCACCGCCATGGTCTACCCGGCGCTCATCGCCTCGATCTCCGACCATGCCCACCCCGCGTGGCGTGCCAACGCCCTTGGTACGTACCGCTTCTGGCGCGATATCGGTTACGCGGCCGGCGCCCTGGTCGCCGGCGTCCTCGCCGACCTCCTCGGGCTGAACGCCACGATCGTCGCCGCCGCGGTCCTGACCGCGGGCTCCGGCCTGCTTGCGGCCCGCTGGATCACCGAGCACCGCGCGACGGCCTGACGCGCACCGACGCGGACCGCCGCCGCCGCGGGAAGGGGCCTTTCCGGGGCGGCGGCGCCCGGGGAGCCGTACCCCAGAAAGCCCAGAAAGCCCGGGGCACCCCGGACACCCGGGGCGCGGCTCCCGGCTCATGCCGGCGGCCACCGCCCGTCGCTCACCCCGTGCGCGATCCGGAGCCACCGCTCCTGGCCGCCCTCCAGCGGCCAGGCCCAGCTGGGCCGCCGGGCCGTGTCCAGTTCCCGCAGGTCACGGGCGAGCAGCGGCCCGAGCAGGGCGGCGCCGTCGGGGACCGCGGCGCCGTGGCGGACCCGCAGCTCCGCGAAGCGCGCCATCTCGGCCTCGTACCTCCCCACCGCTCGTTCGGTGCCCTCGGCCACCTCGTCGCCCGGGGCCGTACGGATCAGCTGAAGCAGCGGGGGCTCGACGGATTCGGCGATCGCGGCGGCGAGACGCGCATGGCCGTCCAGGATCACTCCGCAGTCCAGGCCGCTCACCCACCACATCAGAACGGGCGGGAGCGTCCCGTCCCGGGCCTGCTTGCGGTACGCCTTCACCCGGCCGTCGTCCGCGGCGGGCATCGGGCGCAGCGGAAGGATCTCCCACGAGCTGTTGTGGACGAACCAGTCGATGTATCCGTCCGGGTCGCCCTCGACGAGCAGGGAGTCCAGGTACTCCCCCCACGGCAGGCGGGCGTCGTTCCCGCGCAGCAGCGGGTTCCGGTTCGTGAGCAGCCAGCGGCCCTCGTGCAGCGGGCCGCCCGGCGAGTCGAGCAGATACGGGGCGAGGCGGTGCGCCCAGCGGTCCGGGCGGCCGGCCAGGGTCCGCGCCGCCTGGGCGCGCAGCGGCGGTACGACGGAGCGGTAGGCGCCCGTACGCCGGAATTGCACCCCGCAGCCGTCGCGGTCCACGGTGGCGAGCAGCACCGGCTCCGTCTCCTGGGCGAGCAGCAGCCGCCGTTCGGCGGCGAACAGGCGAAGACCGGGCCGGGCCGGTGACCGCACCTCCAGGGACAGACCCGTCCAGTTTCCGTCGTCCTCGGTGATATCGGTGCGTGCGTGTCCCATGCCGCAACCGTAGCCAGGGCCTGGGACAGGCGGGCGGAATATTCACCTCCACCGCTCCCACCAGGGCTTTCGCCCTCCGCAGCGGTCCGCTGGCACCGCGTGTCAGCGAAGTGCCAGCGGAACACGTGCCGAACGGTGAGCGCGTGCCGCTGGAATGGTTCCGCACCGGCGACCTCGGGAGCCGGGAAACGATCCATCGAGACCTTGGGAGACACCATGGACAAGGAACTGAGCACCCTCGCGGACGAGATCCTCAAGCTGGAGGCCGAGACCTTCGAGATCTCCGACTACTCGGAGGCCAGCGAGGTCGTGCTCGCCGGCTGCACGAGCACCAGCTCCACCTCGACCTCCAGCTCCACCTGCAGCACCACCTCCTGCTCCGCCTGACCCGACGGTCGGCGTAGCCGAGCCCGTCCGACCCCTTCCTTTTCAAGGAAGCGGCGCCGGACGGGCCTTTGGTGTGCCCTCAGACAAACGGAATGAAGTCTTCCGCAACGCCAGGGAAACGTTCCGTCGCCACCGGCCCACCGCCGGATGACGCCCGCCGCCGGCCCGGGGTCCAAAACCGGCCACCGCCCCCGTGAGGTGCGCGAACACCCCGCGTGACGAGCTGTCAAGACGCCGCTGACAAGCCGCCATTCACCTGCGCGGACCCCCTTGACCAGGAATCTACGCCAGTAGACACTCACCACTGCCACACGACCGAACGGATGAGTGAAGTCCGCTTCACAGAGGCTCCGTCATGCCTGCGCGCTCCCTCCAGGGGTACGCGGCGGTGCGCCGGTCCATACCAGAGGCGTCCGACGGTAGACGAGGGGAACTCAGTGCGCTTCCAGTTGCTCGGTCCGCTCAGCATCACCGACGGACGCGACATGGTCGTCCTGCCGCCGTCCAAGCCGACGTCGCTGCTGGCCGCCTTGCTGGTACGGCCGGGCGAGGTGGTCCCGGTCTCCCGGCTGCGCCAGGCCGTCTGGGGAGAGGAGCAGCCCGCCACCGCGAAGGCGGCGCTGCAGAGCTGTGTCCTGCGGCTGAGACGGCTCTTCGCGAAGTACGACATCGAGGAGCAGTCGGTGGTCGCGGTCGCCGGCGGATATCTCCTCCCCGCCGATCACGACACTCTCGACCTGCTGCACTTCCGCCGTCTCACCGAACAGGCCGACGGCGCGGGCGAGGCCGAACTCCCCCTGCTGCGCACGGCGCTCGGGCTGTGGCGGGGGCCGCTGCTCACCAATGTCCCCTCCGATCTGCTGCACCGCGACGAGGTGCCCCGGCTCGTCGAGGAGCGGCTGCGGGCGGTGGAGCGCGTCTGCGAGATCCAACTGGCGCGCGGACGGGGCCGCGAGGTCCTGGTGGATCTCTGGGAGGCCACCCGGGCCCATCCCCAGCACGAGGGGCTCACCGCCCAGTTGATGCGTGCCCTCTACCGGGTCGGGCGCCAGAACGAGGCGCTGGCCGAGTACCGCAGGATACGTACGCATCTGCGCGACGAGCTCGGCATCGACCCGGGCGCGGAACTCCAGCGGCTGGAGCTGTCCATCCTGCGGGGCGACGCACCGCGCGGACCGGAGATCGAGCCCGCCGCCCGGCTCGCCGTCACCGCCGGGTCCGGCGCGTCGACCGCGTCCAACGCCTCGGCGGAGCCGTCCGTACAGCCGCCCGCGCAGCCGGCCGGCGGCCCCGCCGCCGACCAGCCCTCCACTGTCGCGGACACCCCTGCCGGACGTGCCGGGCACTCCCCCGCCGAAGACCCCGGCACCGAGTGCCTCGCCCCCGCGGGCACCACCGCCCACGGCGAGCCCGCTCCCGGTACGACGGCCGCGTCGACCCCGCCGGCCGGCCGCGCCGCACGGGCCCGCCGGCGTCCGGCGCCCGGGCCCCGGCTGCCGTACGTCCCCGGCTTCACCGGCCGCTCCCGCGAGACGGCCGACCTGGTCGCCCACCTCTCCGGCGCGGCCGGCGGCTCCGACAACGGCACGGACGGGACCGCTCCGCTCCTCGCACTGATCTCCGGCGGTCCGGGCATGGGCAAGACCGCCCTCGCCCTGCACGTCGCGCATCTGGTGGCCGACCGCTACCCCGGGGGCGCGATCGTCCTGCCGATGAGCGGTCCCGACGGCACGGCACGCCCCACCGCCGACGCGGCCGCCGCCCTGCGCGCGCTGCTGCCCTGCGGGGACACGGGGGATAACGGGGACACCGCGAACGCCGAGGGCGCCTCGGAGCCGGAGCCGTGTCTGGTGATCCTCGACGACGTGGTCCACCCCGACCAAGTGCGCGAGCTGCTCGACACGATGAGTCCCGGCGCGGTCGTGGTGACCAGCCGTCTGGGTCTCGCCGCGCTGGTCGCCACGCACTGTCCCATGGTGCTCCAGCTCGGCGCGCTGTCGCCGCGGGAGTCCCGCGCCCTGCTCACCGCCGTGCTCGGCCGGGACCGGGTGGCCGCCGAGGCCGGCGCCGCGCGGACCCTCGCGGAGCTGTGCGGGCATGTCCCGCTCGCGCTGCGGATCGTGGCGGCGCGGCTGCTCACCCGGCCGCGGACCCGGCTCGCCGACTACGCGGAATGGCTCCGGCGCGATCTGCCCGCGCGGCTCGCGCTGCCCGACGACCCCCGGATGTCGGTGCCGCTCGCCCTCGACGGTGCGCTCGGCCGGCTGCCCGCGCCGCTGGCCGACGCGTATCTGCGGCTGGCCCGGCTGCACGGCCGGATCACCGCGCCGGCCACGGCCGGGGCGCTCGCGATCCCCGAGACCGAGGCCGAGGAACTGCTGGAACGGCTGCTCGACCACGGGCTCCTGGAGGACGACCAGCCCGGGACCCTGTGGATGAACGAGCTGTTCCGCGCCCATGCGTTGTACCGGACCGCCCGGAACGGGGACGACGTCCCACGGGCCGTGACCACCCCGGCGAGGCGCGCCTTGCCGTCGGGGGCCACCTGATCGTCCCGGGGCGGCTCCCCTTCCTCTGTACCACCCGAGACGCCTGAACCTCCCGACCACCCGACCCGCTGCCCAACCCTGCCCTCTCGCACTGTGACACTCCGTGCCACCCGGTGCCGCCCCACCCGTTCGCCGCCCACTCGCTTTCCCGCACGCCCGACGCGCCGTCCGACCCCCGTCGCGTCTCCCCGTCACATCCGCATCACGTGCCCCACCGACCCCGCCGAACCCGCCGAACCTCCACTCTCCGAATCTCTCTCCGCGTTCTCTCCTTTCTCTCTTTTTTCTCTATCCGCCCGGTTCCCTCCCGCGCCCGGCTCCACTGTGAGCCCCGCGCACCAGGGGGCGCCGGATTCCCTTCCCCCTTGATTCCCGACCTGCTCAGACCAGTCAGACCAGTTCAGCCCAGCCAGACCTGCTCAGACCAGCTCAGACCTGTTCTCAGATCCACCGCGGCCGACAGGCCCCGAACCGGAGGTGCGACCCCCGCATGTCCACGACGCCTTACGAGGAGACCGCCGGCACCCGGCCCCGGGTGCGCCGCGACGTCCTGTTCACCGAGACGCCCAAGGGCGTGATCTTCCACAACGCCGACGGCGGCTTCCAGTTCAGCTCGCCGAACGCCTACAAGGTCGCCACACTGCTCGTCCCGCACTTCAACGGGCGCAGGACCGTGGCCGAGATCTGCAACGGCTTCGGCGAGCCGCAGAAGGCGATGGTCGGCGGCCTGGTGAAGGCCCTGTACTCGCGCGGCTTCGCCCGGCCCGTACCCGAGCCCGCCGAGCCGGGCGCCGAGGCCGCCCTGGACGAGGCGGTCGCGGAGCGCTTCGCCGAGCAGATCGGCTACCTCGACCACTACGCCGACGGCGCCGAGGGCCGGTTCGCCGCGTTCCGCGGCACCCGGGTCGCCGTGCTCGGCGACGGACCGGTGGCCCGCTGGTGCGCCCAGTCGCTGCTGCGCAACGGCTGCGCCGCCGTCGCGGTCGAGGCCGCGCTGACCGAGAACCCCGCCACGGCGGAGGACTTCGCCGCGCTGCACGCGGAGGCGGCCGAACTCTCCGCTCGGGGCTGCCCGACCGAGGTCGTGGTACTCCCCGGCAACGGGGCGGCCGGCGCGGGCGGTTGGGCCGCGTACGAGGGGTACGACGTGGTGGTGGCCGCGGGCGGCCGCGACGCGCTGCAGACCACGCTCGCCCTGCTCGGCGCGGGAGTTCCGGAGGGCCGGCTGCTGCTGCCCGCCTGGACGTTCGGCGGCCGGGCCGTGGTCGGTCCGGTCAGCGGCGCGGGCTCCCCGGCCTGCGCGGCCTGTGCCGCGCTGCGGCTCGGCGCCACCGGGGACGCGGCCGAGGCGGCCGAGCTGTGGAGCGGTCTCGCGCTGGGCACGACGGCGGCGGCGACGCCGCGCGGCCCGCTCGCCGCGATGCTCGGCAACCTGCTCGGCTACGAGGTGTTCCGCCTGGTCACGGAGGCGCTGCCGGCCGAGACCCGGGGCCGGGTGCTGCTCCAGGACATGGCCTCCTTCGACGTGCTCGCGGAGCGGCTGCTGCCGCACCCGCGCTGCCCGTACTGCGCCACCTCCGCCGCTTCCGCCACCTCCGCCACCGCCCCGGAGCCGGTCGACCTGGCCGAGGCGCCCGCGCGGCCGGTCTTCCGGCCGGTGGTCGCCGCCGCCCCGGACGACGAGGCGACCGAGGGTCCGCTCGCGGAGCTGGACCGGCGCGCGCTCGCGCTGCGCCCGTCCGTCGGTGTCTTCACTCGGTACGCGGACGAGCCGGTCACCCAGACGCCGCTGAAGGTGGGGGCCGTGGAGCTGGGCCTCGGCGCGGCGGGCCGGCGTACCGTCGCCGCCTTCGACGTCCAGCACACGGCGGGCGCCCGGCTGCGGGCCCTGGAGGCGGCGGCCGCGGTGTACGCCGAGCACGTGGTGCCGGCCGTCACTCTGGCCGACGCCCACGACGAGACGGCCGAGGCGCTGCCCCGGGTGGCGCCGGACGCGCTGGTCACGGCCACCGGCGCGGGCGGCGACCCGGTCGCGGCCTGGCTGGCGGCGACCTCGCTGCTGACGAAGGAGACGCACCGGGTGCCCGCAGGGGCCGTGCGGCCGTTCGGTCCGGACAACCAGGACCGCCGGTTCGAGCCGTCGCGGGCCGGTGCCGGTGCGGGCGGCGGACTGCCGGAGGCCGCGGCGGCGGGTCTGCTGTCGGCGCTCGGGTACGACGCGCTGCTGCGGTCGGTGCGCGGTGCGGGAAGCACGGCGGTGCTGGCGCCGGAGCTGTTCGCCGACGCGCCCGAGGTGACGTTCCTGCTGCGCTCCGCCGGGCATCTCGGGTACGCCGTCGACCTGCTGGACCTCGGCGAGGAGGCGCACAGCGGGGTGTCCGTGGTGCTGGCCCGGACCCGGGTGGCGGCCTCGGACGGCGCGGCCGGCGAGGGGGCGTCGCACTGGAGCGTCGGCGCCGCGCTCGGCCGGACGGCCGCCGTCACCGACGCGCTGCGCGACCTGCTCGGTACGGCGCAGCTCGCGGCGGAGGGCGTGCTGGGCACGCCGGACACCGGTGACGCGCTGCTGGTCGACCTGGACCCGTTCCTGGTCGCGGTCACGGCCCCGGCGCCGGGGGACTCCCCCGCCACCGCTCCGGCCTGGTCGGAGGTGCTCGGACGGCTGGCGGCGGCGGGCCGGGACGCGTTCGTGGTCCCCACGCACGGCGCCGATCTGCCGGCCGCCGGGATCCACACCGTGCGCGTGCTGCTGACCAAGGCGGCCGGCGATGACCGCTGACGTGGCATCGGCCCCGGCCACCGGGGCCGCCGCGCCGCGCGCCGAGGCGTGCCGTCGCTTCGCCGACGCGCTCGGGCGGGCCCTCGCGGGCCTGCCCGGCGGGTCCGGTCCCGGGGTTCCAAAACCGGCGGTCTCGGCTCTCGGGGTGGGCGACGCGTTCGCCGCCCCGGCGGCCGGCGCCGGTACCGCGCTGCCCGTGCGGCTGTACGGCCGTCAGGTGATGGTGGGGCCCTGGCCGGTGGCGGGCCGGGCCGGCTGCGCCGGGTGTCTGGAGCGCCGCTGGCAGTCGGTGCGCTCGGTCGGTCTGCGCGAGGGCCTCGAACTGCGGGGCCGGACCCGGGAGGCCGGGCCCTGGCCGTACCACGTACCGTTCGCCGCCGAGGCCGTGGCGGCGCTGATCGCCCGTCTCGCCGCCGCTCCGCCGGACGGCGAAGAGCCGTTCCCGGACGTGTGGTTGGTGGATCTGGAGACGCTGACGGTCCGTCACCATCCTTTGGTGCCCGAGCCGGACTGTCCGTCCTGCGGGACGCCTCGGCCGCTGACGGCCGAGGCGGCCGCGCTCACGCTGGAGCCCGCGCCGAAGTACCGGCCGGGTGTCGCGCGGGTGCGGCACGTGGAGTCGTACGGACTGCGGGTGGACGCGTTCGCCAACCCGCACTGGGGTGCCGTCGGGCCGTCGGTGGTGTGCGACGTGACCTCGCCGACCACCTCGGCCACCATCGGCTGCTTCTCCAGCCGTTCCGGGGAGTATCTGCGCGAGACGTTCTGGGGCGGGCACGCCGACACGTACCGCTCCAGCACCCTGATCGGCGTCCTGGAGGGCCTTGAGCGGTTCGCCGGGATGCGGGCCCGGGGGCGGGCGGTGACGCTGACCGCCTCGCTCGACGCGCTCGGGCCGGACGCCGTCGACCCGCGCGAGACCGGGCTGTACACCGACGAGTTCCACCAGGCCAACCCCTGGGTGCCGCCGTTCACTTCGGACCGCGAGGTGCCGTGGGTGTGGGGCTGGTCGCTACGGGACGGCCGCCCCCGTGCCGTACCGGAGATCCTGGCGTACTACCACAAGCCGGGTATCGAGCACCGGTTCGTTCAGGAGAGCTCCAACGGCTGCGCCTCCGGGGGCAGTCTGGAGGAGGCCGTGCTCAGCGGTCTGATGGAGGTGCTCGAACGGGACGCGTTCCTGCTGGCCTGGCACGGCATGCAGCCGCTGACCGAGATCGACCCGGCGACCAGCTCCGACCCGCTCACCCGGGTCATGGTGGAGCGGATGGCCATGTACGGCTACCGGGCCCGGTTCTTCGACACCCGGATCAGCTTCCCGGTGCCCGTGGTGACCGGCGTCGCCGAGCGGTTCGACGGCGGCACGGCCCGGATGTGCTTCGGCGCCGGGGCCTCCCTCGACCCGGAGGCGGCGCTCGCCGCCGCGCTGTGCGAGATCGCCACGGACTCGGTGCAGTTGCTCCACCGCTTCGAGCGCGACGAGGCCGACTACCGGGCGATGGCGGCCGACTTCACCAAGATCCTCAGTCTGCACGACCATCCGCTGACCTACGCGGTCCCGGAGATGGGCCGGCACGCCGACTTCCTGCTGCGGCGGTCCGATCCGCCGGCGCCGCTCGCCGTGGCCGATCTGGGCTGGGAGCGGGCCGACGGCTCCGGGCCGGACGTACGGGACGATCTGCTCGCCGCGGTCGAGGCCGTCACATCCGCCGGGTTCGACGTGGTCGTGGTCGACCAGACCGCGCCCGAACAGCGGGCTCTCGGGCTGTACACGGTGAAGGTGCTCGTACCCGGGCTGCTGCCGCTCGACTTCGGCTGGACCCGGCAGCGCGCCCGGCACATGCCCCGGATGCGTACCGCGCTGCGCGAGGCGGGGCTGCGGCAGACCGATCTGACCGAGGCCGATCTCAACCCCGGCCCGCATCCGTTCCCGTAACCCGTACGAACGGCCGCCCGGCAGGCCGCTGTTCCGAGGGCCCGGCCGTCCGGGCCCCGGGAGCGTGCCGTCCCGGCCCGCTCGTGTCCGCCGGGCGTTCGTCCGGCCATCCGTCCGCACCACGGCGCGCACGCGCCGAGAACCGAGGAAAGGGGGAGCCCATGGGGTACGCCCATGAGTACGCGCAGGCCATCCTGCATCGCGGCCGCGTCCCGATGGAGCCCACCGACCATGTCGTGAACTGGTCCGACGGCCCGCGCAAGGGCAAGTACTTCCCGGACGCCGAGGCGTTCGCCCTGCCGGACACCGAGGACCTGCCCGACGTCCCGATCGCCCCCGGTCTGCTGCCGGGCACCGAGCGCCCGGATCCGTCGCGGGTCGCGGCGGGCTTCAGCCTGCCGCTGCTGTCGGCGATGCTGAAGGACTCGTACGGTCTGACCAACCGCCGGCTCGGCATCCAGGCCAACACCGACCTGCCCGGCCTGCCCTTCTACACGCACGCGAACTGGTCGCGCGGCACCGCAGGCGGCGGCGGTCTCTACCCGGTGAGCATCCACTGGGCCTCGGGGCCCTCCGGCCCGCTCACCCCCGGTCTGCACTACTACGACCTCAACCGGCACGCCCTCCAGCGGCTGCTGACCGGCGACCTCACCGAGCGGGTGCGGGCCGCCCTCGGCCCGGACGCGCCCGCCGAGGCCCTGGAGGCCGACCAGTATCTGATCCTCGGCGTCAAGTACTGGCAGAACTCGTTCAAGTACAACAGCTTCTGTTTCCACGTGGTCTCCACCGACATCGGCACCCTGACGCAGACCTGGCGGATCTGGGCCGCGGCCCGGGGGCTGCGGATCGCGCCCGCGCTGTGGTTCGACGAGCCCGTCCTGAACGGGATCCTCGGGGTGCCGGGCGAGCAGGAGGCGGTGTTCGCCGTCATTCCGCTGCACTGGGACGGACCGCGCGCCGCGCGCGCCGGAACGGCGGGCACTTCGGGTACTTCGGGTACCGAGGGCACCGCGGACACGTCGGGCCCGTCGGGCACGGACCCGGAGCACCGTCCCGCCGTACGGCACCGGGACGTCGAACGCTCGCGTACGCTGCTGGACTTCACGACGGTACGGGACATGCACGCGGCGACCCTCGCGGGCGCCACCGAGCGTCCCGCGCCGGGCGCGCTGGCCGCCGCCGCGGCCGCCGTGGACGACGGCGGAGGCGAGCGGGTGCCGCTGCCCGCGCCCGTCGCCCCCACCACCGGGACCCGCGAGGCCCTGCGCCGCCGCCGGTCCAGCTTCGGCCGGTTCGACGCGCGGCAGAAGCTGTCCGCGCGGGATCTGTCGACCGTCCTCGCGGCGTGCGCCGCCACCCGACTGGCGGGCGACACCGACCCGGAGGGCGCGGTGCGGCTCGCCCGCGTGCACGTCTTCGTCAACCATGTCGAGGGCATCGCGCCGGGCGCGTACACCTACGACCCGGACCGGGGCGATCTGCGGCTGGTCGAGGCCGGTCCGCAGGGTGTGTTCCTCCAGGACAACTACTTCCTGGCCAACTACAACCTGGAGCAGACGGGCGCGGTCCTGGTGCCGACCGTACGCACCACGGCCGTCCTCGACGCCCTCGGCGACCGGGGCTACCGGCTCGCCATCGGCACCGCCGGAGCCGTCTCGCAGACCTTCTACACGGCGGCCGCCGCCCTGGACGTGGGCGCGGGCGTGGCGCTTGGCTTCGACAACGTGTCGTTCGCCGAGCGCCTCGGGCTCATGGACGGCGACGAGGCTCCGCTGCTCATCATGCCCCTCGGCCACGAACGGCCCGAGCCCGCCGACTTCCACCACGAGATCGCCTGACGGCCTCGGAGCCCCGGAGGACTTCCCCATGACATCCACGACGTCCGGCGTCCCGGACCCCCAGCACCATCCGGCCGGCCCGGACCGCGCCGAGGCCGGCGGGTCCCGCTGGGAGCCCGGTGCCCGCTTCGTGCTGCGCGCGGCCGGGCTGCCGATCGAGACCGCGCAGGCGCTGCGCTGCCCGGACACCCGCGCCTGGGCCGACCGGGTGCTGGCCGAGGAGGAGCGGCTCGCCGCGACCGGCGCGGAGCTCAGCGATCTGCTGGCCGCCCTGGTCAAGGCGACCACCACTGGTCCCGACGAGCTGCCCGGCGACGCGACGGCCCGGCGCGGCCTGCTGGCGCTGCGCCGGCAGATCTTCAACAACCGGCTGCCGGCCGACCCCGAGGCGGCCGTCCGGCTGGTGGCCGAGCGGGACGCCGAGGCCGGTGAGCGGACCTCCGCCTGGCTGCGGGACCGGGCCCTGTTCGGCGAACTCCTGGCCAGTGGCGAGGAGTTGCTGGACGGTGAACTCCGGGAAAGCCGTGGCGCGTTGCGCCGTGCACTGGCCGACGACCGGATCCGGCGCGCGCTGCTGCTCGCCTCGCCGACGCTGGACGGACGGCTGGACGCGTATCTGAACGACACCAGCGCCCGCCCGGCCAACCGGATGCGGAAGATCGAGCGTTCGGCGCTCACGTATCTGTACCGCACGGCATGCAAGACCAGTCCGTTCAGCACCTTCACCGGAGTCGGTCTCGCCTCGTTCGGGGCCGGGTCGGCGACGACCGGGCAGGACGCGGCGGACACGACGGACCCGGCGGACGGCCCGGCGGACGACAGTGCCGCGCTGGACGTCGGCGGGGAGTGGACCAGCCATGTCCGGCTGAACGTGGTGGTGCTGAGCCGGCTCACCGAGCTGATCACCGCCGACCACGCGCGCCGCCAGGACCTGCCGGTGACGCTGTCGCCGGGCTGGGAGCGCGACGCGGACCGGATCCGCTACGTCCGCCACGAGACGACCGCCGGTGACGACGGCGCGGCCGTGACCTTCGACGCGGTCCGCGACCGGCTGTTCTTCCTGCGCCGCAGCGGCACCCTGGACCGGCTCCTGGAGTGGCTCGGCGGCCGGGACGGGACGGTGCGGCTGCGGGATCTGGTGGACTGGCTGGAGTCGGAGCACCGGGCCGGCCGGGAGGAGTGCGAGCGGTACGCCTCCGCCCTGCTGAACGTGGGCATGGTACAGGTGCCGCTACTGCGGACCGACGTCCACAGCGGCGACCCGCTGCGCGCGTACCAGGAGGCGCTGCGCTCGCTGGAGGCACCGTGGGCGGAGCGGCTGGCGGAGCTGCTGGACGGTCCGGCCGCGTGCCTGGCGCGCTATCCGTACGCCGATGTCACCGAGTGCCGCACCCTGTTGCGCACCCTGCGCACCCAACTGTACGATGCCCAGATCGAATTGGGCGCCACCGAGCCGACCCTGCCGCAGACCCTCGTCTACGAGGACGTGGACACGGGCGGCGAGTTGGCCTGTGGGTCCGAGGTGCTGAGCGGACGGACCGGCCGGTCGCTGCGCGCCGTGGAGGGCGTGCTGCCGCTGTTCGACCTGACGCTTCCCCAGCGCATCACGCTCATGGGCTTCTTCCTCGCCCGCTACGGCCGGGGCGGGCGCTGCGACGACCTGCTGGGCCTGGTCCACGACTTCCACGAGGACTTCTTCGACCAGTACGTCTCGTTCACCTCCAAGCGCTCCCCGTTCGACGCGAACGGCGCCTACGTACCCGAGGAGAACTGGCTCGGCCAGCCGGAGATGAAGGCCCTCGACGGGGCCCGGACCCTCTTCCACGACGGGGTGCGCGCCCTGTGGGAGCGGACCGGGACGGCGGACGCCGAGGAGATCGAGCTCCCGGCCGCGCTGCTCGACGAGACGGCGGGCGAACTCGCCGCGCTCGGCGCGCGGTTCGTCCCGCAGAGCCATCATCTCCAGCTGTCCCGGCCCGCGGAGGGCGGACAGCTCGCCGTGCTCAACAAGTCGTACGGCGGACTGGCCTTCCCCTTCAGCCGGTTCACCCATCTGTACGACGGCGCGGCCTCGGACGCGTCCGGGGACGGCACCGGATTCTCGGACGCGCTGCGCGTGGAGATCGCGCGACGCCGCCCGGAGGGCGCCGTGTTCGCGGAGGTCACCGGCGGGCCGGTCAGCAGCAATCTCAATCTCCACGGACGGCTGACCAACCACCACATCGTCTGCCCCGGCGAGACGACGACCGTGCCGGACGAGGCGCGGATCGACCTCGACGATCTCTATGTCGTCCACGACGAGGCGGCCGGCCGGCTCGTGCTGCGCTCGCGCCGGCTCGACCGTGAGGTCGTCCCGGTCTACCTGGGCTATCTGGTGCCGATCGCGCTCCCCGCGATCCCGCGCACCCTGCTGCTGTTCTCCCCCAGCACCATGGCCGCCCTCGACGTATGGGCGGGGGTGCCCGAGGGCGAGGCCGAGCAGGGGGTGACCCGCAGGCCGCGGGTCCGGCACGGCTCCGTCGTCGTCTCCCGGCGCGCCTGGACCGCGCTCGCCGACGTCCTGCCGGTGCGCCGGCCCGGGGCCGGCGAGACGGAGTTCTTCCTGGACTGGCAGCGCTGGCGGCGTACGCACGGTCTCGCCGACCGGTGCTTCGCCACCGTCGCCCGGCCCGGACAGGGACCGATCGGCGCCAAGCCGATCTACGTCGACTTCGACAGCCCGCTGTCGCTGTCCTCGTTCGACGCGCTCATGGAGCGGTCGCCGGGCACCCGGGTGACCTTCCGGGAGATGCTGCCCGCCGAGGACGCGCTGCACGTCACCTCGGAGCGCGGCCGGCACGTGGCCGAACTCGCCGTCGAGACCTTCACCACCCGTACCACTCCTTCCTGTTCCCCTTCCCCGCAGTCCGGCCCGGAGGTCGACCCGTCATGCCCGAACTGACCGAGCCCGCGGCCTTCCGGCCCGCCGAGGACGGCGCCTCCTCCCCTTGGCTGGCGCTGCACGTCTTCTACGCCGCCAACCCCCAGCCGCTTCTGGTGAAGTGTGTGCGTCCGCTGTTCGACCAGCTCACCGAAGAGGGGCTGATCGAGGGCTACTTCTTCATCAACTACTGGCTGGAGGGGCCGCACGTCCGGATCCGGCTGCGGCCCGCCTCCCCCGAGGTGGAGCCCGAGGTCCGCCGGCGCGCCGAGGAGGCGATCGGCGGCTTCCTGAAGAGCCGGCCCGCCCTGTACGAGGTGGACTCGGGCTTCCTCAAGGACTTCTACAACTCGCTGTTCGACATCGAGTTCCCGGGCGAGGACCGGGAGAAGTACATGGGCCCGGACGGCCGGATGAACCTGCGGCCGAACAACTCCTTCTCGTACGAGGTCTACGCCCCCGAGTACGCCAAGTACGGCGGCCCGGCCGGTGTGGAGCTGGCCGAGTGGCACTTCCGGCGCTCCAGCGACCTGGTCCTGGAGGCGTACGGCAGCATGAACCTGCATCTGCGGACCGTGCTGCTCGGCACGTCGGCGCAGCTGATGATGGTGATGGCGAGCTGCTTCCTGCCCGAGGAGAAGGATCTGGCCGACTACCTCGACGCGTACTACGGCTTCTGGCACCGGCTGTTCCCCGGCACCGGGTTCATCGGCTCGTCCGAGTACGAGCGGACGTACGAGAAGATGGCGCCTTCGCTCGGCGCCCGGTTCGCGCAGCTGCGGGAGGCGGTCGCGAGCCGTGAGCCGGCCCGGCTCCCGGAGTTCCTGCGCGGCTGGGCCGAGCACTGCCTGGAGCTGCGCGACCGGGTGGTGGAACTCACCGAGCGCGGCGAGCTGGCGTTCCCCGCGTGGGACGGTCCGGCGCGGGAGGACACCGGCCAGGAGCGTGCGGCGGATCCGGACGCGGCCCCGCTGGTGACCGCGACCCGGGTGGAGGCGGTCCTGCCGCGGCTGCTCTCCCCGTATATGCACATGACCAACAACCGGCTGCACGTGACGATCCAGGACGAGGCGTATCTGGCGTACGTCCTGGGCCGGGTGCTGCGCGAGCCGGTTCCGGGACGGCAGGACGCGTCGTGAGCGCCCCCGACCGCACCGGGGCGGAGCCGGACGGCACGGGCGCCGGGGCCGCCGAGGCCGCCGGAACCACCGGGACCGCGGCAGCCGCAACCGCCGCTGGAACCACCGACGGATCAACCGCCGCTGCGGGCAAGGCCGGTGGGGCCGTCGGCTCCGCCGGCGGGGCCGCCCAGAGCGGTGCCGACCGGGCCGCCGCCGTCCGCGCCTACCGGCCGGAGATGCGCCCGGGGGTGGTGATCGGCCCGGCCGTGCTGCGCGGCCCGCGCACCGTCCATCTGGTCAAGCACCCGGTGAGCGGAGCCACGTTCGAGATCGGCCCCAAGGAGCAGTTCGTCCTCTCGCTGCTCGACGGCACCCGCGGCCAGGACGACGTGGTCGCGGCGTACGCCGAGCGGTTCCGGCTCCGGCTGCCCGACGAGCAGTGGATCCGGCTGCTCGGACTCCTCGGTACCCGGGGGCTGTTGGCCGGGGCGCCGGACCCGGCGCCGCCCGAGCCGGTCCCCGCCGAGCCCAACACCTTCTGGAAGGGCACCCGCAGCACGGTGTCCGACGCCCACCGGACCGCGTCCCGGCTGCACCGGATCCTGTCCCCGTTCCTGGGGGCGTGGCTCCAGGTCCCGCTGGTGCTCGCCTCGTTGGTGATGATCGTGGCGGTTCTCGCCGATCCGCCGGCGTTCTGGGACGGGATGCTGGACCTGGTGTCCCGGCCGCTGGTCCTCGTGCCGTTCGCGGTGTTCCTGTGGTTCAGCATCTGTCTGCACGAACTCGCGCACGGGATCGCCGCCCGCCGTTACGGCGGTGTCGTCACCGAGATCGGGCTGCGCTGGCGCTTTCCGACGATGATGATGTACTGCACGGTCGACAACTACCTGTTCCTGCCCGGGCTCCGGGCGAAGCTGGTGGTGGCCGCGGCCGGTGCGCACATCAACCTCGTCCTGCTGCTGCCGTTCGCGCTGTGGTGGGCGCTGATCGATCCGGCGGACCCGGCCCGGCCGCCGCTCACCGGGGCGCTGTTCATCGGCATCGTGCAGGCCCTGAGCAATCTGGTCCCGCTGCCGCCGCTGGACGGCTACCGCATCCTCAGCCATCTGGTGGGCGCGGTCGGCCTCGCTCCGGAGACCCGCACCTATCTGATGCTGCGGCGCGGCGGTGGCCGGGACGCGGTGGCCGCCTACCCCGCGCGGGCCCGCCGGGTGTACACCTCGTACGCGGTCACGGCGGCCTGCTGTGTGCTGCTCGCGGTGGCCGGCAGCGTCACGGCCGTCGTGCTCCTGATCACCGGGTGAGCCGGCCGCCGCTGCCCCCGGCGGCCGGCCGACCACCCTCGTACGCCCACCGGCCGACAGCTCGAAGACGACCACTCGAAATCGACCGGCCGACCCGCCCACCGGCCGCCCGCCCGACCGCCCGACCGCCCGAAGACGCCCCGACGACCTCCCCGACGGCGAAAGTTCACGCAACTCATGAATGAGGTACCCCTATGACCTCCCCCTCCCCCTCCACGGACGCCGTGGCCGCGGCGGCCGTCGCGGTCGACGCCGTGACCAAGACCTACGGCGACCGCAGAGCCGTCGACGGGGTCTCCCTGACGATCCGGCGCGGCGAGTTCTTCGGGCTGCTCGGCCCCAACGGCGCCGGCAAGTCCACGCTGGTGGAGATCATGGAAGGGCTGCGCAAGGCCGACTCCGGGTCGGTGACGGTGTTCGGCGAGTCGCCGTGGCCGCGCAACACCGCGCTGCTGCCGCGCATGGGCGTACAGACCCAGTCCTCGGCGTTCTTCGTCCGCCAGACCGTCCACGAGCACCTGCGGACCGTCGCCGCGCTGTTCGGCGCGGATCCGCGGGCCGTGGACGAGACCCTGGAGTCGGTGGGTCTCGGCGGGATGCACGGCGTCCGGGTGGACAACTTGTCCGGCGGTCAGCGCCAGCGGCTCGCCATCGCGTCCGCGCTGGTGCACGGTCCGGAGCTGATCTTCCTGGACGAGCCGACGGCCGCGCTCGACCCGGAGGGCCGGCGCGATCTGTGGGAGGTGTTGCGGGGGCTGAAGGCGAAGGGCCGCACCATCGTGTACACCACCCATCACCTGGACGAGGCGGAGGCGCTCTGCGACCGCGTCGGCATCCTGGTGGCGGGCCGCCTCGTCGTCACCGACGAGCCGCAGCACCTCATCGACACTTTCGGCGCGAGCAGCCGGCTGCTCGTGCCGCTCGGCCGGATCGACGAGGCCGAGGCACGCGAACTGCCGGGCGTGGACGGGGTCATGGTGCAGGGCGGACATCTCGTCCTGGAGACCCGCGCCACCGGGCAGGTGCTGTCCGCGCTGGACGCGCGGGGCGGCCTGGACGGGGTGCAGACCCGTACGCCCAGCCTGGAGGACGTGTACCTCGAGCTCACCACCCGGCAGACCTCCCCCGCGTCGCAGCACGCCTCGAAGAACCAGGAGCAGCAGGCATGAGCGCCTACTCCGCCCTGACCGCCGCGGGCTACCGCGCCCAGGTCCGGGACAAGACGACCGTCTTCTTCACCTTCGCCTTCCCGCTGATCTTCCTCGTGGTCTTCGGTCTGGTCTTCCGCGGCCAGAGCGTCGAGGAGAGCGGCTTCTCGTATCTGTCGTACACCGCGTCCGGGGTGCTGTCCTGGGGTGTGGCCAACGCCGCCGTCTTCGGTACCGGCTTCACGCTGATGCAGTGGCGCGCGGACGACATCCTGCGGATGATCCGGATGTCCCCGGCGCCGCTGTCCGCCGTCATCGGTTCGCGCTACGTTCTCGCGCTCGGCGTCGGGCTCGTGCAGTCGGTGCTGTTCGTGGGCGTCGCGATGCTGCCGGGCTTCGGTCTGGTGCCGGCCTCGCGCTGGCCGCTGCTGATCCCCGTACTGATCCTCGGCATCACCACCTTCCTGCTGCTCGGCGTGATCATCGGCAGCATCGCCGACACCGCCGAGTCGGTGGCCGGCATCGCCAACTTCCTCATGCTGCCGATGGCGTTCCTGTCCGGCTCGTTCTTCCCGCTGGACTCCATGCCGGACTGGCTGCAGAAGGTCTCCCTGGTGCTGCCGCTGCGCTATCTCAACGACGCGGTGTCCGGTTCGCTGACCGGCCGGGGCGACCTCGGGGACATCGGCATGGGCTGTGTGGGACTCGTCGTGTTCGCCGCGGTGTTCGGGCTGATCGCGGCGCGCACCTTCCGCTGGACGAAGAAGTCATGACCGCGCCCACCGCAACCACCGCGACCACCGCGCCCGCCACAGGAACCACGGGAACCACGCCCACCGCGGCCCGGCCGCTCGCCCAGCCCATGGAGACCGCCCGCGCCGCCCTCCAGTCCACCCTGGACGGCCGGTTCGGCGACGGCGCGCCGCGGGTGGTGACGGTCGGCGCCGTCGCCGCCCGCGGCGGGGACGGCGACGCGCCGGACGTGTGGGCGGCCGACCGGCCGGCGGCCCGGGTGCATCTGACCGCCTCGGCGGTCCTCGTCGGCCCCTGGGGCGGCGACGGCACCGCGCCCGCCTGCGGCCGCTGTCTCGCGCTGCGCTGGCAGCGGCTGCGCAGCCGCAGCGAACGCGACGCGCTGGAACTCGGCGGGCTCGACGGGCCGCGTCCGGCGGGAGCCTGGCCGCTGCTGCCCGCGCACGTCCACGACTCGGTGGCGGCGCTGGCCGAGGCGGTCCTCGGCGAGGAGGTCCTCGGCCGGCCGGGCTCGGGTCCGGCGCCGGTGCCACCGGCCGAGCACCCCGCCGACCGGGCGCTGCCCCAGGTGACCCGGCTCGACCTCGCGAACCTGACGGTCCGCACGTATCCGCTGCTCGCCGATCCGCTCTGCCCGGACTGCGGTCCGGGCGCCCGGGTGCCGGCGGCCGGCGAGGTCGAGCCGCTGAGCCTGGTCTCCCGCCCGAAGCCGGACCCGGACGGCTACCGGCTGCGCTCCGCGTTCGCGATCCCGATGCCGGTGGACGCGCTCGCCAACCCGGTCTGCGGCGCGCTGGGCGCCTCGACCTGGACCGACGTCACCTCCTCGACGACCGCCCCGGTGGCGGGCAGTGTGTTCATCCGAGGCTACGCGGGGCTGCACGACGTCACCTGGAGCGGGCAGGAGAACTCCTTCGCGACCAGCCGCCGGCTCGCCTTCCTGGAGGGCCTGGAGCGGTACTCCGGTACGCACCGGCGCGGCGGGCACGCGCCGGTCGTCGGCTCGTACGACGAGCTGCGGGCCGACGCGATCGACCCGGTGGAGTGCGGGGTCTACAGCCCGGAGACGTACCGGGACGACCCGCTGGTCCGGCCGTTCGACCCGGCCCGGCCGATTCCCTGGGAGTGGGGCTGGTCGCTGCGCGACGAACGGCCCGTCCTGGTGCCGTCCCGGCTCGTCTACTACAGCGCGCCGCTGGCCGGCGACGACTTCGTCTTCGAGTGCTCCAACGGCTGCGCCATCGGCGGCGCCCTGGAGGAGGCGGTGCTCGGCGGTCTGCTGGAGCTGATCGAGCGGGACTCCTTCCTCAACGGCTGGTACGGGGCGGCCCGGCTGCCCCGGATCGACCTGGCGACCCTCGGCAGCCCCACGGCCGCCGCGATGGTCGAACGGGCCGCGCTCCAGGGCTACGACGTGCACGCCTTCGACAACCGGATCGACCTGCCGGTCCCGGCCGTCACCGTGGTCGGCGTCCGCCGCGACGGCGGGCCCGGCACCCTGTCGTTCGCGGCCGCGGCCTCGCTGGATCCGCGTTCGGCGGTCGAGGGGGCGCTGTCGGAGGTGCTCAGCTACATCCCGCACCTGACCCGGCAGACCGTCGAGCGACAGGGCGAACTGGAGGCGATGGCCGACGACTTCGGTCTCGTACGGCATCTGAAGGACCACCCCCAGCTGTACGGGCTGCCGAGGATGGCCGAGTACGCGCGGAGCTATCTGGAGCCGTCCGAGGCCCGTCCGTTCGACGAGGCGTACGCCGAGTGGCAGGGTCACGGCCGGCCGCGCACCGGCGATCTGCGGGACGACGTCGCGGTGGTCCGTGACGCGCTCGTCGGCGCCGGCCACGATGTGATCGTGGTGGACCAGACCTCTCCGGAGCAGGAGCGGATGGGGCTGCGCACGGTCGCCACGGTGGTGCCGGGGCTGCTGCCGATCGACTTCGGCTGGAACCGGCAGCGGGCGGTGCGGATGCCCCGGCTGCGTACCGCGCTGCGGCGCGGCGGGCACCGGGACACCGACCTCACCGAGGCCGAGATCCGGATGGCCCCGCACCCCTTCCCCTGACAGTGACCTGACTGTCCGTCACGCTTCTTGTTCCGTACGCCTGTTCCGGGCCTCCGCCGCCGTGCCGCGACGGAGGCCCGGGGCCGTTCCCTCCCCGGAGTACGCCGATGTCCCCGACCGTTCCCCCTCCTTCTTCCCCGACCCCTTCGCCGGTCTCCTCGCCTTCCTCCGCCATGCCGCAGTCCCTTGGCGCCGGGCCCGGTGGGGAGGATCTCCTCCTGCGGGCCGGGCAGGTGCTGCGGCCGGCGCTCGGCCTCTATCTGGACCTGCACGCGCATCCCGAGCCGTCCGGCGAGGAGGCCCGCACCGCGGACCGGTTCGCCGAGCGGCTCACCGCCGCGGGTCTGGACGTCACCCGGGGAGTGGGCGGCCACGGGGTGGTCGGGGTGCTGCGCAACGGGCCCGGGCCGAGCGTGTGGCTGCGGGCGGAGCTCGACGCGCTGCCGATGCGGGAGCGTACGGAACTGCCGTACGCCAGCCGGAACGGCGCCATGCACGCCTGCGGCCACGATCTGCACCTCGCGGCGGCGGCGGGCGCGGCGGAGCTGCTCGCCACGCTGTCCGGCCGGTGGCAGGGCACGCTCGTGGTGGTGGGGCAGCCCGCCGAGGAGACGCTGACCGGGGCCGAGGCGATGCTGCGGGACGGACTGTACGAGCGGTTCGGCCGGCCCGGTGTCGTCCTCGCCCAGCACGCCGCCCCGCTGCCGTCCGGCCTCATCGCGCACATGACGGACGGCGGCCCGCCGATCACCGGGGCCGGCGCCGTACTGGAGGTGACGCTGCACGGCCGGGGCGGGCACGCCGCCACCCCGCATCTGGCGGTGGACCCGGTCCTGGCCGCCGCGTCCGTGGTCACCCGGCTGCAAGCGGTCGTGTCCCGCGAGTCGGCACCCGCCGAGGCGGTGACGCTGACCGTGGGCACGCTCCGGGCCGGCGTCGCCGCCAACGTCATCCCGGACCTCGCGACGCTCGGGATCGGGGTCCGGGCGGCGGACGAAGCGGCACTGGAGCGGGCGCTCGCGGCCGTGCACCGCATCGTGCGCGCCGAGAGCGCGGCCTCGGGGGCGCCGCGCGACCCGGAGGTGAGGATGGTGTCCCGGTCGGCGGCACTGCGGTGCGATCCGGCGGCGACGGCCGCCGCGTGGGGCGCGCACGCGCGGCTGCTCGGGCCCGGTCGGGTGCTGCCATGGCCGGGGTCGCCGGCGACGGAGGACTTCCCGCTGTTCGGGGACGCCGGGGCGGGGATCCACGGGGAGTCCGGGATCCCGCTGGTGTACTGGATGCTGGGGGTGGCGGGAGCCGCCGGCCCGGACGGGGAGCCGCCGGCGCCCAACCACTCGCCGCACTTCGCGCCGGATGTACGGACCGCGCTGCGGCCGGCGATCGCCGCTCCGGCCGCGGCGGCCCTGGCCCACTTCGCCGCCCCGCCCGCGCCCGGATCAGGGGCGGGGACGGATCCGGAGGGCGACAGCTGAATCGAGGGGCGGCCGGGGCGGGGGCCGGGTCAGGCTCCGGTGCCGGCTCCGAGGGGCAGTGAGCGCAGGTCCTTGCGGAGGATCTTGCCGGACGCCGACTTGGGCACGGTGTCGGTGAACTCGACGATCCGCACCTTCTTGTGCGGCGCGACCCGCTCGGCGACGAACGCGACGACCTCGTCCGCGGTCAGCTCGGCCCCGGGGCGGCGGACGACGAACGCGCGCGGGAGTTCACCGGCCGTCTCGTCGGGGTAGCCGACCACGACGGCGTCCACGATCGCCGGGTGGGTGAGCAGCAGCGCCTCCAGCTCGGCCGGCGGCACCTGGTAGCCCTTGTACTTGATGAGTTCCTTGAGCCGGTCGACGACGTACACCTCGCCGCGCGGCCCGAGCCGGGCGAGGTCCCCGGTACGCAGGAAGCCGTCGGGCAGGATGGTCTCGGCGGTCGCCTCGGGGTTGTTCAGGTAACCGGCCATCACATTCGGTCCGCGCACCTGGAGTTCACCCGTCTCGCTCAGCCCTTCGGCGGGCGGCGCGAGTTCGTGCCCGGTCTCGGGGTCGACCAGCCGGTACTCCACGTTCGGCAGGGCGAAGCCGATGGAGCCGACCGACACACTGCCGTCCACCGGGGTGAGATGGGAGACCGGGCTCAGCTCGGTCATGCCGAAACCCTGGAGCATCCGGCAGCCGAGCCGGGCCGCGAGCGCCTCGCCCAGCGCCTCGTCGAGCGGCGCCGCCCCGCTCACCACCAACCGTACCGAGGACAGGTCGTATTCGCGGACCAGCGGATGCTTGGTCAGCGCGACGGCGATCGGCGGCGCCACATAGAGGAAGGTGCAGCGCCACTCCTGGATCACGCGGAGGAACTCGGCGAGGTCGAAGCGCGGCAGGGTGACGAGCGTCCCGCGCGCTCTGAGGGTGCCGTTGAGGATGACGCTCATCCCGTAGATGTGAAAGAAGGGCAGGATCGCCGGGACCGTGTCCTCGGAGTTCTGCGGCAGCACCGGCTCGTTCTGGCGAACGGCCGCGACCAGGTTGGCGTGGGTCAGCATGACGCCCTTGGCACGGCCGGTGGTGCCCGAGGAGTACGGCAGGGCGGCGAGGTGGGTCGCGGGATCGATGGTCACCCGGGGCGCGGGCCGGCCCTCGGCCAGCAGGGCGGGCAGGGTCTCGTACGTCCCGTCCGTGCCCGCGCCGTCGTCCAGCAGGTACACCTGGGAGGCGGACAGTCCGGCAGCGGCGGTGGCGGCGAGTCCGGCGGGCAGCAGCGGGCCGACCGTGAGGTACCGGACGGCTCCGGCGTCGCGCAGCTGTGCGGTGATCTCGGCCGGTGTGTAGAGGGCGTTGAGGGTGGTGACGGTTCCGCCCGCGCGGAGGACTCCGTGGAACGCCACCGCGAACTCCGGGCAGTTGGGAGCGTTGAGCGCCACCACGTCACCGGGACGCAGCCCCCGTGCGGCGAGCGCACCGGCGAACCGGTCGATCCGCTCGGCGAGTTCGCCGTAGGTGAGGGTCTGTCCGCTGACCCCGTCGACGAGCGCGATCCGTTCCCGGTCCGCGTCGCCGAGTGTGCCGAACAGCAGCTCGTGCACGGTGACGTCCGGCACGGCGACATCGGGGAGGGGACTGCGAAGGATCACGGGGGCTCCTGAAGGATCATGGCGGGGCGACGCACTGCCGCGCATCCTGCCGCACCCGGGGGCCGTACCGCGAGAGTTTGTGGCGGTGCTGTTCGGCTGGGACGGATTCCGGTGGACCGGGAGCCGTGGCGGCCGTGGCTCGCCGCCCGCTCGCCGTGACTTCGCCCGGACCTCGCCCCCTCGGGTCGCCGCTCCCGGAGCGAGTCACGCGGGCGAGGTCACGCGGGGCGTCGTACCGGCGCCTCGGGGGCCGGGCCGAGGACGCGGTCGAGGTACGGGTTGGCGAAGACGCCGGTCGGGTCGAGCGTGTCGCGCAGAGCCGTGAAACCGTCGAACCGGTCGTAGCGGGACCGGAGTTCGTCCGCACCGAGATCGTGCATCTTGCCCCAGTGCGGCCGCCCGCCGAAGTCGCCGAGGATGTCCTGGCAGGCGCGGAAGTACCGCTGATAGGGCATGCGGTGGTACTGGTGGAAGGCGATGTAGCAGCTGGCGCGGCCGTGCGCGGTGGACAGCCAGATGTCGTCGGCGGCCGAGAACCGCACCTCCAGCGGGAAGGACACGCGCGCGTCGTGCGCGTCGATCCAGCGCTTCAGTTCGCGCAGCGCGTCGGCCGCGTGCTCGCGCGGGATCGCGAACTCGCCCTCGTGGAACCGGACATCGCGGACCGAGGCGAAGACCTTGTACGAGTGGTCGGTCCACTCGCGCGAGGACATGGCCCGTGCCGCGAACCGGGCGATCGGCGGCACCAGCGACGGAAAGCGGGCGCCGAGGCGGTTCAGGCCCTCGAAGCCGAGGCCGCTGACGGTCTCGTCGAGACGGCGGGCGACCGCGCCGATCGGCCGCAGCGGCGCGTCGCCGGGCAGCCGCCGGAAGCGCCGGGTGAGAGTGGTGGTGCTGTGCGGGAACCAGAAGAACTCGAAGTGGTCGTGGGTGTCGGCGAACTCCTGGGCCCTCTCCAGGGTTTCACCGACCGGCATGGCCGCGTCGCGGGCGTGCAGGGCGAACAGCGGGACGCACTGGAGTGTCACCCGGGTGAGCACACCGAGGGCACCGAGGCCGACCCGGGCCGCCGCGAACAGGTCGGGCCGCTCGGTGGGCGAGCAGGTGACCACGCTGCCGTCGGCGAGGACCAGTTCGAGGGCGCGGACCTGGGTCGCGATGCCGCCGAACCGTACGCCGGAGCCGTGGGTGCCGGTGGAGATGGCACCGGAGATCGTCTGCCGGTCGATGTCGCCCATGTTCTCCAGGGCCAGGCCGTGCGCGGCGAGCAACGGTCCGAGCTTCCACAGCGGCATGCCCGCCTCGACGGTCACGAGGCCGGTGGCCTCGTCGAGGGAGCACAGCCCGTCCATGCCGTCGAGCAGGAGCTGGACGTCGGGTGCGACGGCCGCGCCGCTGAAGGAGTGCCCGGAGCCCACCGGCTTCACCCGCAGGCCGGCGTCCACGGCGTCCTTCACCGCGGCGGCCACCTCGTCGGGACCCGTGGGGCGCAGGACCCGCCGGGGCCGCGCCTCCTCGTTGCCCGCCCAGTTGCGCCACACGCTGCTCATGCCAGGAGTCCTCTCGACCCGATCGACGGACCGGCGCCGGACGCCCGGCGACGGCTGGTCCCGTCCGAGTGGCGACGGCCCCGACTCCGGCCACTCGGACAGGACCTCGCCGGAAGACTGAACTTGGTCGGTCGTCCAAGTCAAGGGCTCCCGCGCCTTGACTTGGACGACCGACCAAGAGACCGTGGCGCCCCGTACCCGATCCGGCCCCGGGGCCACCCCCCGCCTTTCCGGGGCCGGTTCGGGGACGGCTCGCGCCCCTCGCGGTTCCCGCCCCGCACCGCCCCACACCGCCGCCGCTGTCTCCGCCGTCTCCGCCGCTTCCTCCTCCGCCCCTGTCCTCGGAAAGGCCGCACGCCATGCCCAGCGCCGTGCCGGACGACGTCTTCGCCGTCCCCGCCCCAGCCCAGGCCGTCCGCCCGGTCTCCCCCGCGGGGTTCGCCGATCTGGAGAAGGCGACGGCCGGTCTCCAGCCGCCGTTCGCCGTCGTCGACCTCGCGGCCCTGCGTGCCAACGCCGGCCACATGGTCCGGCGCGCGGGCGGCAAGCCGATCCGGCTCGCCAGCAAGTCCCTGCGCTGCCGCTCCCTGATCGGCGAGGTGCTGCGGATGCCGGGCTTCTCCGGCATCCTCGCCTTCACGCTGCCGGAGGCGCTGTGGCTGGCGCAGGACGGGCCCGGCCGGGGCGGCGCGGATCCGGCCGGTGGCGGCCTGATCGGTGCGGGCCGGGCCGGTACGGCGCCAGGCAACACGGACGGCAGGGACGGCAGGGACGGCAGGGACGGCAGGGACGGCAGGGCCAGGGTGGGTGGTACGGCCGGCGCGGGCGCGATCGCCCCCGGGACCGACATCCTCGTCGCCTACCCGACCGCCGACCTGCCCGCGCTGCGCCGACTCGCCGCCGACGAACAGGCCGCCGCCCGCATCACCCTGATGGTCGATTCCGTCGCGCATCTCGACCTGATCGCCGACGCGATCGGCCGGTCCGGTGCCCCGGTGCGCGTCTGTCTGGACCTCGATGCCTCGCTGCGCCTGTTCGGCGGTCGCGTCCATCTCGGCATGCGCCGCTCGCCGCTGCACGCCCCCGAGCAGGCCGCCGCGCTGGCCCGCGCGGTCCTGGCCCGGCCGGGGCTGAGACTCGTCGGCGTGATGGCGTACGAGGGACAGATCGCCGGTGTCGGCGACGACCAGCCCGGGCCGGGCGCGATGCGCGCGGCCGTACGGCTCGTGCAGCGGGTGTCCGTCCGTGAGCTGCGCGCCCGCCGCGCCGCCGCGATCCGCGCCGTACGGGCGGTGGCGCCGCTGGAGTTCGTCAACGGGGGCGGCACCGGCAGTCTGGAGTCGACCTCGGCCGAGCCGGCCGTCACCGAACTGGGCGCCGGATCCGGTGTCTACGCGCCCGCCCTGTTCGACCACTACCGCGGCTTCCGCCCGCTGCCCGCCGCGTACTTCGCGCTCTCCGTGGTCCGCCGGCCGGCGCCCCGGCATGTCACCGTCCTCGGCGGCGGCTGGGTCGCCTCCGGGGCGCCGGGCCCGGACCGGCTGCCGCTGCCGGTGCATCCGCCGGGCCTGCGGATGCTGCCCGCCGAGGGCGCGGGCGAGGTCCAGACCCCGCTGACCGGGCCGGCCGCGGACGGGCTGCGGCTCGGCGACCGGGTGTGGTTCCGGCACGCCAAGGCGGGGGAACTGTGCGAGCGGGTCGAGACCCTGCATCTCGTCGAGGGCGACCGGATCGTGGACGCCGTCCCCACCTACCGGGGCGAGCGGCACGCCTTCCTGTGACAGGGGACGACGGCAGGGCGAAGAGGGGCAGGGGCGGAGAACGGGTGCGTACGCCGGTCCCCCGGCCGCCGCCCCGCCTCCCGGCCTCAGCGCTCCGGCTCGGCCGACAGAGGGGTGGCGATGTCCTCCAGAGAACGTCGCTCGGCGTCGACGGCGAGGAACGCCGCCACCAGGCCCGCCGCGCACATCAGGCCCGCGCCGATCTGGAAGGCCACGACGGTGTCGGACACCACGCCCGACGTGGTGAGTTCGGCGAAGATCAGCGGGCCGCTGATACCGCCGGCGGCCGTGCCGATGGCGTAGAAGAAGGCGATGGCCATCGCCCGGGTCTCCATCGGAAAGATCTCCGAAACCGTGAGATAGGCGCTCGACGCGCCCGCCGACGCGAAGAACAGCACCACGCACCAGCAGACGGTCAGGGTCGTCGCGGTGAGTGTGCCGCGCCCGAAGAGCCAGGCCGTACCGAAGAGAAGGACGCCGGAGAGAAGGTACGTGGAGGAGATCATGATCCGGCGTCCGACGGTGTCGAACAGCTTGCCGAGCAGCAGCGGGCCGACGAAGTTGCCGGCGGCGATGACGGCGAAGTAGTAGCCGGTGCGGTCGGTCGGCACGTCGAAGAAGGTGATGAGGATGGTGCCGAAGCCGAAGGTGATGGCGTTGTAGAGGAACGCCTGCCCGATGAAGAGCGACAGGCCGAGCACCGCACGGCGCGGATAGCGGCGGAAGACGGTCTTCGCGACGACCCCGAATCCGATGGCGCGCCGCTGGTGGATGGTGAGGGTGCCGCGCGGGGCCGGCAGCCGGTGGCCGTGCTCCCGTTCGACGGCCCGCTCGACCTCGCCCACCAGCTGTTCGGCCTCTTCGCCCCGGCCGTGGATGAACTGCCAGCGCGGACTCTCCGGCACGTGCCGCCGGACGAGAAGGATGACGAGTCCGAGGACGACACCGAGGGCGAAACTGAGCCGCCAGCCCACGTCCTCGGGAAAGATGCCGGTGTTCAGCATCACCAGGGAGAGCATCGCTCCGCCGATGGCGCCCAGCCAGTAACTGCCGTTGATGATCAGGTCGACCCGGCCCCGGTACGCGGACGGGATGAGTTCGTCGATGGCGGAGTTGATGGCCGCGTACTCGCCGCCGATGCCGAAGCCGGTGAGGAAACGGAAGAGGAAGAACCACCACGCCTCGAAGGAGAGCGCGGTGAGCGCGGTCGCGGCGAGATAGACGGCCAGGGTGACCATGAACAGCTTCTTGCGGCCGTGCCGGTCGGTGAGCCAGCCGAAGAACAGGGCGCCGGCGCAGGCGCCGGCGACATAGAGGGCGGCGGCCGTGCCGGTGACCTGGGCGGCGGTGATGTGCAGACCGCTGCCGGGTTCGGCGAGGCGGCCGGCGATATTGCCGACGATGGTGACTTCCAGACCGTCCAGGATCCAGACGGTGCCGAGGCCGACGACGATCATCCAGTGCCAGCGCGACCAGGGCAGCCGGTCCAGCCGGGCCGGGACGGCGGTGGTCACGGTTCCGATACTCACGGGGCCGGGCCCGGAGGAGGCCGGTGGCGGTTTCGCGGTCATGGTCCCCTTTCCGGTTCCCTTTCGTTCGTCGGGTGCTCGTTCCTGCCCGTGCGGCTCGTACGCCGTCGCGCTCCTCGTACTCCTCGTACGCCTCACCCGCCTTCGTGCGCTCCGCCCGCCGTCGTACGACTCGGGCTTCACGCGCGGCGGGGCCCGGCCCAGCGGTTCGCGCCGCGCGGCTTTCGGGCGGCACGTCCAGCATGGGCGGGAGACGGCGGTCCCACCACGAGACCGTCCGCCGACCGGGCGCATACGGTCCACCGGACCGGGGCAGGCGTCGGGGACCGAAGGCCCGGCGCGAAGAGACCCGGCACGAGCACGAGCAACACGAGAGACACGGGGAACACAAGGAACACGAGGAGCCGGTGGGCCGGGGCACGACGACCCGAAGGAGGGAGTACGTGGCACAGGCACCTCGGCGGCGCACCGGACCCGCGTCCCGCCACGCCCGGCTCGTCGCACGGCTGCGGCGCGATCCGTTCACCGTGCAAACGGTCCGCTCGACTGCGGCGGCCACTTTGTCGTACGTCGTCGCACTCTGGCTCAGCAGCGAACCCGCACCGCTCACCGCCCCGCTCACCGCGCTCCTGGTCGTCCAGGTCACGCTCTACTCGACGCTCACCACCAGCCTGCGCCGGGTCAACTCGGTGGTGGTCGGCGTTCTCATCGCGATCGCGTTCAGCGTGATCGTGGGGCTCTCCTGGTGGAGCCTCGCCCTGATCATCCTGGCGTCGCTCGTGGTGGGGCGGGTCGTGCGCGTCGAGGAGTTCGTACCGGAGGTCGCGATCAGCGCGATGCTGGTGCTCGGCGTCACCCAGGTCGCCCACACGGCCTGGGACCGGGTGCTGGAGACGCTGATCGGGGCGGCCGTCGGGCTGCTCTTCAATCTGGTGCTCGCGCCACCCGTATGGGTGGACACCGCCGGGGAGTCGATCGAGGAGCTGGCCCGGCGGACCCGCCGGCTCCTCCTCGACGTGGCGGACGAGTTCTCCGAGACGACCCCGGTCGAGCGGGCGGCGGCCCGGCTGCACGAGGCCCGGCGCCTGGACGACGATGTCGCCGGGGTGGACGCGGCGCTGCGCACGGCCGAGGACAGCCTGCGGCTCAATCCCCGGGTCAAGGAGGGGCTGCTGCACCGCGTCGTGCTCCGCACCGGGCTCGACACCTTGGAGATCTGCGCGGTCGTCGTACGCGTCCTCGCCCGTACGGTCACCGACCTGGCGAAGGCGCGCTCCGGCGCGGTGCTGTTGCCGTCTCCCGCCGCTCTGGCGCTGCGGGAGACGGCGGAGTACACCGGGGACGCCGTCGTCAGCTTCGCCGTCCTCGTCACGGCGCGCGGCAGCGAGGCGGCGGAGGCCGCCGAGCACCGCCTCGCCGAGGAGCTACGGGCCGCCCGCGCCCGTCGTACCCACGCGGCCGAGCTCCTGCTGGCGCTGACGCTGCGCGACCCGCGTCACTGGCAGTTGCACGGGGCTCTGCTCGCCGAACTCGACCGTATCCTCGACGAGCTCGACCCCGACCACCGCGGCCGGCGCCTGATGGAGGAACTCGACCGCCGTACGAGCGCCCTGCGCGAGCGCCGCCGCCGACTGACCCTCCGCGCCCGGCTCCGCACCCGCGCGTGAGCCGCCGGGTCCGGCCACCTGCCCCGTGGCACCCCGGACCGGGCGGCGCGAGGACGCCGGAGAGGACGCAGGACGGGAGCCGGGCCCCTGCCTCCCGGCCCCTGCCCCCTGCCTCCTGGCCCTGGGGGTCCCGGCGCACGAGAATGCCGCCATGACCGACACCCCCGCCGCGCCGGCGGACCAGGAGGAGACCGCGCCCGCCGTCCGGGTGGAGCGGGACGGGCCCGTGACGACCGTGGTGCTGTCGCGGCCCGCCGCCCGCAACGCCGTCGACGGACCGACGGCCCGCCATCTCGCCGACGCCTTCCGGGAGTTCGAGGCGGACGACGAGGCGGCGGTGGCCGTGCTGTGGGGTGAGGGCGGCACCTTCTGCGCGGGCGCGGACCTGAAGGCGATCGGCACCGGGCGGGGCAACCGGGTGGCGCCGGACGGCGACGGGCCGATGGGGCCGACCCGACTGCGGCTGACGAAGCCGGTGATCGCCGCGATCTCCGGGCACGCGGTGGCGGGCGGCCTGGAGCTGGCGCTCTGGTGCGATCTGCGGGTGGCCGAGGAGGACGCGGTCTTCGGGGTGTTCTGCCGGCGCTGGGGAGTGCCGCTGATCGACGGCGGCACGGTACGGCTGCCCCGGCTGATCGGCGAGAGCCGCGCCATGGACCTGATCCTGACCGGCCGGCCGGTCCCGGCCGCCGAGGCGTACGCGATCGGTCTCGCCAACCGTCTCGTCCCGCCCGGACGGGCCCGCGCCGAGGCCGAGGAACTCGCCCGGAACATCGCGGCGTTCCCCCAACTGTGTCTGCGCCACGATCGGTTGTCGGTGCGGGAGCAGCACGGCCGGCCCGAGTCGGAGGCGCTGGACGCCGAACTCCGGCATGGCATGGTGCCGTTGTCGGCGGGCGAGACGGGGGCGGGCGCCGCACGCTTCGCGTCGGGGGCGGGGCGGCACGGCGCGTTCGACGGCTGAGGGACGACCTCCCCTGCCCGCCGTCGCAGGGCCGCCGCGGGTGGCGACGGCCGGCCCGTCGCCGGCGGTAGAGGGCCGCGCTCGCGCCACCGGGTCGTACGACGCCGGGAGCAGCGGGAGCGGACGGGCGCGGTCAGGCGCGGACCGGCACGGACGGGTCCGCCGGTGGAGCACCGCCAGGGTCTCCACCCGCATGCGGTCCGGCTCCGGCCTCTCCTCCCCCACTCCCCTCCTCGCAGGGATCCGGCCGGGGCCGAAGGAGCGGGCGCCGGGTGGCACGTCGAGTGGCGGAATCGGCCGCGCCATGACGATCATCGGAGGAACCGGCCGGTCCCCCGGACCGTACGCGTGAACCTCCGCGCAAGAGGCAGCGGCCCGTCGCGGGGACCCGTCACAGCCCCACGGTTCCCGGATTCCCCCAGAGAGAGGAAGGGCCATGCCGCGCGGATCGAGCAGCAAACGAGAGCGGCAGTACGAGCACATCAAGGAGAGCGCCCTGGACCGGGGCGAGAGCGAGAAGCGCGCCCGAGAGATCGCCGCGCGGACCGTGAACAAGGAGCGCGCCCGGGCGGGCGAGTCCAGGACGGCGAGCCGGACCTCCCTGGAGGACATGTCCTCCTCGCGCCGCGGCGGGCAGCACGCGCACAGCGGCGCGCGGGGCCCGACGTACGACCAGCTCTACGCGGAGGCGCAGCGGCGCGATGTGCACGGGCGCTCGTCGATGAACAAGGACGAGCTCAAGCGCGTGCTGGGTCAGTGAGCCCCGGCGCGGGCAGGCGCGGGCACCCGGGCCGGTGACACGGAGGCATGGCGGGCGGCCGGGCGGGTAGCCGCCCGAATGGGCGGCCGGAGCGCTCGGCGTTCATCCGCGCGCGCGAGCGGCGGGTGTGGCGCCTTCGCGGGCATCCGATCTCGCGATGTCGCGCGCGCCGGCTGTCGCGGGCGCGAGCCGTCGCGGACGTCGGCTGTCGCAGGTGTCCGCGGGGGCCGTCCGCCCCTGGTGAACACCGGAGGAGATCGAAGGAGGAGGATCCGGAAGCATGACGGACAAGCGCATCGTGACCGTGTGCGGCGCGACCGGGAACCAGGGCGGCGGCGTGGCGCGGGCCATTCTCGCCGATCCCGAGGGCGAGTTCGCCGTCCGCGCGCTCACCCGCCGGCCCGACTCAGCGGCGGCGAAGGAGTTGGAGCGGCTGGGGGCCGAGGTGGTGCGGGCGGACCTCGACGAGCCGGAGAGTCTGGGGCCGGCGTTCGAGGGCGTGTACGGCGCGTTCCTGGTGACGAACTTCTGGGAGCACGGGTCGGCCGAGCGGGAGAAGGCGCAGGCCGGCCATCTGGCCCGGGCCGCCGGGCACGCCGGGGTGCAGCACGCGATCTGGTCCACGCTGGAGGACACCCGCGCGTGCGTCCCCGTCGACGACCCGCGCATGCCGACGCTGCAGGGCTCGTACAAGGTCCCGCACTTCGACGCCAAGGCGGAGGCCGACGCCTTCTTCGGGGACGCGGGGGTTCCGACGACGTTCCTGCGGGCCACGTACTACTGGGAGAACCTGCTCGGCGGCTCCGGACCGCACCGCGTCGACGACGGCACCCTCGTCCTCGACATGCCGATGGGCGACAAGCGGCTCGCGGGGATCGCCGTCGGCGACATCGGCCATGTCGCGCTGGCCGTCCTGCACCGGGGCACCGACCTGATCGCGGCCACGGTGAGCATCGCGGGCGAGCATCTGCCGGTCGCGGACATGGCCGCGCGGATGACGGAGGCGCTGGGCGAGCCGGTGGCGTACCGGCCGCTGACTCCGGACGCGTACCGCGCACGGGACGTTCCCGGGGCCGACGAGTCGGGGAACATGTTCCAGTTCTACGCGGACTGCGAGGAGCGTTTCACCGGCGCCCGCGACATCGCGGCCGTACGGGCGCTGTATCCCGGCCTCCAGGACTTCGCGACCTGGCTGGGCGGGCACCGCGAGGAGCTGGCCGCCCGGATCCGGGACCTCTGAGGCGGCGCGCCCGAACGGCCGCCCGGATGTCCGGCCCGGCACCCGCCGGAGCCGGAGGAGACAGGAGGAGCGAGGCGAGAACCATGGGTCACCCTCCGAACGATCCCGTGCCCCCGAGTCCCACCCCCGCACCGGGGCCCGGACCGCAGCCCGGACCGGCGCCGGGGCCGGTACCCGCGCCGGGCGGACCGGATCCGCCGCCGCCCGCGCCGCCGAGGCCCGAACCCGACCCGCAGCCGCCCACGCCCCGCCCCGATCCGTATCCGAAGCCGGGCCCGCTGCCCGGCCCCGTACCCGTTCCGGATCCGGATCCGGATCCGGCGCGGCAACCCGATCCGGAACGGTGACCTGGCCGGTCCGTGAGCCCGCACCCACCGGGCCGCCGGACCCGCCGTCCGGACCCGCCGTCCGGACCTCCCGTCCGGCCCAGCGCTCAGACGTCCTGGATCCGCCGGAACGGCTGCTCCGCCTCCAGCTGGAACGCGACTTCCAGCAGCGTCCGTTCGGCTCCGGGCCGGCCCGCGAACATCACGCCGATGGGCAGTTGCTCGTCCGTCGTCCGCGCCGCCGGGAGCGAGAGGGACGGGGTGCCGACGACGTTGTCGATCGGGGTGAACGCGACGTACGCGAGGATCCGCTCGATCAGCTCCGGGTACGGCACGTCCGGGCCGAGGCGCCCGATCGGGGGCGTGGTGTGGGCGAGGACCGGGGACAGCAGCAGGTCGTACCCGCGGAACGCGGCGGCGTACGCCTCCTTGGTGCGTCCGAGGCGCCGCAGCACGCCGGGGGTGTGCCGCCAGTTCGCGAGGTACCGGGCGCGCAGCCCGCGGCTGAGGCCGTCCATGCGCCGGTGGTCGAAGTCCGGCCCGAGGGTGCGGCCGGTGGCGCCTATGAGGAAGGCGAGCATGCCCCAGTAGGTGAGGAAGTCGTCGGTGAAACGGGGGTCGAGGGCCGGTGCGACGGGTTCGACGGTGTGGCCGAGGCATTCGAGGAGGGTGGCGGTCTCGGTGACGGCGGCCCGGGTGGCGGCGTCGGTGCGGGCGCCGGCCGGGGAGTCGAGCAGCAGGCCGATGCGCAGCCGGCGGCCCGTGGGGCCCTCCATCAGACCGAGCCGGGGCAGGGCGGGGTTGCGCCAGTAGCGTTCGGCGGCGGCGAGGAAGGTGGCGGTGTCGCGGACGGAGCGGCTGACGACGCCGTCGTTGACCAGGTCGATCGGGAGCAGCCTGCTCTGGGCGTTGGGGACCACCCGGCCGCGGGTCGGCTTGAGGCCGACGAGTCCGCAGGCCGCGGCGGGGATGCGGATCGAGCCGCCGCCGTCGTTGGCGTGCGCGATCGGCACCGCGCCGGCGGCCACCAGGGCGGCGCTGCCGCCGGAGGAGCCACCGGCCGAGTGGCCGGTGTGCCAGGGGTTGCGGACGGGTTCGGCGTCCCCCTCGTACTCCGTGCTGGGGCTGAAGCCGAACTCGGGCAGCCGGGTCTTGCCGAGCACGGTGACCCCGGTGCTGACGAACTGCCGCACGAACGGGGCGTGTTGGCCGGCCGCTCGCGGGGTGAAGGCGGCGCTGCCGTGACCGGTGGGCAGCCCGCGGTGGTCACTGTTGTCCTTGACGAAAGTCGGGACGCCGGTGAGCAGTCCCGGGCCGCCGGTGGCCGGGCGCGGGCTGTCGACGTGCACCTGCACCGCGTGCAGTCTGCTCTCCACCTCCCGGACCCGCTCGGCCGCGGCCCGGGCGGCCTCGTCGGCCCCGACCTCGCCACGCCGGATCGCCGCCGCGAGCCCGACGGCGTCGTGTTCCCCCAGGGCGTCGTCCCGGAAGGCGTGCACCGTGTTCCGTATGTCGATGGTCGTCACCGTTACCTCGCCCGGGGCCGTGTGGATGGTCGGCCGCCATCATGACGTACCAGCAGGTAACACGCGAGGGGTGGCGGCCACCGGGTACCGGGCGGCGGGCCCGGCACCCGGTGGCGCCCCGCGGGCTTGGTCAGGCGCCGTAGCCGTCGAGGACCCGGCGCGCCACCTTCCGCGCCGGTTCGGCCAGTTCGGCGTCCACGGCGGCCGAGCGGGACTCGCCGACGACAAGGACGGCGCCGGGTGCGGTGGTTCCGCTGCCCACGGACGTCCCCGTGCCCACGGACGTCCCCATGCTCGGGGAAGTCTCGGCGCGTGCGGCGGTCTCGGTGCGTGCGGCCGTCCCGGTGCCCGCGGCGGTCTCGGCCAGCAGGTTCCGTCGCAGATGAGTGGGCGGATGGGTGGAGTCGACACGGTGACCGCGCGACTCGGCGACGCGCCGCAGCCGCTCGTACTCGTGCGCGGGGACGGTCGCGATCCGCTCCGCCGGCCGGTCCCACAGCCCTCCGCCGGATCGTGCCGCCGCTCCGTCCCGGCACCGCGGGTCCGTGCGACGACCACTTCCCGCTGAAGCGCCGTCAGAGCGGCGTCGGCGACGAGCAGCCGCTCCAGGAGGCCGATGCCCGCGCCGGTCCCGCCGATCCGGGCGGCGGAGGCGTCGGCCTAGGGCGTGTTTCGAAAGTCCCTCCTGGCCCGCGACGCCTGGCACGCCCTCCCCCGTAGCCCTTCGGGCACGGGAGGTGCCCCCACGCTGCG
>NZ_JBEYZX010000037.1:0-70709 GCF_040646255.1 Streptomyces sp. NPDC046203 | reverse complement strand
GTACGAGGATGATCCTCCGCCTTGCGATCGCACGCACCAGACGCCGCAGGCCCCGCCCTCCGGGCGGACGGAGCTACTTTCGAAACACGCCCTAGTACAACGACGTCACGTACAGACAGTTCGTGTACGAGTACCCCGCCTCGATCTTGTCGCTGCTCGCCTTCTTCACCTCGGCCGACGTGCGCGTGCTGCTGCGCTTCTGCAGGAACTGGTAGTTGCCCACCGGCAGGTGCAGCGTCCGCTTCGGGTACTTCGAGGAGGAGCCGGAGCAGGGCTTGACGCCCCCCTTGGGGGCGACGATGGCCGGGTAGGACTTGCAGGAGCCGCAGGACGGGATGGTGACGCGGC
Organism: Streptomyces sp. NPDC046203; assembly: GCF_040646255.1. NCBI lineage: Bacteria > Bacillati > Actinomycetota > Actinomycetes > Kitasatosporales > Streptomycetaceae > Streptomyces > Streptomyces sp. NPDC046203. The sequence continues at coordinate 70,361 of NZ_JBEYZX010000037.1, read as the reverse complement.
CGGTGACCGGGCCGGTGAAGAGGAGCTGGACCTCGCCGGGGCCGTCGTTGCTGACGACCATCGTCTGGCCCGAGCCCTCCGTCGCGCCGGACGGGACCTTCTTGCCGGCGGCCGGGGTCTCCTTGGCGATCTCCGCCGCGATGGACACGCTGCGGGCCTGGTCGGCCTTCGGGCTGGACCCGTTGTTCTTGACGTAGGCGTCCATGGTGGAGATCGCCTCGTCGTACTCCTTCTTCTTGAACTGGTCGAGTCCGCAGCCGAATTCACTGCGCCAGGTGGACCGGCTCACGTCCTTGCCGAGCGCTCCGTACGTCTCGCCGGGCAGCCGGCCCACCGTGGCGCCGAAGCGCCGCAGTTCCTCGGCCGTCTCGCAGGGCGTGGAGTCGCCGCTGTTCTCGCGGGCGGCCAGGTTCGCGCGGAGGGCCGGTTCGATGCGCGCGGGGTAGGGCGACTTCGGGAAGGTGCCGATCACCTCGTTGAGCTGGTCGGCCGCCGTCTGCTCGGTGCCGGAGGCACCGATCGAGCGGGTCCCGCACTCGTACAGCGAGTGGGCCAGCGGGTCGTCGGCCTTGCCGGCGAGGTTGCCGATCAGCCTGTTGTCCACCAGGGCGGGCAGGGCCCGCAGGTGCTTGAGAGCGGCGATGGAGCCGCAGAAGTCCTCGCGGTCGTACGGGGCGGAGACGGTCTTGTAGTACGTCTGGATCCGGATCGGGACCTTCTCCGCCGCCTGCGTACCGGAGTGCTTGGTGCCGATCTCCTGATACGTGTCGAGGGCCTCGCGGTAGGTGGCCCTGACCGACTCGAAGGGCTCGTCGGCGCTGTCCTTCACCTTCTTGTCGGCGACGGCCAGCCGGTCGAGGAGCTGCTGTTCGACGGCCGCGTCGTGGGCCACGCCGTACGCGAAGGTCCCCCCGCCAGGAACGGCCAGCAACAGGGCGAGCGCGACCGGCAGGACGAGCTTGCGCCGGCTCGGCAGGGCCAGGTCCTCCGGGCGGGCGCGCAACGCGCGGCGGGCGCCGTCGGCGGCGGCGAGGAGGTGGACGGCGCCGAACGCGACGAGGACGCCCAGCGGGATGCCGTCGGGGTCGGCGGGCAGGGCCACCACGAGCAGCGCGACGGTGACCGCCCAGCAGACGACGGCGAACACCCACTGCTTGAGCAGCACGTAACCGAGGCCCAGGCAGGAGAGGTTGAGGAGGGCCACGGCGGCGGCCTGCGCGGGGTTCGCGGGGCCGGGCGGCGGGGGCGGGACGGACGGTCCGGGGGGCATGGGCGGCAGCGGGAACCCGCCGGGGCCCTGGGGCGGGGCGCCCTGGCCGGGCGGGACCGCGCCGTACGCCGGGGGTATCGCGCCGTAGCCGGGCTGAGGGGCGGCGCCGTAGCCGCCGTAACCGCCGTAACCGGGCTGGGGTGTCCCGTACCCCGGCGGGACCGCGCCCTGGCCGGGGGTTCCGGGCGCGCCGGGAACCCCGGGAGCTTCCGGTACGCCGAACCCGCCCGGCGCCGCCATCGGCGGCCCGAATCCGGGTGCGGGTGCGGGCGCTCCGTTCTCCCCCTGGACGGGAGGCACGGGAGGCACGGGCGGCGCGGGAGGCGTGGGAGGCAGGGAAGGCGCCGACGGCGGAGGTGTCATCGGCTGCGCGGGGGTGGGTGTGGGCGCGGGTACGGGGGTGAGCGCGAGCGTGGCCGCGGGCGCCTCGCCCGCCTCCGGCAGCGCGCCGCTCGCGGGCCGCACCGGCTCGTAGCCCGGCGGCACGGCGTCGTTCACCTCCGGAACCTCCGGGACCTCAGGGACCCCCGGCGCCTGAGCCGCTTCCGCCGCCCCCGGCACGGCATCCTTCGCCTCCGGCACCGCGTCGTTCGGTTCCGCGTCCGTCACCTCGCCCGCCGCGCGCTCCCCCGACCGCGCGGGCTCGTACCCGGGCGGAATCGCGTCATGGACGGGCGGTCGCGCTGAAGGCTGTACGGGTGGCCGCGGCGCCGGGGCGGCCCCACCGTCGCCCGTACGCCCGTCCCGCCCCGTCGTTCCGTCGCCGCCGTGGTCGTGCTGGTCCCCGGCCACCGGTCCCCCCTCTGTTCATCACACTGTCCGGTCACGCTAGTTCGTCGCACCGGTGCGTGCCGCACATCCTTCACTTTCCCCTCACACACCTTCCACCGGCTTGGTTCCGCTACGGGCATTCCTGGCCGGAAACCGCTACGGTCGCGAGGTGCCGTACCACCATCGCAAGCTCCTCACCCTCACCCTGCCGCTCGTACTCCCGTTCGCCCTGACCGCGTGCGGCGGCGCCGCGACCCCGGTGCCACAGTCCTCGGACGCCCCCGGCGCCACGACCTCCGACGCCAAGGACTCCCCGGCCGGGAGCCCGGCCGGAGCCGCCGGATCCCAGGGCACCGAGTCCGCCGGCGCACGGGAATCGGCCCATCCAAGCCAGTCCGGGCCCGCCCGCTCCGGCAGTGCCACGCCGACGGCCGACCGGCCGCTCGCCGGGCGCGTGATCGTCGTCGACCCGGGCCACAACCCAGGGAACTTCCGGCATTCCACCGAAATCAACAAGAAGGTGGATATCGGGACGACCCGCAAGGAATGCGACACCACGGGGACCTCCACCAACGCCGGTTACACCGAGGCCACCTTCACCCTGGATGTTTCACACCGTCTGCGCGATCTCCTCGAAAAGGAGGGCGCCGAGGTCGTTCTCGTCCACGACGCCGAGCGCCCCTACGGCCCCTGCATCGACGAACGCGCCCGCATCGGCAACGCCGCGAAGGCCGACGCCGTCGTCTCCGTCCACGCCGACGGATCGGCGACCGGCAACCGCGGGTTCCATGTGATCCTCCCCGCACGCGTGAAGGACGGGGCCGCCGACACCGGTGCGATCGTGGCCCCGTCCCGTACCCTCGGTGAGAAGCTCGTCACGCACTTCGCCCGGACCACCGGCACCAGGCCCGCCAACTACATCGGTTCCGGCACCGGGTTGGACGTGCGTAACGACCTCGGGGGGCTCAACCTCTCCACCGTGCCCAAGGTCTTCCTCGAATGCGGCAACATGCGCGATCCGAAGGACGCCGCCCTGCTGACGGACGCCGGCTGGCGCCAGAAGGCGGCGCGGGGGATCGCCGACGGCATCGAGGCCTACCTCCAGGGGTAGAACCGCCAGGCGGACCGCCGGACGATAGATTCGCCCCGGCGGCGGGGGCGCCCCCGCGCTTCGCACCACCCCGACGAGACGACCCGACGAAGGATTCTTTTACGTGAATATCCGCTCCCTCACCCGAGGCGATGGCGTGCTGATCGGCGCAGCGGTGGTGCTGTTCATCGCCTCGTTCCTCGGCATCTCCGGCTGCGACCTGCCGGGCAACGCGTGCGACGCGTTCGACTCGGCGTTCTCGTGGGAGGTGTCCCCGCTCGGCTGGGGCTCCTTCCTCCTCGGCATCGCCGGCGCCGCCCTCGTGGTCGCCTCGCGGACCATGCCCCAGATGCGGCAGCGCAAGGTGGTCGGTCTGGAACTCGGCCAGGTCGGCGTCTCCTTCGCCGTCGCCTCCGCCTGGACCCTGCTGATGTGGGTCTTCGAGGCGAACAACGCCGGTGCCGGCCTGATCCTCGGCCTCATCGCCTCGCTCGTCCTCGCCGGCGGAGCCATCGCGGGCCCGCTCGTCCCGGCCCTGCAGGCCCCGCTGCTCCCGGCCGCCGGGCCGAGCACCCCGCAGCCGTACGCGGCCCAGCCCGGCCAGCCCGGTCAGGCCGGCATGCCCGGTCACCTCGGTGGCCAGCAGGGCGCACCCGGCGGCTACGGCTACCCGGGCGCCCAGCAGCAGCCGTACGCCGCGCAGCCCGACCCCTCGCTCGGCGGCGGCCAGCCCTACGGCGCCGCGGCCCAGCAGCACTCCCAGCCGCAGCCGCAGCCGCAGGCCCAGGAGCAGGCCGCTCCGGCCCACGCGCAGGCTCCGGCGGCGGACTTCGCGCCGTTCTGGTTCGCGGTCCCCGTCGCCCGCCCGCTGTACGGCGAGGACGGCGGCTCGGCCCCGCTCGCCGAACTGGCCCCCGGCACCTGGTACCTGGCCGTCGAGCAGCGCGGCCAGGCGCTCGTCGCCCAGACGCAGGACGGGCGGCGCGGCGTACTCCAGGACACCACCGGCATCCAGCGCGGCTGAGCCGCCTGGCCGATCGCGGGCGGGACGGGCGCGGCTCGCCGCCCCGCCCCACCGGGTCCCTCTTCGTCGACGGCCCCTCATCCGGATCTCTTCCGGGTGGGGGGCCGTTGCCGTACAGTCGCCGGGCGCAAGCGAACTGACGTCACGTCAGAAAGGTTGCCCGGCATGCGTCTCGGACTCGCCCTCGGCTACTGGGGACGCGGCCCCTCCCCCACCCACCTCGAACTGGCCCGCGAGGCCGAACGACTCGGCTACCACTCCGTGTGGACGGCGGAGGCCTGGGGATCCGACGCGTTCACCGCGCTCACCTGGATCGCCGCGCACACCTCCCGGATCCGGCTCGGCACGGCGGTCGCGCAGATGGCCGCCCGGACCCCGACCGCGACCGCGATGCACGCGCTCACCCTCGACCACCTCTCCGGCGGGCGGATGCTGCTCGGGCTCGGGCTCTCGGGGCCGCAGGTGGTGGAGGGCTGGTACGGCCGGCCGTTCCCGCGCTCACCGCTGACCGCGACCCGCGAGTACGTGGACGTGGTCCGGCAGGTGCTGCGCCGCGAAGGGCCCGTCACGCTCGACGGGCGCTACCACCCGCATCCGTACCCCGGGCCAGGCACCGGCGCCGGCCCCGGCGACACCGGCAACCGCACCGGACCCGGGCTCGGCGGCCTCGGCCTCGGACTCGGACTCGGACTCGGACTCGGACTCGGCAAGCCCCTCAAGTCGATCACCCACCCGCTCCGGCCCGACCTGCCCGTCCTCCTCGGCGCCGAGGGCCCCAAGAACGTCGCCCAGACCCTCGCCCTCGCCGACGGCTGGCTGCCGCTGTACTGGTCGCCCACTCGCTGGGCCGAGGTCTACGGCCTGGCGGCGGACGGCTCTGACGTCCGGGACGGCTTCCTCGTCGCGCCGCTGGTGCGGGCGCGGGTCTGCGCGGACGTGGCGGAGGGGCTGCTGCCCGTCAAGGCGATGCTCGGCTTCTACATCGGCGGCATGGGGCACGCGGCCCGCAGCTTCCACGCCGACCTCATGACACGCATGGGATACGGGGCCGAGGCCCGACGCGTCCGGCACCTCTTCGCGGCCGGGCGACGGGACGAGGCGGTCCTCGCCGTACCGGACGCCTTCGCCGACGAGATCTCCCTCGTCGGGCCGAGGGAACGGATCGCCGCACGGCTGGAGGAGTGGCGGAAGGGCCCGGTGACGGACCTGCTGGTCACGGCGCCGGACCCGATGACACTCCGTACCCTGGCGGACCTGACACGCGCCTGAGCCAGGGCGCCTGCCCAGGGGGCCCGGGTACGACGTACGCCATCCCTTCCTCCCCCTCCCCCCTCCGGATCTTCGCAGGTCAGAGCCGTGGGACGTCCCTCGGCGTCCCTGGGACGGCCGCACCTCTGGCCTCCGCCCGGCGGCCAATCGGACAGTGGATCACCGGCCCGGGACGGTTCCGGGTGGGGGAGGTTCGAGGGGTCGATGGTCAGACACCGGGTGTGTACAGGGGGCGGTCGTTGCGAGTGGTTCATCAAGGCGCCGGACCCGCGGCTGCGCGCGGGCATCGGGTCGTACCGCGGCTTCCGGGCGCGGGCGGGGGTGCCGCAGGAGCGGCTTGTCGTGCCGAGCGGGCGGGTGTCGCTCCTCATCGGCTTCGGCGGCGAGCTGAGGGTGGGCGGGGGCCGGCCGGGCGCCGGGGCCGCGCGGCACGCGTCCGTCGTGTCGGGGCTGCACACCCGTGCCCGGGTGCTCGGGCACGGCGGTGAGTTCCACGGGGTGGAGACGGCCCTGGCGCCGTGGGCGGCGTACCGGCTGTTCGGTGGCGCGTCGCTCGCGGAACTCGGCGACGTCCTGACCGACCCCGCGGACGTCCTGGGCGCACGCTGCCGCACGCTGGGCGAACGGCTGGCGGACGCGCCGGGCTGGGACGAGCGGTTCGCCCTGCTCGACGAGACCCTGCTCGCGTGGACGGCCGACGCGGCGCCCGAGCACACGGTCGCCCCCGCGGTCCTGGAGGCGTGGCGGCTGCTGCACCAGGCGCAGGGCCATATGCGGATCCGCGAGGTCGCGGACCGGACCGGCTGGAGCCTTCGGCACCTGGAGAGCCGGTTCCGGGAGCAGATCGGGCTCTCGCCCAAGCGGCTCGCCCGAGTGCTGCGGCTGCGGCACGCCGTCGAGGAGCTGACGGCGGGGCGCGGGGCAGCGGACACCGCGTCGGTGTGCGGCTTCTACGACCAGTCCCATCTGGGACGGGAGTTCAAGGAACTGACGGGCATGCCGCCGGGGCGGTGGCTGGCGGCGGGCGGCACGGCGAACGCCGCCTGGATCGCGGGCTGAGCGCACCGCTCCGCACGCGGCGGTACGACCCTCCCGACCTCGCGCTTTCGTCCAATACCGGCGCGGGCGGCCGGTGCGACGCTGGCGTCGTCGCGTACGACCGTGTGCGCGGCGACTTCTTGATTTCGCAGTACAGAGAAGAAGGAACGAACCATGGGCATCAGCACGGGGATCCGCAAGAAGACCGCGGCGGTCGTCACCGCCACCGCGCTGCTCGTCGGCGCCGGCATCGCCACGGCGGGCACGGCGGCCGCGGGATACATGTGCAAGGACGGGTACCACTGCGCGTACTGGGCCGGCATCGGCGACAGCGGTGCGCACAACTACTACAACAGCGACCCCAACTTCACCGACGACTACTTCACCGACAACTACCCGACGCCGGGCAGCGGCGAGAACGTCAACGACAACGTGCGCGCGGCCAGCAACTCCAGCACGGGCGGCTACGAGAGCCACTACTACCGCGACATCAACTACGGCGGCGGTCTGCTGTTCTGCGTGAACCCGGGCAGCCAGGTCAACTACGGCCGTCTCACCGCCTCGCAGGAGGCCCAGGCCAGCTCGCTCCTGCTGCGTCCGTCGACGACGATCAAGTGCTTCTGATCCATCGCCGACCGGTGCACGCGCCCGGCGCGTGAACCGACCCGAGGTGTGTTCAAGGCCTGACGTGTGAACGGGGCCCGGCGCTACAGGGGTGTGCCGGTCCCCGTCCGCTCTTCCGCTCCCTACTTCCTCTTTCTTCCTCTTCCTCCGATTTCCGTCCACCGCACTCCGTACTCCGCACTCCGCACTCCGACGAAAGGCGTCCGCGACCATGCCCGGGACCCGCCGTCCTCCTCGCGCCCTGCTCACCCTCGCCGCCGTCCTGGCCGGCGGAGCGGCCGTCGTCGGCGCGACGGTGCTGACCTCCGGCGCGCCCAAGCGGTCCGACGAGCCCCTCGCGACGACGGCGGGGCTCGAACGGCTGCACAAGCTGCCGCCCGTCACCGACAAGATCTTCGCCTGGGACGCCGCCCAGGCCCGCAGCGCCGAGGCCCAGCGGCGGTACGCCATCGACTGTATGGCCGACAAGGGCTTCCGTTACGCCCCGAAGGCCACTCCCCCGGCGGGTGCCGACGAGGACGCGCGGCCCCGGCCCTTCGGCCTGGAGACGCCTCCTTCCGCGACCACTCCCACGCCCCCGGAAGCCGGGGAGACTCCCCCGAAGCCCGGCAGCCCGGAGGCATCCCCGGCGTTCGGCAAGGCTCTCTTCGGCGACGAGGCGAAGCGCGTGACCGTGAAGGGCACGGCCGGCATGAGCGTGTCCCGGCCCGGCAACGGGTGCCTCGCGGATGCCGAGATCCGGATGCTCGGGGACGGACGGCCGCGCTGGCTCCAGGTGCAGATCGAACTCTTCGAGGGCCAGGAGCAGGCGCGCGCGGCGGTGGAGAAGGACCCGGATTTCCAGAGCGCGACCGGCCGCTGGCGGCAGTGCATGGACCGGGCCGGCTTCCCCGCGCAGCGCGACCCGGAGACGCTCCTCCAGACGCTGCCGGACCAGAAGGCCCGTCTGAAGGGCCGCGACGTCCTCAAGTCCGACCTGCGCTGCAAGAGCGAGACGGGCTATCTGACGGTCGCGTACACCCGGCTCGCCGCCATGCAGGAGCAATGGCTGAAGCGCAACCCGGCCGTCACGAAGGACTGGACGTCCCTGCTCGCCCGCCAGGACAAGGCGGCGCGCGAGGTGCTCGCGGCCAAGAGCTGACCCTTCGAATCGAACTGCCGTCCCCAGCAAGGCTGTTGCTCCAGCCACAGCCTCAGCATGACCACGCCCGTGGTGACGACTACGACTACGGCTACGGCTGCCCCTGCTCCCGGCTCGGGATGAAACGGCCCGTGCAGGTGGGCGCGTTGTCCTTGGTGTCCTTCTTCTTCGGAAGGTCCGCGCAGGCGAAGACCGAGCCGTGGTCCGGGGCTGCGATCAGCGGGGTGTAGACGTCGCGGTCGTAGTGGACGACATCCGCCTGGGCGGCGCCGTCGGAGTTGTTGACGACGACGGTGGCGCCGACCTCGGCGAAGGAGATCCGGCCCCAGGCGGCCTTGCACGCCTTGCTGTAGCGCAGCTCGATGACGAGGTCCGGAGGGATGGCGGCGGTGCGGACGGTGACCGCGTCGGCGCCGCAGTTCATCTTCTTCGGATCGCGGCCCTCGCAGGCCGTGAGGGTGCAGCCGGTCGCCGGGCCCACGACCTTCACGGCCTGGGCCGGCTCCGGGATCGTCGGCTCCTCGTCGCCGGAGAAGGCGGCGACGGCGTACGCGCCCACACCGCCGATCAGAAGGGCGGCCAGGGCGAACGAGCCCCAGAGGGCGCGGCGTTTACGACGAACGGGGACGGCGGCCGAAGGCTCTTCCCCGGCTATGGACCCACCGTCCCGGGCGGGCACATCGGCCCCGGTGGGCACACCGCCCCCGGGCCCGGCCTCGCCAGGACCGACCTCCCCGCGCTCGACCTCCCCGTGCTCGACCCCGCCGGATTCCGGGGCCGCGACCGTGTCGGATTCCGGTCCCGGTCCCGGGGCCGGGGCGGCGCGCCGTACGTCCTCCGCGTCCCAGAGGGCGAGCAGCGGCCCGGGGTCGGTCCCGCAGAGCCTCGCGAGGCTCTCGACGGCGTCGCGCGGCGGGAACTGCTTGCCGTTGACCCACCGCTCCCACGACGACTTGGCGTAGTGGGTCTTCTGGCTGAGCTGGGAGAAGCTCGATCCCGACGCCTTCTTCAGTGCGAGCAGTTCACCCGCGAGACCACGGTCGACCTCATGCTCCAGATCAAGGTCTCCGCCCGCCCCCACGCCGTCCATCGTGCCCGATTCTCCCTGTTGTGCGTACCCATGCCAGTCATGGGCACGCACATCCTAGAGCGGCCCCAGCGCCCGATTCACGCAGCTCGCCCGCGGGTCGGATGGCTGAATGGTTCAGCCGCAGCAGTCCGGTTCCAGCCCTCGCGGCAGCCGCTCGCCGCCGAACACCGCCACCGTCGCCTCGTCGCCGCCCAGCGCCGCCACCGCGAGCAGCAGCGAGCCGGCCGTCCACGTCGTCTGTTCGTCCGGCCAGACGGCCCGGTTGCCCTCGAAGACGTAACCGGTCCAGTAGTTGCCGTTGTCCGCCCGCAGATGGCCGATGGACTTGAGGATGTCGAGCGCGCGGTCCGACTCCCCCATCGCCCAGAGCGTGAGGGCGAGTTCGCAGCTCTCGCCGCCCGTGACCCACGGGTTGGGCAGCACGCACCGTACGCCCAGCCCCGGGACGACGAAGGCGTCCCACCGGGCGTCGATGCGCGCGGCGGCCTCGGGTCCGGTGATCGCGCCGCCGAGGACCGGGTAGTACCAGTCCATGGAGTAGCGGGACTTGTCGAGGAAACGCTCGGGGTGGCTGCGGATCGCGTGGCCGAGCGCTCCGGCCGCGAGTTCCCAGTCGGGCTGGGGCTCCTCGCGTTCGTCGGCGATGGCGAGGGCGCAGCGCAGCGCCTGATGGATGGAGGAACTGCCGGTCAGCAGCGCGTCGTCGACCGCCGTACCGTCCGACTCCCGCTTCCAGCCGATCTGTCCGCCGGCCTGCTGGAGGCCGAGCACGAACTCGACGGCCGCGTAGACGACGGGCCACATGCGGTCGAGGAAGACGTCGTCGCCCGTCGACAGGTAGTGGTGCCAGACGCCGACGGCGATGTACGCGACGAAGTTGGACTCGCGGCCCCGGTCGGTGACGTCGTCGGGGTCGCCGTCCCGGTAGGCGGCGTACCAGGAGCCGTCGGAGTTCTGGTGCCGGGCCAGCCACGCGTAGGCGCGGGCGGCGGCCTCGTGCTCGCCGGCGGTGTCCAGGGCCATGGCGGCCTCGGTGTGGTCCCAGGGGTCGAGGTGGTGGCCCCGGAACCAGGGGATGGCGCCGTCCTCGCGCTGGACGGCGAGGATGCCGGCCACGGTCTGCGCGGCCTGCTCGGCGGTGAGGACGCCCGGCAGGACCAGGTGCTCCGCGATCCGCTCGGGTGAGGTCACTGGGCGTCGGCCTTCGGGAGGTGGGGCTTGGTGGCGTAGGCGACGAAGCTCTTGCCGATGACCGGGTTGAGCAGCTGCTCGGTGATCCGGGTCGCGGCAGGCTTCTTCATGATGTCCCAGACCAGGAGCTTGTGGAACGCGCGGACCGGCAGCGCCTTGTCGTTGTCGACGCCGAAGGCGCACTTCAGCCACCAGTACGGGGCGTGCAGGGCGTGGGCGTGGTGGGTGCCGTACGGCTTGAGACCGGCCTGGCGCATCTTGGCGAGGAGTTCGTCGGCCTTGTAGATGCGGATGTGGCCGCCCTCGACCTCGTGGTACGCGTCGGAGAGCGTCCAGCAGATCTTCTCCGGGCCGTAGCGGGGCACGGTGACGGCGATGCGGCCGCCCGGCTTGAGGACGCGGACCATCTCGGCGAGGACGCCCTTGTCGTCCGGGATGTGCTCCATGACCTCGGAGATGATGACGACGTCGAAGGACTCGTCGGGGAACGGCAGGTTGAGCGCGTCGCCCTCCATCGCGGTGGCGGTGGCGCCGGCCGGGGCCTCGCCGCCCTCCTTGATGGCGGCGAACCACTTGGCGACCTCGCGGATCTCCTCGGCGTTCTGATCAAGGGCGACGACCTGGGCGCCGCGCTTGTAGCACTCGAAGGCGTGCCGGCCCCCGCCGCAGCCCAGGTCGAGTACGCGGTCGCCGGGGGCGAGCGGGAAGCGGGTGAAGTCGACGGTCAGCACGGGGGTCTGCCTTTCAGGGGCTTCGGGGACTTCGGGGGCTTTCGGGCTTCGGGGCGCTGGGGCTTCGAAGCGTCGAAAACTCCGGGGACCGGGAGGCTTCGGGCCTCCCTGCCTCAGGGTTCGGCTCGGGGTTCGGCTCGGGGCGTGTCCCGGGGCGGGCCGCTTGGTTCGTGCGAGGGTGCGGTACGGGCGGGGGCGGCGGTTCAGCGGCGGGGCGCCGCGGCGCTGCCCCTGCGGCCGGCCCCTTGGGCGGCGATGGCGGCGCGGTACAGGTCGGCGGTGCCCTGGGCCGCGCGGGCCCAGGTGAAACGTTCCAGTACGCGGGCACGGCCGGCGGCGCCGAGGCGGGCGCGGAGTTCCGGGTCGCCGAGCAGCCGGCCGAGGGCGGCGGCGAGGGCGCCCGCGTCGCCGGTCGGGACCGACAGACAGGTCTCGCCGTCGGGTCCGGCGACCTCGGGGATGGCGCCGCCGTCGGTGGCGACGAGCGGGGTGCCGGTGGCCATGGCCTCGGCGGCGGGCAGCGAGAAGCCCTCGTAGAGGGAGGGGACGCAGGCGACCTCGGCCGACCGTACGAGGTCGACCAGTTCGGCGTCGGTGATGCCCTTGACGAAGCGGACGGCGTCGTCGAGCCCGAACCGCTCGATGGCCTGGGCGACCGGGCCGTCCTCGGCGCGCTTGCCGACGACGACGAGATGGGCGTCGGGCCGCTCGGTGCGGAGCTTGGCGAGCGCCTCGATCAGGTAGACGAGGCCCTTGAGGGGGACGTCGGCGCTGGAGGTGGTGACGATCCGGCCCGGGACCTCGGCGACGGCCGGGTCCGGGGACCACAGGTCGGTGTCGGCGCCGATGTGGACGACGCTGATGCGGTCGGGGCGGACGCCGAGGTGCTCGACTATCTCCTGGCGGGAGGTGCCTGAGACGGTGAGGACGGACGGCAGCCGGCGCGAGACCCGCTTCTGCATCCGGGTGAAGCCGTACCAGCGGCGGACGGAGGCGCGGCGCTTCCAGTCGGCGGCGGCGTCGAGTTCGAGCTGCCGGTCCACGGTGATGGGGTGGTGGATCGTGGTGACGAGCGGCGCGCCGAGGGCGCGGGGGCCGCCGAGGAGTCCGTACCCGAGGGTCTGGTTGTCGTGGACGACATCGAACGAGCCGCTGCGGGCGGCGAGCATGCGCCGGGCCCGCAGGGAGAAGGTGAGCGGCTCGGGGAAGCCGCCGGTGCGCATGGTGGCCACTTCGAGGCGGTCGATCCAGTCCCGGTACTCGTCGCGCTTCGGGGTGCGGAACGGGTCGGGCTGACGGTAGAGGTCGAGGCTCGCGATCTCGGTGAGCGGGACGCCCTCGTCGAGGGTGGGGTACGGCTGCGAGCCGATGACCTCCACGCTGTGGCCGAGCCGGGCGAGTTCACGCGAGAGGTGGCGGACGTAGACGCCCTGGCCGCCGCAGAACGGATTCCCCTTGTACGTGAGGAGAGCGATCCGCAACGGACGGTCACCGTCCGCGGCGCCACCCTGCCGGGGGCTTGCCTCTATGGCCTCCGCGGTCAACTGGGACCCCCTTCGAGCGTGCTTTTCGCGGGAGCGTAACCGCCCGCGCTAATCTAGAACAAGTTACAGACTTGAACCCTCTGGTCCTCCGAGAGCACTGAATCTACCGGCAGGTAGCTCGGCGGAGAGAGGCGGACCAGGTGATTCCCGCCACGGCCGCCGACCCGTCATACTGTCGCTCCCTCAGCGCTCTCCACGGGCCCCCGCGCCGCCCGGCGCCGGCCCCGCACCACCCGCGTACGACCCTCGCGCCACCCTTGCACCGCTTCTCGTCACGCCTCTCCCACCGCACGGAACGAGACCCATGACCGCGGCAGAAAGACCTGCGTCACCAGCCCTGACGGAACGCCAGGAGGCCCGTCGGCGGCGCATCCTGCACGCCAGCGCGGAGCTCGCCGGGCGAGGCGGGTTCGACGCCGTGCAGATGCGGGAGGTCGCGGAGGCGGCCGGGGTGGCCCTGGGCACGCTCTACCGCTACTTCCCCTCGAAGGTGCACCTGCTCGTCGCCACCATGCAGGACCAGCTCCAGCGTATGCACACGACCCTGCGCAGACGCCCGCCGGCGGGCGAGGACCCGGCGGGGCGGGTCGCCCAGACACTGATGCGGGCCTTCCGGGCGCTACAGCGCGAGCCGCAGCTCGCGGACGCGATGGTGCGGGCGCTGACGTTCGCCGACCGGAGCGTGAGCCCGGAGGTCGACACCGTCTCGCGACTGACGACCGCGATCGTCCTGGACGCGATGGGCACGGAGCACCCGACACCGGAACAGCTCTCGGCCGTCCGGGTGATCGAGCACACCTGGCACTCGGCGCTGATCACCTGGCTGTCGGGGCGGGCGTCGATCGCCCAGGTGAAGATCGACATCGAGATGGCCTGCCGGCTGATCGACCTGACGGCCCAGGAGACGGCGGGGCCGGGCGCGGGTGGCGGGGGTGGCGGGGGTGCCGGGGACGAAGCCGGGTCCGGGGCCGAGGCCGCCAAGGAGCCGGCCCGCGACTGAGCGCGGTGCCGCCGACTCTCCGGCAGACGGGGTGCGGGTACGGCGTACGGGACCGCGCCCGGCCCCCGGTCAGGGGCGCGGGCGCGGCCGGTGCGCGTCGCTACGACTTCTTGTTCTTCTCCAGGTCGGCCTTGAACAGCGCCTCGCACGCGGGCGTGGTGTCCGTGGCGACGAACATGACGAGCTTCACCGGGCCCGCGCTGTGGTCGCTGGACTTCAGCTGCCAGGTGCCCTTGGCGAGCGAGGTGATCGTCGAGCCGGACTGCGAGAAGGTCTTCTCCGTCTTCCAGCCGCCCTTGCCGAGCGCCGTGACCGTCTCCGCGGCGGACTTCTTCGGGTCGGCGGCCTTCTGGGCGTCCGGGGTCCAGGAGACCATGCACTGCTCCAGGCCCGTCGGCACGTTCTCGGGCCGGTCGCTCTTGGCGAAGCCGGCACCGGTCGCCGCGGTCTCGATTTCCGTCCGCACCGCGTCGGCGGTCAGCTCCGCGCCGCCCGCCTCCGCACCGCCGCCACCCGCCTCGGACCCGGCCGTCGAGCCGCTCTCCTTTGCGTTCGAACCACCCTTGTCAGAGCTGTCGTTGCTGCCACAACCCGCGACCAGCAGCACCACACCGGCGGCCGCGGCCACCCACTTCGCCTTGCGCACAACTCTCCCAAACTCGCGCGCACGAAAGCCTCTTGCCCCCGTGATCAAGGGAGTAGTTTTGCATACGGGAACCAACTCGCCGCTCACACAAGGGGAGACGCGCCGCACCCATACCCGCGCACCTACCCGCACGTGACACCCGCACGAGGTACCCGCATGAAGTACCCGTCCAGGTTCCCGTTCCTCCCGGTCCGCGCCTGCCCCCGTCGCCCGTCCTTACTCCTCCGGCTCTACTCCTCCGGCGGGAAGACGGGTTCGCCGCCGTCGGCGAGGGTGAGGAGGATGGCCTCGACCGGGCAGCCCTCGGCCGCCGCGAGGACGCTCTCGCCCGCGTCCGTCTCCGCGGCGCGCGGGTGGGACTGGCGGGCGGCGTCGAGCCGGAAGGCGTCCGGGGCGTGGCCCACGCACATGCCGGATCCGATGCAGACACCACGGTCGACCTCGACGTGCCAGCGATCGCCCATGCGGTCACCGATACGGTCGCCCATCAGGCACCACTCCCCGGGGCCTGGTAACCGGCGGGCAGATGGATCATCTTGTGCTCCAGGTAGGCGGACAGGCCCTCGGGGCCGAACTCGCGGCCCAGGCCGGAGTTCTTGTATCCGCCGAAGGGGCCGAGCATGTCGAGGCTGAAGGTGTTGACGTTGAAGGTGCCGGTGCGGACCTTGCGGGCGAAGTCGATGCCGTGCTCGATGTCGCCGGTCCACACGCTGCCGCTGAGGCCGTAGTCGGAGTCGTCGGCGATCCGCAGGGCCTCGGCCTCGTCCCCGTACGGGATGAGACAGACGACCGGGCCGAAGATCTCCTCGCGGGCGATCCGCATGGAGTTGTCGACATCGCCGAAGAGGGTCGGTTCGACGTACCAGCCCCGTTCCAGGCCCGCCGGACGGCCGCCGCCGGCCAGGATCTTGGCGCCTTCGGACTGGCCGTGGGCGATGTAGTCGAGGGAGCGTTCCCGCTGGCGGCGCGCGACGAGCGGGCCGACCTGGGTGGCCGGGTCGAGGGGGTCGCCGACGACGAGGGCGCCGGCCTCGGCCGCGAGGGCCTCGGCGATCTCCTCGTAGCGGGAGCGGGGGGCGAGGACGCGGGTCTGGGCGACGCAGGCCTGGCCGTTGTTCATCCAGGCAGCGGGCGCGATACCGGCGACGGCGGTGGCCACGTCGGCGTCCGGCAGGACGACGGCGGCGGACTTGCCGCCGAGTTCGAGGGTGACCCGGGTGAGATGGCGGGCGGCGACCTCCATGACGCGCTTGCCGGCGGCGACCGAACCGGTGAAGGAGACCTTGTCGACGCCGGGGTGCCCCACCAGGTACTCGCCGACCTCCCGGCCGGCGGGAAGGATCGACAGGACACCCTCCGGCAGCCCGGCCTCGGCGGCGATCCCGGCGAGCAGATACGCGTCGAGCGGCGACTCCGGCGCCGGTTTGAGGATCGCGGTGCAGCCGGCGAGCAGCGCGGGCGCCAGTTTGGCGGCGGCGGTGAACTGCGGGACGTTCCACGGGACGACGGCCGCGACCACGCCGACCGGTTCACGCCGCACGAGCAGCGGGCCGAGGGCGCCGGCGCGCGGCTCCTCGTACACGTACTCCCGCGCGACCTTGATCGCCGAGTCCCAGACCATCATCGCGCCCAGCGCCTGGGCGAGGACCGACCAGGAGTACGGCGAGCCGTTCTGCGCGCTGACGACGCGGGCGATCTCCTCGTGGCGGACCAGGAGGGCGTCCTTGATCCGGCCGATCACCGCGATCCGTTCCTCCAGGCTCATCCTCGGCCAGGGCCCTTCGTCGAAGGCCCGGCGGGCGGCGGCGACGGCGCGGTCGACGTCGGCCGGGGAGGCGTGCGGGACACGGCCGATGACCCCCTCGGTGTGCGGGGAGATCACCTCGATGACGCCGTCGCCGAGCGGCGCGGTCCACGCGCCGCCGATGAACAGTTCTCCGTGCTCCACAACCTCGGTCACGACCGACCGCCTCCCGGGAACCCGCGCGCGTCCGACGGCCCCGGCCGGCCGGACACGCGGACCGTCCCGGTCGAACCCCGTTCGAACGAATCTGACGATGTTTCAGAACTGATACCAGTTCTCGTTATGATGAGCAACGGCCATACCGGCAGGCGGAGATGGCGAGCGGAGGCGAGAACGCCCATGACGCAGACGGCGGCGTCCGGCCCGGCCGGCGCGGTGACCGAACACGGGGGCGGTGTGTGGTCCCTGCGGGTGCCCATCCCGGACAATCCGCTCGGCCACACCCTCGTCCACGTCCTCGACACCGACCGCGGCCCCGTACTGATCGACACCGGCTGGGACGATCCCGCCTCGTGGGCCGAACTCACATCCGGGTTGGCGGAGTTGGGGATCGGAGTTGCCGACGTCCACGGGGTCGTCGTCACCCACCACCATCCCGACCACCACGGCCTGTCCGGCCGGGTGCGGGAGGAGTCCGGCGCATGGATCGCCATGCACGCCGCCGACATCGCCGTCGTCCGCCGCACCCGCGAGTCCCCGCCCGGGAGTTGGCTCGGCTATCTCGACCGCAAACTGACCGCCGCCGGAGCGCCCGAGGAACATCTCGCCCCGCTGCGCGCCGCACTGACCGGACGGACGGGCCGGGCGGTCCGGGCGGGCCAGTCCTCCCAAGCCGGCCGGTCCTCCCAGGCCGAGCAGGCCGGGCGGGCCGGGCGGGCCACCGGGGAGCGGACCCGGACCCTGCCCGGGGAGCGCGCCGCGCTGCCCGACCGCGAGATCGTCCCCGGCGAACTCCTCGCCCTGCCGGGACGACGGCTGCGCGCCGTGTGGACGCCCGGCCACACCCCCGGCCATGTCTGTCTGCACCTGGAGGAGGACCACCCCGCCGGGCTGCCCGGCCACGGTCGGCTGTTCTCCGGCGATCACCTGCTGCCCGGGATCAGCCCGCACATCGGGCTGTACGAGGACCCGGACGAGGCGGGGGCCACAACGGCGGACGGTACGACCGGCGGCGACCCGCTCGGCGACTATCTCGACTCCCTCGCACGCGTCGGCCGGCTCGGCGTGGCCGAGGTGCTTCCCGCCCATCAGCACGCCTTCACCGACGCGGCCGGCCGCGTCCGCGCCCTTCTCGCCCACCACGAGGAACGGCTGGCCGGCCTGCTCGCCCTCCTCGCCACCCCGCTCACCCCCTGGCAGCTCGCCGAGCGCATGGAGTGGAACCGCCCCTGGGGCCGGATCCCGCACGGTTCGCGTTCCATCGCCGTCAGCGAGGCCCAGGCCCACCTCCGCCGCCTGGTGAGGCTCGGCCGCGCGGAGCCGGTGGCCGGTACGGAGCCTGTCGCGTACGTGGCGGTGTAGCCGCCGGCACGAAGGGGGTGGGGTGGCGCCGGGCACGGGGGGGGCTGACACCGGGCAAGGGGGGCCGCCGCCGGAGGCCCGCCGTACGCCCGGATGCGCCGAGTCCCGCCGTACGGCCCGGCCCCCTGTACGCCCTGCCCCTCCCGTACGCCCAAGGCCCGCCGTACGCCCAGGGCCCGCCGTACGCCCAGGGCCCGCCGTACCCGGTGCTCCCGCCCCTGGAATCCGACCCCGGAACCGCCACCGGAACCGCCGCCGCCCCCGGCGATCTCCGGCGCCCGATCCGGCCACACCCGCCACATGTGACCCAAGACGCCCTGGCGGCACGATGCCCGGCCGGTAGACTCGGCGGCTGTCGTCATGCCCGAACAGGGGGAAGCCGGTGGAAGTCCGGCACTGACCCGCAGCCGTGAGCCGCCCATCGGGCGGCGAGTCGGATTGCCCTGTACGGGACGTGAGCGCCGGCATCGTCGAGGAATACGGGCCGGGCGCTGGCCCTCGTGTGCCGGTGTCCCGGCACACGAGGAGAGGGACCCATGATCAGCGTTCGCCGCGCCGCCGCCGCACTCGCGGCCGGTGCCGTGCTCAGCACCACCGCCGCCGGGGTGGCCGCCGCCGCACCGTCGCCGACGCCTTCCCCGGTCACGGTCCCGGCCGGTCTGTACGGCGAGAGCGACCCGACCTACGACGGTGTCTGGCGCCAGTCGCTGGCCTTCCTGGCCCAGCGCACCTCCGGTATCCAGCCCGCCGACCAGGCGGTGGAGTGGCTGCTCGGCCAGCAGTGCGCGGACGGCGCCTTCGCCTCGTTCCGCCCCGACCCGGCGGCCCGGCCCTGTGACGCGAAGACGATGCGGGACTCCAACGCCACCGCCGCCGCCGTGCAGGCGCTCGTCGCCGTGGCGCGGCAGTCCGCCGACCCGGACAAGACCACCAAGGCCGCCGACGCGGGCGTCGCCTGGCTGAAGAGCACGCAGAACGCCGACGGCGGCTGGGCCTACAACCCCGCCGCCGCAGGCGGTCCGGCGAGCCCCAGCGACGCCAACTCGACCTCCCTCGTCATCGGCGCGCTCGCCGCCGCGAAGGTCCGGCCCGGGATGACGAAGTCGGCCGACGGCAAGACGCCGTACGACGCCCTGGTCACCTTCGCCCTGCCCTGCACGGGCGAGTCGGTCAAGGACGGCGGCGCCGGCGCCTTCGCGTACCAGCCGGACAAGAAGGGCACGCTCGTCGCGAACGACGACGCGACCGCCGCCGCCACCGTGGCCGGCCTCGGCAAGGGCCTGACCGCGCGCGGCTCCGCGCCGCAGCAGTCCCCGACCTGCGCGGACACGACCCCGCCGACGCCCGACCGGGCCGCCGCCAACGGCGCCGCCCACCTCGCCGCGCAGCTCGCGAAGACCGGCCATCTGAATCTGCCGCCGATGCCGGGCGCCACCGACGCCGCCGAGCTGCCGGACTACGGCAACACCGCCGACGCGGTCGTCGCGCTGGCCGCCGCCGGGGCGAAGAAGGAGGCCACCGGCGCGCTGGCGTGGCTGGAGAAGAACGCCGAGGACTGGGCGAAGACCGGTGGCCCGGGCGCGTACGCGCAGCTCGTGTTCGCCGCGCACGCCATGGACACCGACCCGCGCAGCTTCGGCACCCTCGATCTGATCAAGGCACTGAACGCCACCGGCCCGGCCCCGAAGGCCCCCGACAACTCGGAGGCGTCCACCGGCGCCGACGACGAGGGCGGCTTCAACGTGTGGTGGATCATCGGCATCGGCACGGTCGTCGGTGTCGGCGTCGGCTTCCTCCTGAGCGGTCGCAAGAAGTGACCCGCGCCGGAACGGCCGGGGCGGGAACAGCCGGGGCGGGTAGGACTCGCGCCGGAGTGGCCAAGGCCGGAACGACCCGTACGGGTTCGACCCTCGCGGGAGCGGCCCGCACCGTGCTCACCGTGCTCGCCGCGGGCCTCCTCGCCCTCGTTTCGGCCATCGCCGTCGCCGCGCCCGCCCAGGCCGCCGGCTACCGCTACTGGGCCTTTTGGGAGTCGGGCGAGAAGGGCTGGGACTTCGCCACCCAGGGGCCCGCGACCTCCCGGCCCGCCGACGGCGACTCCGTCGGCTTCCGTTTCGCCGTCAGCGCGAACTCCGCCGCCGCCGCGAAGCCCTCCACCGCCCCCGACTTCCGGGCGATCTGCTCGGGCGTGGCGGAGAAGGCGGGCGCCAAGCGGGTCGCGGTCGTGATCGACTTCGGCACCGGCCAGGACGCCCCGGCCGGCGAGCAGCCGCCCGGCTCACGGGTCCGGGTCGGCTGTCCCGTGCTCCGCGAGGACGCCTCGGCGGCGGAGGCGCTGGCCGAGGTCGCGAAGCCGCTGCGGTACGACGCGAACGCCATGCTGTGCGGCATCGCCGGGTACCCGGCGAAGGGCTGCGGCGAGCAGGTGACGGTGGATACGGAGAAGACGGTGAAGGCCGGGGAGTCCGCGGGCTCCTCGGCGGCCGGTGACGGCGGTTCCTCCGGCGGCCCGTCCGTCGGTGTCGTCGCGGGCGGGGCCGCCGTGCTCGCGCTCGGCGCCGCCGGCGTCTGGCAGGCGCGCCGCCGGCGCGACTGATCCGGATCGGTCTCGGGAGCGCCCCCGACGCGCCCCCGAGACCGGCCCCGAGACCTCCCCGCCTCCGGGCGGGCCGTCCCCGCCCCACCCGGGACGGCCCGGCTCCGGGACGACCCCGACCCTGGAACGACCGAGACGCCCCCGACTCTGGGATGACTCCGAGATGACCCCGCTGCGCGCCCCCGAGGCGAACCGTTCCAACGCCGTGCACCCCGGAGCCTGGTGGCTCTGGGCGCTCGGCCTGGCCGTGGCCGCCTCCCGCACCACCAATCCGCTGCTGCTCGGCCTGCTCGTGGGGGTCGCGGGCTATGTCGTCGCGGCCCGCCGTACGGACGCGCCCTGGGCCCGTTCGTACGGCGCGTTCGTGAAGCTCGGCCTGTTCGTGGTGGCGCTGCGAGTGCTCTTCTCGCTGCTCCTCGGCACGCCGATCCCGGGGTCGGTGGAGCTGTTCACGCTGCCCGAGCTGCCGCTGCCCGACTGGGTGCAGGGCATCCGGATCGGCGGCCGGGTCACCGGCGAGCAGCTGGTGTTCGCCCTGTACGAAGGGTTGAAGCTGGCCACCCTGCTGATCTGTGTGGGCGCGGCGAACGCGCTCGCCAACCCGGCGCGGCTGCTGAAGTCGCTGCCCGGCGCACTGTACGAGGTGGGCGTGGCGGTCGTCGTGGCCATGACGTTCGCGCCGAACCTGGTCGCCGACGTCTCCCGGCTGCGCACCGCCCGCCGGCTGCGCGGCCGCCCGACCGGCGGACTGCGGGCCCTGGCCCAGATCGGGCTGCCGGTCCTGGAGGGCGCGCTGGAACGGTCGGTCGCGGTGGCGGCGTCGATGGACGCGCGCGGCTACGGCCGTACGGCCCATGTCCCGCGCGCGGTCCGGCGGACCACCGCCGTCCTCACCCTCGGCGGCCTGCTCGGGGTGTGCGCAGGTTCGTACGGACTGCTCGCCGCGCAGGGCGCCGGGTACGGGCTGCCGCTGCTCGTCGCCGGGCTCGGCGCGGCCGTCGCCGGGCTGCGGCTCGGCGGACGGCGGGCGACCCGCTCCCGGTACCGGCCGGACCGGTGGGGCGTCCGGGCCTGGCTGGTGGCGGGGTCGGGGGCCGCCGTGGCGACCGCGATGATCACGGCGGCGTCGGTGATGCCGGAGGCGCTGCGCCCCGGGGTCGTACCACTGGAGGCGCCCGGGCTGCCGCTGTGGCCGGCGCTGGCCGTCCTGGTGGGGCTGGTGCCCGCGTTCGTGGCGCCGGTGCCGAAGGGACCGACGGCGACCGAGGGGCCGGTGGGGCCCCGGGGGTCGCAGGGGGCACAGAGGTCGCAGGGGGCACAGGGGCCGCAGGGACCGGTGGAGCCTTCGGGGCGGCAGACACGTACCGGCTCGAAGCCGGCCAGGACAGCCAGGACAGCCAGGACGGCCAAGGCGACCGGAACAGCAGGAACAGCCGGAACAGTCCGGACGGCCAAGGCAGCCACGCCCGCCGCAGCGGCCGAGGCGGCAGAGGGATCGGAGGAATCGTCGCGATGATCTGTTTCGAGAACGTCTCGGTGACGTACGACGGCGAGGCCGAGCCCACGCTGAAGGACGTCGACCTGACCGTGCCCGAGGGCGAGCTGGTGCTGCTCGTCGGCCCGTCCGGGGTCGGCAAGTCGACACTGCTCGGCGCGGTGTCGGGCCTCGTCCCGCACTTCACCGGCGGCACGCTCCAGGGCCGGGTCACCGTCGGCGGCCGGGACACCCGGACGCATCCGCCGCGCGAGCTGGCCGATCTGGTGGGCACGGTGGGTCAGGATCCGCTCTCCCACTTCGTCACCGACATCGTCGAGGACGAGCTGGCGTACGGGATGGAGTCGCTCGGCCTCGCGCCCGCCGTGATGCGGCGGCGGGTCGAGGAGACGCTCGATCTGCTGGGTCTCGCCGAGCTGCGCGACCGGCCGATCGCCACCCTGTCGGGCGGGCAGCAGCAGCGGGTCGCGATCGGTTCGGTGCTGACCCCGCACCCCAAGGTGCTTGTGCTCGACGAGCCGACGTCGGCCCTCGACCCGTCGGCGGCCGAGGACGTCCTCGCCGTACTCCAGCGGCTGGTGCACGACCTGGGCACGACGGTCCTGATGGCGGAGCACCGGCTCGAACGGGTCGTGCAGTACGCGGACCAGGTGCTGCTGCTCCCCGAGGCGACCATGGGTCCGCCCGCGGACATCATGGCGCTGTCGCCGGTGCATCCGCCGGTGGTGTCGCTCGGGCGCGCCGTCGGCTGGGACCCGCTGCCGCTCACCGTCCGTGACGCCCGCCGCCGCGCGGCGCCCCTGCGGGCCCGGCTGGCCGGCCGTACGCCCGCACCGGGCCGTATACCCGGCCGTACACCCGCCCCGCTTTCCCCCTCCGCCCCGGTTTCCCCCTCCGCCCCGGTTTCCTCCTCCGGCCCGGTTTCCGCTTCCGACCCGGTTTCCTCCTCCGGCCCGGTTTCCCCTCCTCTGCTCTCCCCTCTCCCCTCTCCCGTTCCGGCGCGGACCGGCGGCTTCTCCCTCTTCGGGCGGCGCCGTCCCCGTACCGGCCCTGCCGCCGCCGATCCCGCCGCCCCGCTCGTCTCCATCGAACGGCTCGCCGTCCGCCGCGGCCGGGTCGAGGCGCTGCGCCGGGTGGACCTGGAGGTCCGGGCCGGGCAGACGGTCGCGCTCATGGGCCGCAACGGGGCGGGCAAGTCCACCCTGCTCGGCACCCTCGTCGGCATGATCGCCCCGACCTCCGGGGAGGTCCGCGTCGCGGGCCTCGTCCCGCACACGACGGATCCGGGCGCGCTGATCCGGCAGGTCGGTCTCGTCCCGCAGGAACCACGGGATCTGCTGTACGCCGACACGGTCGCGGCCGAGTGCGCGGCGGCCGACGAGGACGCGGGCGCGGCGCCCGGCAGCTGCCGGGCGCTGGTGTCCGAGCTGCTGCCGGGGGTGGCGGACTCGACCCATCCACGGGACCTCTCGGAGGGCCAGCGGCTCGCGCTCGCGCTCTCCGTCGTCCTGACCGCCCGCCCGCCGCTGCTGCTGCTCGACGAGCCGACCCGCGGCCTGGACTACGCGGCCAAGGCCCGGCTCGTGACCCATCTGCGGGCACTGGCGGCCGAGGGGCACGCGATCGTCCTGGCGACGCACGACGTGGAGCTGGCGGCGGAGCTGGCGGACCGGGTGGTGATCGTCGCGGGCGGCGAGGTGGTCGCGGACGGGCCGACGGCGGAGGTCGTGGTGTCGTCCCCGGCCTTCTCGCCCCAGGTCGCGAAGATCCTGGCGCCGGAGCCGTGGCTCACGGTCGAGCAGGTCGCGGAGGCGCTGAGGTGACGGCCATCCCCACGGCACCAGAGCCGGAGCCCGCACCCGCGACCCGGGCGCGCGCCCGCGCCACCGCCACCACCCGCGCCACCGCCTCCTCCCGTCCCATCCGGCTGGGCCCCCGCTCCGTCGCCGCGCTCGTCCTCGTCTCCGTGGTCGGGCTGATCGCGGTCGGCTGGCCGCTCTTCGCGGACAAGGGCTCGGCTCTCACCGACCACGCCGCCGACGCCCCCTGGTTCTTCGCACTGCTGCTGCCCCTGCTCATCGCCGTCGTCGTCGCGACGATCGCCGACTGCGGCATGGACGCCAAGGCGGTGGCGATGCTGGGGGTGCTCGCCGCCGTGGGGGCGGCGCTGCGGCCGATCGGGGCCGGGACGGCCGGTCTGGAGCCGATGTTCTTCCTGATGGTGCTGAGCGGCCGGGTGCTCGGACCGGGCTTCGGTTTCGTGCTCGGCGCGGTCACGATGTTCGCGTCGGCCCTGCTCACGGGCGGGGTGGGGCCGTGGCTGCCGACGCAGATGCTGGCCATGGGCTGGTTCTCGATGGGCGCCGGGCTGCTGCCCGCCCCACAGCGGCTCCGGGGCCGGGGGGAGCGGGTGATGCTGGCGGCGTACGGCTTCGCGGCGGCGTTCGCGTACGGCACGGTCACCAATCTCTACGGCTGGGTGACGGTCGCCGGCACCGGCCAGGGCATGGGCGAGGGCATCTCCTTCCAGCCCGGGGAGCCGCTCGGGGACAACCTGGTGCGGTTCCTGGCGTACGTGGCCGCCACCTCGCTCGGCTGGGACCTGGGCCGGGCGCTGCTCACCGTGGTCCTCACGCTCACCACCGGCGGGGCGCTTCTACGGGCACTCCGGCGGGCCACGCGGCGCGCGAACTTCGAGGCCCAGGTCACTTTCGGGGGTCCCGAAAAGGCCCCGGCGGGTGAGGCCCCTCATAGGGCCCAGATCACTTCCGAAGCCGGGTAGTAGGCCCGGGCACCCCGCCTGCCGCCCCTCCCAGACCCTCGCGACCTGCGGAAATATCCGGGGCGGGGGTGGGGGCGGTGGGCGGCGGTCTCCGATCGGGGCTCGTACCGGGGGGCGTTGCAAGCCCCCCGCCGGGTTTGCTTATCTGGTGGACGTCGCCAGGCAGCCGGTGCTCGTCACCGGGGCAGGCAGACCGGATTCCCCCCGGATCCCGGATTCCCCGGGCTCTGGTTCCGGCTTGTCGAAATCGCCCGGCGCGCCCTTTGTCCCCGACGTTAGGTATGACGTTTTGATCCGCTCGATCACCACCCGTGTCTCTGCCCGCAAGAAGACCTTCGCCGCCTCCGCCGCGGTTCTGGTCGCCGCTTCCGGCGCGGTGCTCGGCACGACGGGTACGGCTTCGGCCAGCACCCCGCAGGAGATCGCCCGCCAGATCGTGCCGTCGAATCAGTACGCGTCCTTCAGCAAGATCGTCGAGCACGAGTCCGGCTGGAACCACACCGCCACCAACTCCTCCAGCGGCGCCTACGGCCTGGTCCAGGCCCTGCCGGCCTCGAAGATGGCCTCGGCCGGCTCCGACTGGAAGACGAACCCCGCCACCCAGATCAAGTGGGGTCTCAACTACATGAACGAGCGCTACGGCTCCCCGAACGACGCCTGGAACTTCTGGCAGTCGCACGGCTGGTACTGAGCCGCCCCACCGGCAGCCTCGGTCGTAGCCTCGCCGCGCTAGCGGCACCCTGACGTCGCAAGGCCCCGCGCCCTCCACCTTCGGAGGGGCGGGGCCTGCGTCGTTTCCGTGTGTCCGGGTGCGTATGCGCGCACCCGCACCCCTATATGCGTACGTGCGCCTATATATACGTACGTACGTCTACGACAGCCGCTGGATGATGGTGCCGGTCGCGAGCGCACCGCCCGCGCACATCGTGATCAGCGCGAATTCCCCGTCCCGCCGCTCCAGCTCGTGCAGGGCCGTGGTGATCAGCCGGGCCCCGGTGGCGCCGACGGGGTGGCCGAGGGCGATGGCGCCGCCGTTGACGTTCACCTTCTCCAGGTCCTGCCCGAATACGTCCGCCCAGCTCAGCACCACCGCCGCGAACGCCTCGTTGATCTCCACGAGGTCGATGTCGGTCAGGGACATGCCCGCCTTGCCGAGGACCGCGCGGGTCGCGTCGACGGGCCCGTCGAGGTGGTAGTGCGGGTCGGCGCCGACCAGGGCCTGGGCGACGATCCGCGCGCGGGGCCGCAGTTTGAGCGCGCGGGCCATCCGCTTGGAGGCCCACATCAGGGCGGCGGCGCCGTCCGAGATCTGCGAGGCGGTGCCGGCGGTGTGCACGGCGGTGGGCAGCACCGGCTTGAGCCCGGCCAGCGCCTCCAGGCTGGTGTCGCGCAGCCCCTCGTCCCGGTCGACCAGCCGCCACATGCCCTGGCCTGCGTGCTGCTCCTCCTCGGTGGTGGGGACCTGGACGGCGAAGGTCTCCCGCTTGAAGCGCTCCTCGGCCCACGCGGCGGCGGCGCGCTCCTGTGAGAGCAGCCCGAAGGCGTCGACCCGCTCGCGGGTGAGACCTCGGCGGCGGGCGATGCGCTCGGCGGCCTCGAACTGGTTGGGCAGGTCGACGTTCCACTCGTCGGGGAACGGCTTGCCCGGCCCGTGCTTGGAGCCGGCGCCGAGCGGGACCCGGGACATGGCCTCGACCCCGCAGGAGATCCCGATGTCGACGACGCCGGCGGCGACCATGTTGGCCACCATGTGGGCGGCCTGCTGCGAGGAGCCGCACTGGCAGTCGACGGTGGTGGCGGCGGTCTCGTACGGCAGGCCCATGGCGAGCCAGGCGGTCCGGGAGGGGTTCATGGACTGTTCGCCGGCGTGGGTGACGGTGCCGCCGACGATCTGCTCGACGCAGTCGGCGGGGATGCCGGTGCGGCCGAGGAGTTCGCGGTAGGTCTCGCCGAGGAGGTAGGCGGGGTGGAGGTGGGCGAGTGCGCCGTGGCGTTTGCCGATGGGGGTGCGTACGGCTTCGACGATGACGGGTTCCGCGGCCATGAGCTGGTCCTCTCCTCGCCCGGTGCGGGTGTTCCCGGCACCCCACCGGTCGACGGTCACGTGGAACTGCACGGACTGCGTGAGCTTCAGGTACTGCGTGAGCTTCAGGAGCTTCACGAACTGCGTGAGCTGTGCGGGCTGTACGGGCTGTACGAGCTGCGTGCACCGCACGGGCTGTACGGACCGCACGCGGGGCGCGCGGGGCGCGCGAGGCATACGCGGCGCGCGAACTGCGCCTGCTTCACCGCGTACTTGGCACGAGAACACGCACGACCGGGCAGGTCCGCGCAGAAATGTGCGGAGGATGTGCAACTTCACGCAGAACTAGTACGCGTTCTAGTTACGAGTGCAGTCTTATGGGGGTTACCGCCGGTAGGCAAGGGTCCGGAACGCAATACTTCCCGGCGTACGCCTTGCCTCTTACCGGACCCCTCACTACCTTTCCCGGCAACTTCTGATGGACCATCAGATATCTGGAGTGTGTGCCGATGCGCTGCCCCCGCCTCCCCGAAGGGTTCGACGCCACCGACCCCGATCTGCTCCACGCCCGCATCCCGCACCCGGAGTTCGCCCGGCTGCGGCAGACCGCGCCCGTCTGGTGGTGCGCCCAGCCGGCCGGGGTCACCGGCTTCGCCGACGAGGGCTACTGGGCCGTCACCCGGCACGCCGACGTCAAGTACGTCTCCACACACCCGGAGTTGTTCTCGTCCCGGACCAACACCGCCGTCATCCGCTTCAACGAGCACATCAGCCCCGACCAGATCGAGGTCCAGAAGCTGATCATGCTCAACATGGACCCGCCCGAGCACAGCCGGGTCCGTCAGATCGTGCAGCGCGGCTTCACCCCGCGCGCCATCCGCGGCCTGGAGTCCGCGCTGCGCTCCCGGGCGCGCGCGATCGTCGCCGAGGCCAAGGCAGCGGCGGCGGACGCGGGACCGGGCGGCACCTTCGACTTCGTCACCCGGGTCGCCGTCGAACTGCCGCTCCAGGCCATCGCCGAACTCATCGGCGTACCGCAGGAGGACCGGGCCCGGATCTTCGACTGGTCGAACAAGATGGTCGCGTACGACGACCCCGAGTACGCCATCACCGAGGAGATCGGCGCCGAGGCCGCCATGGAACTCATCGGCTACGCGATGAACCTGGCCGCCGACCGCAAGAAGTGTCCGGCCGAGGACATCGTCAGCCAGCTCGTCGCGGCCGAGGGCCAAGGGAACCTGTCCTCCGACGAGTTCGGCTTCTTCGTGCTGCTGCTCGCCGTCGCGGGCAACGAGACCACGCGCAACGCCATCAGCCACGGCATGCACGCCTTCCTCACCCATCCCGACCAGTGGGAGCGGTACAAGCGGGAACGGCCGGCCACCGCCGCCGAGGAGATCGTGCGCTGGGCCACCCCGGTGACCGCCTTCCAGCGCACCGCCACCCAGGACACCGAACTCGGCGGGCAGCACATCCGGCAGGGCGACCGGGTCGGCATCTTCTACTCGTCCGCCAACAACGACCCCGAGGTCTTCGACCGCCCCGAACTCTTCGACATCACCCGGGACCCCAACCCCCACCTCGGATTCGGCGGCGGCGGACCGCACTTCTGCCTCGGCAAGTCCCTCGCGGTCAAGGAGATCGACCTCGTCTTCGAGGCCCTCGCCGACGAACTCCCCGACCTCACCCTGGCCGGCGAGCCGCGCCGGCTGCGCGCGTCCTGGCTCAACGGCATCAAGGAGCTCCAGGTCAGGGCGGGTTGACCCGTATCCCGCGCGCCGCTCCCGACTCCCCCGTGGCGGTCGGAAAACGTACACCGGTACCGGCCCGGCCCGGTGTACGTTCGGCGGCATGAGCACCGCATACGAGAACGATCAGGACCGCTGGAACACCGTCGACACGTACGTCACCGACCTCCTCGCCCCCGCGGACGACGCCCTCACCGCCGCCCTCACCGCATCCGAGGAGGCCGGGCTTCCGCCCATCGCCGTGGCGCCCAACCAGGGCAAGCTGCTCCATCTCCTCGCCGCCACCCAGGGCGCCCGCAGCATCCTGGAGATCGGCACCCTCGGCGGCTACAGCACCATCTGGCTGGCCCGCGCGCTGCCCGCCGACGGCCGGCTGATCACCCTTGAGTACTCCGCCGCCCACGCGGACGTGGCCCGCGCCAACCTCGCCCGCGCCGGCCTCGACACGATCGCCGAGGTCCGCACCGGCGCGGCCCTGGACACCCTGCCGAAGCTGGAGGCGGAGGGCGCGGGCCCGTTCGACCTCGTCTTCATCGACGCCGACAAGGTCAACAACCCGCACTACGTCGCCTGGGCCCTGAAGCTCACCCGCCCCGGCTCCCTGATCATCGTCGACAACGTCGTGCGTGGCGGCAAGGTCGCCACCCCGCACCCCGACGACCCGGCGATCACCGGCACCCGCGAGATGTTCGACCTGATCGCCCGCGAGCCCCGGCTGGACGCGACCGCCGTCCAGACCGTCGGCACGAAGGGCTACGACGGCCTGCTGATCGCCCGCGTGGCCGAGTGACACATGACCGCACGACCACGTGGCCGCATGACCACGTGGCCGAGTGACGCGAACCGCATGACCACGTGACCCCATGCCCGTGCGGCGCTCCGCCGGTGATCGCGGCCGGCGGAGCGCAGGGCTTCACCTCTTCGCTCAAGAGGAATCGATTCACCTCGGACTGTTCGAGTGCCTGTCCCTGTATCTCTGGCACATCGAGGGCGGAAGGCGCATGCCGGCGTCGCCGCAAGCCGGCGTCCGGAGGAGTGGGGTGCGGTGCCGCGGCGCGGGGTGATCCGAGGAGTCGCGAAGGATCAGCAGGTCCTGCGGTACGGGATGTCGGGCAGGTATGCCTTCCAGTCCGCGCGGGAGAGCCCGGAGCCGGTACGCGCACAGACCTGGCGGGCCACCTGGGCGGGCGCGATGCCGTACCTCCACAGCCGGACGTGGGAGCCGGCGACGTACAGCGTGGTGCCGTCCCGGTCGAAGGCGAGCGCCTGGGCGAGGTCGCCGGGGGACGGGAGCGGGGAACCGAGGGGGCGGCTGGAGGCCACGTCCCAGAGCTGGACGGTGCCCCCGCTGCCGGACACCGCCAGGGTGCGGCCGTCCGGGGAGAAGGCGAGGGCGGTGACGGACTCACCGGGGCCGGTTCCCGCCACACCGACGCGGTTGCGCACATCGCCGTCCCACACGGTGACGTGTCCCATGGCGTCGCCGGCCGCGAAGTACGCCCCATCCGGGCTGAAGGCCAGCACATCGGACATGTCCTCCCCGAGGGCACGGTAATCCGTCCGCCCTGTACGGAGGTCGGTCACCTCGTCCTGCGCGGTGACGAGCAGGCGCTGGTCGTCGCGGATGGCCATGTCCTGTGCGGAGACGTCTTCCAGTGTCCGCAGACGTTTCCCGCGCGGTACGTCCCAGGCGTCCACGACCTGCCGTGTCGTGGTGCTCCGGGACACATACAGCGTGCGGCCGTCGGGGCTCAGGGCCAGTCCGTCGACGTCGGCCGGTCCGTCCGGGCCGGGAGGTACGGTGATGTTCGCGCGCCTGCGATGTGTCGACGTGTCCAAGACGGTGATGGACTGTCCCGTATCCGTGCCGCTCCGGGCGTACGCGAAGGACCGGCCGTCGGCGCTCATCGCCATCAGGCCGAGGCACGAGCGCTCCGGAGTCGCTTGCAGTGCCTCGTCGTAGACCG
Organism: Streptomyces sp. NPDC046203; assembly: GCF_040646255.1. NCBI lineage: Bacteria > Bacillati > Actinomycetota > Actinomycetes > Kitasatosporales > Streptomycetaceae > Streptomyces > Streptomyces sp. NPDC046203. Next base: position 39,996 of record NZ_JBEYZX010000037.1, on the reverse strand, counting down.
CGGCCGGCCCGAATTCGGCGGGCGGTCTCCGATGCGGGGCGGCCACCGCCGGAGGGCCGGCGGCCTCGACGGAACACGGCTTGTCCGGCAGGGTCAGGAATGCCTTGCCGGTCCGGGTGTCCCAGAGGCGGACACTGTCGTCGCCCTTCCCGTCCACCGGGGCGCGCAGGGTGGCCGACGTCCGGCCGTCCCGGGACAGCAGGGCCCCGTCCACGCTCTGCCGGCGCCAGTCGGACGTGGTCGCCGAGCCCAGGGCCAGGGATCGGACGGCCGTACCCGAGCCGTCGAGGTAACGGATCACCCCCGCGGTGAAATCGACTTCGTACTGGTCAGCGGCCTCACTGCCCAGAGCGTGGCGGAACACCGGGCCGGCCTCGGGGGACGCGAGGCGCCACAGAAGGACCCGGCCTTCCTCGTCGAACGCGGCCACGAACGCACCGTCCGGGCTGAACCGCACGTCGGCCGCCGCCTCCGTGTCCAGTCGGGCGAGGTCACGCCCCGAGGCGATGTCCCGGACGAGGACTCCGGCAGAGGAACCGAGGCCGATGGCGGTACCGTCCGGCGAGAAGGTGAGCCGCGTCCGCGAACAGAAATCCCTGTCGTGCTCGGCCGTCCGGCGCATGGGCTGAAAGACGCGGCGGGCGACGTCCCAGATCCGCAGGGGCTGCCCGGTGGCGCAGGTCGCCAGTCGGCGCCCGTCCGCACTGATGGCCAGGGCCGGCAGCTTTTCCTCTTCGGTGGGGACGCGCAGCCGCAGTCGGTGACTCGGCACGTCCCAGACCTGCACCTCGCTCTCGGCTTGGACCGCGAGGCTGCGCCCGTCCCCGCTGAAGGCGACGAACAGGGGCAGCATCGCTCGCAGGCTCCCCGTCTGCCGTCCGGTGCGGATGTCCCACAACGTCACGGACTCCGACCCGCTCAGCGCGATCGTCCGGCCGTCCGGGCTGATCACGTCCTGATCGGGGCCGGACAGCCGCTCGCCGGGCCCCGGGTAGGTGTGAGTGAGGCGGTGGGTGCGCAGGTCCCAGACACGGACGTGGTCGCCGGCGGCCGATACCAGCTCCCGTCCGTCGCCGGTGAGGCGGCGGACGGTGGAGCGGGCGTCGCGTTCCGGGACCCTGAAGACATCCTGTTCGTGGCGGTTCAGCGCGGACAGCACGGCCGAGCGGGTCTCCACGGTGTCGGCGAGCTGCCAGGAGGCGACGCTCAGCCGGGCCGCGGTGACCGGGTCGGTGGCGCGCATGCCGTCGGCCACCGCGGCGATCCGGCGCGCCTCGGACTCCCGGTGGCGGCGGTCGCTGGTGCGGGACTGCTGCCAGGCGGTGGCGCCCGCGACGAGAGCGAGAGCGAGGAGGGTGGCGAGGGTGGTCAGCAGGGTGCGGCGGCGGCGCAGTTCCCTGGTGCGGGTGGTACGGCCGGCGGTCAGGAATGCCCGCTCCACAGGGGTCAGCGGCTGGTCGGAGAGGTGTTCGTCCGCCGTGGCCAGGCGCGTGCCCCGGAAGACGGCCCCCGGGTCACGGGCCAGGACCTCCCATTCGGCGGCCGCCTCCGTCAGGCGGCGATGGGTTCGCAGGCGATCGCGGGTCTCCTCGACCCAGGTGCGCAGACGGGGCCAGGACGTGATGAGGGCCTCGTGGGCGAGGTCGACCGTGTTGTCGTCGAGGGTGACGAGGCGGGCCTGGGCCAGGCGGTCGAGGACCAGCGCCACTTGGGCGGCGGGGGCGAAGTCCAGCTCTCCACGGCCGACCGGGCGGCGGGTGTCCGGGGAGCCCTCTCCGGGAGTGATCAACCGCAGCAGCACGAGCCGGGCCAGTTCCGCGTCGTCGGCGGACAACGCCGTGTAGACCTCCTCGGCGGTCTTGGCGATGGCGCCATGGACGCCGCCCGCCGCCTCGTACGCCTCCATCGTCAGCGCACGGCCCCGGCGTCGACGCCAGGTCTCGCGCAGGGCGTGGGACAGCAGCGGTAAGCCGCCGGCCTCGCCGTCCACCTCCTCCACGAGGCGGGCGGTCAGTTCGCGTTCGACGATCAGCCCGGCCGCTTGGGCCGGTCTGACGACCACCTCGCGCAACTCGGCGCGATTCATCGGCCCCACCAGCAGATTGGCCTCCCGCAGCGCGTCGGCGAACTCGCGGTACTCGGCACAGCGGCCGTAGAAATCGGCGCGTACGGCGATCACGACGCGCAGCCCGCTGTCCGGCCGGCGGGCGGCGAGCAGGGCCTCGATGAACCCGGTGCGCTCCTGCACGTCCCGGCACAGCGTGAAGACCTCCTCGAACTGGTCCACCACCAGGACGGTGTCGCCGTCGGCGTCCTTCGGCCTCAGCGCCTTCGCGTGGGTGCGCAGCGGGTTCTCCCCCGGGGTGAGCACCCGGATCTCCGCCAGTGAGGCGCCCTCGGTGCGCAGCGCGGGGATCAGCCCGGCCCTCAGCAGCGAGGACTTACCGCTGCCGGAGGGACCGAACACGGCCGCGAAGCTGTGGGTCAGCACCAGTTCGCGTACGTCCTCCACCAGCGTGCCGCGGCCGAAGAACCGCTCGTGATCCCCGGCTTCGAACCGGGCCAGCCCCTGATACGGCGACTGCTCGCCGTTGTCCTCGCGGCCGCGGACCGCCGACTCCTCGGCCGTCTCCCGCCACCGCCGCTCCCACTCCCCCGCATCGCCGCCGCAGGCCGCCACGTAGGCCAGGGTGACCGCCAGTGAGGGCAGTTGCTCACCCGCGGCGGCCTGTGAGAGCGCGGTCACCGAGTAATGGGCCCGGCGCGCCATCTCCCGGTAGGTCAGCCCGCCCGCCTCGCGCCGCAGCTTGCGCAACTCGTCCGCGAACCGCTGCACCGGCCCCTCGGCCGGATCCAGCGGTGTTTCACGACGCCCCATCGCGACTGGCCCCCTCGCGCCCCACAACCCGTTTCGTGGTCACGATAGGAACCCGCCGCGTGCACCGGCAAGGGCTCGCCCCGGCCTCTCGACTGGCCCCCGGTGTTTGTTCGGAGTGGCGGAAGGGGCCTGCTGAACAACGGTGCGGGCGGCTGGAGTAGTCGTCGTCGGGCCGATCACCGGGCCGACGCGGCACCGCACCGCGGCGCCGTTTTCCGATGCGGAAGGAACCTCGACCATGAGTTTCAAGAAGACCCTCACGCTCTCGGCCGTCGCGCTGGTACTCGGCTCCGGCATGGCCGTGGCGAATCCCGCGACGGCCGCCCCCACCCCCCGTGCGGACGTCGCGGCACGAGCCGGATGGCACACGATCTGGGGCAACTCCTGGGTCGCCGCGCAGAAGAGCGGTAAGTGGACGTCCAAGGCCTACAAGTCGCCGAGCAGGAAGACGCGCGCTGTCCTGCGCTGCTACAACACGCACGCCCGGATGAGCGTATGGATCTCCGAGGATCTGGGCGGGGGCCGCACGAAGAAGATCGCGGACAGCGGCTTGAAGCGGTGCAACCCCAACGGGAGCATCATCGCCACGGGCACGGTCAACAACACCCGCCACGCGCTGAGGGTCCACGTCTACGGCAAGCAGGGCTCCTTCGTCCGCGCGGAGAAGTGGTCCTGAGACCGACCGTCCGAAACCGCCGGACACACGAGATGACCGGCGGTTTCGGCGAGATCCGGTAACCGCTTGGTCCGCCTCCGCGTCGTCATGGGCGTCGAAGGCGACCGCGGCACCGCCGGACACCCCCACGGAGCCCCCGCCCTGACCGGCCGGTCGGGCACACCCGCGCAGCGGGGGGGGAAGCTCGACCTCGCACGAGGGGGCCCGCGCCCGAGGCGCGGGTCCCCTCGCACGCGGTGGGTCAGTGGCTGGGGTGGCTCCTGCCGGGGTCACCCCGGCCCTCCCGCCGAGAGGGGCCGCAGGTGGTCCACGCCCACGTCGCCGGCGGATGTAAGAGACTGCGGGTACGCGATCAAGGCTCGGCACAGCGCCCTGCCCGTGTTTCCCGAGAGGTGCCGTATGGCCAGTGTGGTGAAGATCAACATCCTGACCGTCCCCGCCGAGCAGCGCGAAGTACTGGAGAAGCGCTTCGCGTCCCGCGCCGGGGTGGTCGAAGGGTCGGACGGCTTCGAGTGGTTCGAGCTGCTGCGCCCGCTGGAGGGCACCGACGACTACCTGGTGTACACCCGGTGGCGCAGCGAGGAGGACTTCCAGAACTGGATGAACGGCCCCATGAAGGCCGGTCACCAGGGCGGCGGCCAGGGTGGTGGCCAGAGCGCCGGTCAGGGTGGTGGTGAGGGCGGCGGCGAGCGGCCGAAGCCCGCCGCGACCGGGTCCACCGTGTGGTCGTTCGAGGTCGTCCAGCAGGCGGCCCCGAAGCCGGCCGCCGAGTGAGCACGGCGGCGGGCCCGGCGGGTACGGCAGGCCCGCCGCGTACGGCGCGGGGCTGGACGTTCACCCCCGAGGCGTACGACACGGCCGACGCCTCCGCGCTTCGCCGCACGTACTACGACGATGTCGCCAGCCGCTACTGGAAGCGGCCGGCGACCACGGCGGAGGTCGACTCGGGCCTGACGAACGACGGCGTCGAACGGCTGGCGCCGCCGACCGGGCAGTTCCTGGTCGCCCGGTACGACGGCGAGCCCGTCGGCTGCGGCGGGGTGCTCCTGCTGGACGACGGGCGCGCCGAGCTGACCCGGGTGTTCCTGCGGCAGGGCTTCCGCGGCAAGGGCGGCGCCGGCGAGCTGCTGCGCAGCCTGGAGGACGCGGCCCGCGACCTGGGCGCCACCCGGATGGTGCTGAACACCCGGCTCGACCTGGTGGAGGCGCGGGCGCTGTACACGCGGCACGGGTACGCGGAGATACCGGCGTACTGCAGCGGCCCGTACATGGAGATCTGGTACGGCAAGGAGCTCGCGGGAGCGGCTGTCCGGCCACCCGCCTGAGCCTGGCCTCGTCCCTGTCTCACACCCTGTCTCACACCCTGCCTCGTCCCCGCCTCGTCCCCGTCCGGCCGGTGGGGTCCCGGCGGTCGGGTCCCTCCGGTCGGGCCCCTCGGAGCCCGGCCGGCCCCCGACCCCGGCCCAAGTCCCCCGGCCCTCGCCCGGATGGACGCGCCCAGCGGGACCCGGGCCCCGGTGGTGCGTACGTTCGGATCCGGGGCCCGCCGTTCCGGAGCCACCGCCACCGTCACCGCCGCCGCCTCGGACGCGGCCACGGCCGCTCGTGGTGCCGGGGCCAGTGTCGGTGTCGGTTCCGCCGTGGACCGAGCGCTTGGACGAGGTGCCCCTTGCCGCATGCCGACACCCTTGAGGACGCCCGGTCCGCCGACGCGCCGGAGCCCGCCAAGCTCACTCTCCCGACGCTCACCGCGCTGGTCGTCGGTTCCATGGTGGGGGCCGGCGTCTTCTCGCTGCCGCGGCGGTTCGCGCAGGAGACGGGGGTCGCGGGGGCGCTGATCGCGTGGGCGGTCGCGGGTCTCGGGATGCTGATGCTCGCGTTCGTCTTCCAGGCGCTCGCGGTGCGCCGGCCCGATCTCGACGCGGGCGTCTACGCGTACGCCAAGGCGGGCTTCGGCGAGTACCTCGGGTTCTTCTCCGCCTTCGGCTACTGGGCGAGCGCCTGCGTGGGCAACGTGACGTACTGGGTGCTCATCATGTCGACGATCGGAGCGATCGCGCCCGCGCTCGGCGACGGCGACACGGCCCTCGCGATCGTCCTGTCGTCCGTCGGCCTGTGGTCCTTCTTCTTCCTCATCCGCCGCGGGGTGAGGGAGGCGACCTCGGTCAACCGGATCGTGACCATCGCCAAGGTCGTCCCCATCCTCGTCTTCGTCGTCCTGGCCCTGGTCTTCTTCAAGCCGTCCGTCTTCGCGGACAACATCCGCGGCGCGGACTACGCCGGTTCCCTGTTCACTCAGGTCCGCGGCACGATGCTGGCCACCGTGTTCGTCTTCCTCGGCGTGGAGGGTGCCAGCGTCTACTCGCGGCACGCCAGACGCCGCAAGGACGTCGGGCGGGCCACGGTCCTGGGGTTCCTCAGCGTCTTCGCGATCTTCGCCTCGGTCACGATCGTGTCGTACGGCATCCTGCCCATGGCCGAACTCGCCCATCTGCGCCAGCCGTCCATGGCGGGCGTCCTGGAGGCGGCGGTCGGCACCTGGGGCCAGGTGTTCGTCAGCGTCGGGCTCATCGTCTCCGTCCTCGGCGCGTATCTCGCCTGGACCCTGATGTCCGCGGAGGTGCTGTTCGTCGCGGCGAAGGACGAGGACATGCCACGTTTCCTGGCCCGGGTCAGCCACGACGACGTACCGGTCCCGGCGCTCCTGATGTCGACGTCGCTCGTGCAGGTCGTCCTGGTCGTCACGGCGTTCTCTGGCGACGCGTTCAACTTCGCCCTGGATCTGACCAGTTCCCTGACCCTCATCCCCTTCTTCCTGGCCGCCGCCTTCGCCCTGAAGATCGCGCTGCGGCCGGAGCGGGCGGGGGTGCCGGCCGGCTCCGGAACCCGCCGCGAGCTGGTCGTGGGCGCCCTGGCCACCGTCTATACGGCGTTCCTGCTGTACGCCGCCGGGCTGAAGTTCGTCCTCGTCTCCCTCATCGTCTACGCCCCGGCCACCCTCCTCTTCGTCAAGGCGCGCCGCGAGCAGAACCGGCGGCTGTTCTCGCCGAGGGAGGTGGTGATCCTCGCCGTCTCCGTCGCGGGAGCCGTGCTCGGGATCGTCGCGCTCGCCACCGGCTGGATCAGCCTGTGAACGGGCCGCAGTCGTGCCCGCAGTCGTTCCCGTTGCCGTGCCCGCCGCCGTACCCGCCGTCCTTCGCGTACCTCCCGTAACTCCCGTAACTCCCGTAACTCCCGTAACTCCCCCAACTCTTCGCATCCGCCCTCCCTCCCCCACCGGACACCGGAAAGGCCGCCCATGACCACCCCCCACGCCGGCGCCACTGGCGAAACCGGCGCCGCCCGTCCGGCGCTCGGCGTCCACTCCGAGGTCGGACGGCTCCGGAAGGTGCTCGTCTGCTCCCCCGGACTCGCCCACCGCAGGCTCACCCCGACGAACGCCGCCGAGCTGCTCTTCGACGACGTCATGTGGGTGGAGAACGCCCAGCGCGACCACGCCGCCTTCGTCGCCGAACTGACCCGGCGCGGAGTCGAGGTCGTCGAGCTGCACGATCTCCTCGCCGAGACCATGGCCATCCCCGAGGCCCGGTCCTGGCTCCTCGACCGGAAGATCGTGCCGAACGAGGTGGGGCTCGGCCTGGTCGACGACACCCGCGCGTATCTCGACTCGCTCGGCCCCCGGCTGCTCGTCGAGTACCTCATCGGCGGGCTGTCCGTCGCGGACCTGCCGGAGGACTCCCGGCCCGGGTACGTGGCGCTCGCGCGCGAGGGGCACGGCGCCCGCGAGTACCTGATGCCGCCGCTGCCCAATTCCCTGTACACGCGGGACACCACCTGCTGGCTGTACGGCGGTGTCACCCTCAACCCGCTGTACTGGCCCGCCCGCCACGGCGAGACCCTCCTGATGAAGGCCGTCTACACCTTCCACCCCGGCTACCGGGACGCGACCGTGTGGTGGGGCGATCCGGAACAGGACTGGGGACAGGCCACGTTCGAGGGCGGCGACATCATGCCCGTCGGCAACGGAGTCGTCCTCATGGGCATGAGCGAACGCACCTCGCGCCAGGCCGTCACCCAGGTCGCCCGCGCGCTCTTCGAGAACGGTGCCGCCGAGCAGGTCGTCGTCGCGAGCATGCCGAAGCTCCGCTCCGCGATGCATCTCGACACCGTCTTCACCTTCGCGGACCGCGATGTCGTGACCCTCTACCCGAAGATCATGAGCGCCGTCCACACCTTCACCCTGCGCCCGGGCACCAGCGCGTCGCCGTCCGGCCTCGACATCACGGACGAGGGCAGCGCCGCCTTCACGGACGTCGTGGCGAGGGCCCTCGGGCTGTCGCGGCTGCGGATCATCGAGACCGGCGGGGACGAGTACTCCTCCGAGCGGCAGCAATGGGACAGCGCCAACAACGCCGTCGCCGTGGAGCCGGGGGTCGTCTTCACGTACGACCGCAACACCCAGACCAACGCGCTGCTGCGGCAGGCCGGCATCGAGGTGGTCACCATCGTCGGTGCCGAACTCGGGCGGGGGCGCGGGGGCGGGCACTGCATGACGTGTCCGCTGGTGCGGGATCCGGTCGAGTTCTGAGGGAGGGGACGGGTCCCGGGGCTCCCGGTACGGAGGTCCGGGGCCCGCCGTCGTCCCGGGCTCGGACCCGGCCCCGGACTCGCCCTCGCCCTCCCCCTAACCGCGAGACGGCCCGTCGTCACCCGGTTCCGGCGGGCCGGACGGCGGCCGCCCCTCCAACGGCCCCTTGCGCGCCTTCCCCGTCTTCCCCTCCTGCGTACCGTCCGTGTGGAAGCCGTTCGAGCCGCTCAGCTCCTCGGTGAGCACTTCCACCAGCCGTACCAGGTCCGTCGGCCGGTCCGGCCCCCACCAGTCGCCGAGCAGTTCGGCCAGCGACTCCTCGCGCGCCCGCCCCAGCCGCAGCGCCGTCTCGGCCCCCCGCTCGGTGAGCACCAGCCCCTCGCCCCCGCGCGCCACCAGCCGCCGTTCCTCCAGCTGGCCGGCGGCCTCGGTGATCGTCCCCAGGGGTACGGGGACGGTCTCGGCGAGCCGGCCGGGTTCGACGGTGCCCTGGTGGCGGACCCGCAGCAGCAGCCAGCTCGCGGCCGGCAGCAGGTCGAGCCCGGCGCGGGCGGTGATCTTCTCGTACACCTTGCGGCGGCCCGCACGGGAGCCGAGCACCGACAGCGCGCGGGCGCACTCCTCGTACGAGGAACGCTCGACGGGTCCGGTGCCGAGGGTCTCGCCGGCGTCGGGCGCGGTGACCGAGCCGCGCAGCCGGTCCTCCTTCAGGAACCAGGCGACGAGGAACGCGACCAGCACGACCGGCGCCGCGTACAGGAAGACGTCGGTGATGGACGTGGCGTACGCGTGCAGGACCACGGGCCGCAGCGGGGGCGGCAGCGCGACGACGGCGCGCGGATCGGCGGCGAGGGTCGCGGGCCCGATGCCGGACGGGAGCGGGATGCCGGCGAGGGCGGCGGCCAGGTTGCCGGTGAGGCGGTTGGTGAAGACGGTGCCGAAGACGGCGACACCGAAGGCGGCGCCGACGGAACGGAAGAAGGTGGCTCCGGAGGTGGCGACGCCGAGGTCCTCGTAGGAGACGGAGTTCTGCACGATGAGGACGAGGACCTGCATGACGAGGCCGAGCCCGGCGCCGAAGACGAAGAAGTAGAGGCTCATCACGTAGTTCGGGGTGAACTCCGTCATCCGGTGGAGCAGCAGCAGTCCGATGGCCGTGACGGCGGTGCCGGCGATCGGGAAGACCTTCCAGCGGCCGGTGCGGGAGACGATCTGCCCGGAGAGCGTGGACGTACACAGCAGTCCCACGACCATCGGCAGCATGTGCACGCCGGACATGGTGGGGGTCACCCGGTGCACGACCTGGAGGAAGGTCGGCAGGTACGTCATCGCGCCGAACATCGCGAAGCCGATGACGAAGCTGATGAGCGAGGCGAGGGTGAAGGTCCGGATCCGGAAGAGCTTGAGGGGCAGGACGGGTTCGGCGGCGCGCCGCTCCACGAACACGAACCAGACGAGGAGCACCGCGCCGAGCACCACCAGGCCGATGATCTGCGGCGAGGCCCAGGCCCAGGTGTTGCCGCCGAGGGAGGCGACCAGGACCAGGCTGGTGGCGATCGAGGCGATGAGGAAGGTGCCGAGGTAGTCGATGGTGTGGCGGGTGGTGCCGACCCGGATGTGCAGGACGGTGGCGATGACGAAGAGGGCGACGATGCCGATGGGGAGATTGATGTAGAAGACCCAGCGCCAGGACAGATGCTGGGTGAACAGGCCGCCGAGCAGCGGGCCGAGGACACTGCTGGCGCCGAAGACGGCACCGAAGAGGCCCTGGTAGCGGCCGCGTTCACGCGGGGTGACGAGGTCGCCGACGATCGCCTGGGACAGCACGATGAGCCCGCCGCCGCCGAGGCCCTGGAGCGCGCGGAAGCCGATCAGCTGCGGCATGTCGCGGGCGATGCCGCAGAGCGCCGAGCCGATGAGGAAGAGGACGATGGCGCCCTGGAAGAGCCGCTTGCGGCCGTACTGGTCGCCGAGTTTGCCCCACAGGGGGGTGGCGGCGGTGGAGGCGAGCAGGTAGGCGGTGACCACCCAGGACAGATGCTCCATGCCGCCGAGTTCGCTGACGATGGTCGGCAGGGCGGTGGAGACGATGGTCTGGTCGAGGGCCGCGAGGAGCAGGCCCATGAGCAGCGCGCCGATCGCGACGACGACGGTGCGGTGGCTCTGGCCCTCGCCGGGGGCCGCCGCCGGGGCGTTCCCCGTTCGGCCGTCCGGGCCGTCCGGCGGGCCCTCCGTCTTCTTGCCCGGCCTCCTTGGTGACCTCCTGGGTGACCCCCTGGGCGACCCCCTCGGTGCGGGGCCTTCGCCGGGGTCCGGCGCGGGTACGTCCTGGGCCATGGGCTCTCCGCTCTCCCTCCGGTGGTCCCGTCCGGTCCGTGCCCTCCATCCTGATGCGTTTGTCCTGTTACGGCCTGCGGAGGATCGCGCGGGGGTACGGGTGTTCGCCCGGGGGACAGAAGCGGGCTGCATAATCGCTCGCAGCTATCTGGGGAGGGGATCCAACGATGTCCGGACACGTCTGTCCCGAGTGCGGGGCACACCGGCCCGGCTGCGCTTGCGATCGCGCGCGGGCGCAGGCCGCCGAACGGGCCGCGGAGCAGGAGGCGGCCCAGGTCGCGGCCCGGGCGGCGGAGGACTTCGAGCCGCTGCGGATCCGGCCGTACGTGACGCTGGGCGCGACGGACGCGGAGACGGCGATGAGGCCGGCGGGCCCACTGCCGCCGGAGGTTCCGATGCCGGGGGCGGGGGCGGGCGCGGGGGTGGTGGGCGCGGGGGCTGCGGACCAGGGTCCGGACGCGATGCCGGAGTACGGGTACGGCTACGGGCCTGGGCCTGAGTCCGGGTACGGGCATGGGAGCGCGTACGGGGATACGTACGGGAGCGAGGCGACGTACGGCGGCGGTGGGGCGTACGAGACCGGTGTGCCGGGCGTGGCAGGGGGTGCGTACGAGACCGGTGCCGGGAGCGGAATCGGCGCGGGTGTCGGGGCCGCCGGGGTCGCTCCGTACGACGACGAGCCCACGCACACCCTCGGGTATGCCCCGGGGGCGGCGGGCACGACGGGCGCGGGGCGGCGCGGCGGCCGGCGGCGGAGCCCGAACGGCCGGAAGAACGGGGACGGCCGGAACCGGGGCCGGGGGGTCCTGATCGCCGGGGTCGTCGCGGCCGGGGTCGTCGGGACCACGTTGCTGGCTTCCGCGCTGGTCGGCGGCGGGGATCCGGGCCCGGACGACCGGGCCGCCGTGCCCATGGTCACCCCGAGCGGCTTCGGGAACGACGCCGTCTCCGAGGCGCCGACCGATCCGGCCTCCCCCTCCCCCTCGGCGTCCGACTCGGCCTCCGCGGCCCCGGACCGGACCCCGGCGTCCGTCTCGCCGTCCCCCGGGACGACCTCCGCCTCCGACTCCACCGGCTCCACCGGCTCCTCGGCCTCGACCTCCGCCTCCAGCACCCCGGCCGCGCCCTCCGGCGGCGGAGGCGCGCCGGCCACTCCGACGGCTCCGGCGACGCACCCGGCGCACCCGGGCCGCCCGGTCCCGACGGCGACCGCGACCACCGCGCCGGTGGTGACGCTGTCCCCGGGATCGTCCGGCCCGGAGGTGGTGGAGCTCCAGGGGCGGCTGCGGCAGATCGGGCTGTACGCCGGGCCCGCGAACGGCTCGTACACCCGGCGGGTCGAACGCGGGGTCGCGGCGTTCCAGGCGACCAGGGGCCTCACCGGCGACCCCCGGGGCGTGTACGGGCCGAGCACGCGCGCGGCGCTGGAGGCGGAGTCCCGGGGCGGCCAGAACCAATAGGAGATCAGCAGAGGGGAGAGCCCGCCACGGACCAGGCTGGCTTCGACCGAACCCACCCGACCGGCCCCCTGTCCATCCCCCGGTCCGGGATGTGGAAAGGGGCTGGCGGGCTCCCGGCCAGGTTTTGTATCGTTGACGAACAAAGTGGTTCCGCCCGTATACCCTGACCGGCGGGCGGGGCCGCTTCGTACTTTTTCTCCCATCTCCGACCCCACCAGGAGATCCCGCATGACCGCCACCACCCCGGCGTCCCTCACCGCCCGCGCCCTGCTGCTCGACATGGACGGCACGCTCGTCGACTCCGACGCCGTCGTCGAACGCTGCTGGCGGCGCTGGGCCGAACGCCAGGGGCTCGTCCCCGACGAGGTCATGACGGTGGTCCACGGGCGCCAGGGATACGCGACGATGGCCGCGCTGCTGCCGGACCGCCCCATGGAGCAGAACTACGCCGACAACCGCGTCATGCTCGCCGAGGAGACCGCCGACCTCGACGGGGTCGTGCCGGTGCCGGGCGCGCCCGCGTTCCTGGCGGCGCTCGCGCCGCTGCCGCACGCCCTCGTGACCTCGGCCGATCTGAAGCTCGCCACCGCCCGGATGGGCGCCGCGGGTCTTCCGCTGCCCGACGTCCGGATCACCGCCGAGAGCGTGGGCGCGAGCAAGCCGGACCCGGAGGGCTTCCTGAAGGGCGCGGCCGAGCTGGGCTTCGCGCCGGAGGACTGCGTCGTGTTCGAGGACTCCGAGGCGGGCATCCAGGCGGGCCGCGCGGCCGGCATGCGAGTCGTGGGCGTGGGCCCGCGGGCCCACGCCTTCGGCCCGGACATCCATGTGCCGGACCTGGCGGGCATCCGGATCGAGCCGGCCGAGGACGGCTCGATCACACTGCGGTTCGACGCCGCGTAACGGACACCACGGCACCGTCATACACGGCACCGTCATACGGGGGGCCTCCCGCGAGGACGCCGGGCGACCCGCGCCCCGTAACCCCGCCTCCGCCGCCACCCCCGCCTGACAGGCCCCATACGACAGAGGACCGCCCCGCCGTGAAGGCGGGGCGGTCTGTTCATGTGGTCCGTTCAGATCCGTTCAGGTCCGTTCACGCGGTGCGGCGTGCGGAGCGCACGACTCGCGAATCACGCCGCTTCGGGGTCGTACGGTCTACAGCCCCAGGTCCCGGGCGGCGCGTTCCGTGCCGCGCAGCCGGGCGTCGATCTTGGCGAAGGCCGTCTCACGCGAGAGCGCGGTGTCGTCCGCGTACATCGCGAACCCGGCGTCGTCGCAGGTCCCGAGCCGGTCGACGGGCAGATGGCGGGCCGCGGCCAGCACCCGGTCCCGTACCTCGTCGGCGGTCTCGACCCGCGGGTCCAGCGGGTCGGTCACCCCCACGAAGACATGGGCGTCGGGCCGCAGCGTGCCGGCCACGACGCCGAGCACCCGGTCGGGATCGGTCTCGCTGGCCATCTGGAGGAAGAAACTTCCCGCGGCGAGCTGGAACAGCCGGGGCAGCAGCTCGGCGTAGTCGACGTCCAGGCTGTGCGTGGAACCCTGGTCGGCGCCCGGGTGGGTGTGCACGCCGATCCGGGCCCGCTCCTCCTCGGTGAACCGTTCCAGGACCCGGTTGTTCAGCGCGACGAGGTCGTCGAGCAGGCCGCCCGAGGGATCCAGCTTCAGTGCCAGCCGGGCCTCGCCGAAGTCGAGCTGGACCCGGTGCGCGCCCGCGTCGAGGCAGCCCCGGATCTCGGCCTCGGACTCGGCGAGCAGGTCGTCCAGGAAGGTCTCGCGCGGGTAGGCGGCGAGCCCGTCGGCGGGGTAGAGCAGGCTCAGGCCGGAGGGGGCGGCCACGGTCGCCTTGACGGGGAGTTCGGTGTGCTGCCGGGCGGTACGGAGATAGGAGTCGGCGCGCACCCCGTACCGGAAGGGTCCGGCGCTCAGCCGGGGCAGGGTCCGGCTGTGGCCGTCGGCGTAGGGGACGACCACCCCGTCCGGGGCGAGGCCCTTGAACCCGTCGAGGGGGTAGGTGACGGCCGACGGTTTGGCCTGGTCGCCGTCGACGAGGACGGGACTGCCCAGTTTCTCGAGCCTGTCCAGGGTGTCGGCGACGGCCTGCGCCTGGACCTCGGCCAGCTCCTGGTCGTTGATCCGGCCGTTGGCGTGCTGGATGCGTGCGTGGTGCAGGGCAGCCGAGCGTGGAAGGCTGCCGATCGGCTCGGTGGGAATGCTCATGGTCGGCACCCTAGGAACGCGGTCGGGCCGGTGGGGTACGGACCGGGCGACGTTCACCCGTTCGGCGCGCGGGCAAATGGGGGTGCCGTCGGGGCGCGGGACCGCGATCATGGCGGAGGGCCGTACACGCGTCCGATCCACTCGACCCGCGCAGCCGCCCCGATCAGTCCCCCAGCCCCCGCCAGACCTCCAGACCGCCGCCGCCGACGAGGGAGCCTCCGCATGCCGGTGCCCGCCGATCCGACCGTCCTGCATCCGATGCCCGGCCAGCCCCGGGTGGTGCTGCTGAAACCACTGGTGACGTCGCCACTGATCGAGGTCGGGGAGTACTCGTACTACGACGACCCGGACGACCCCACGGCGTTCGAGACGCGCAACGTGCTCTACCACTACGGGCCGGAGAGGCTGGTCATCGGGAAGTTCTGCGCGCTGGGCACGGGCGTGCGCTTCCTCATGAACGGCGCCAACCACCGGATGGACGGCCCCTCGACCTTCCCGTTCCCCACCATGGGCGGCTCCTGGGCGGACCACTTCGACCTGCTGACCGGGCTCCCGAACCGGGGGGACACCATCGTCGGCAACGACGTCTGGTTCGGCCACGGCACGACCGTGCTGCCGGGCGTACGGATCGGGCACGGCGCGATCATCGGCTCGGGCTCGGTGGTGACCCGGGACGTGCCCGACTACGGCATCGTCGGCGGCAATCCGGCCCGGCTGATCCGGACGCGTTACGAGGAGAAGGACGTGGCCCGGCTGCTGGCGGTCGCGTGGTGGGACTGGCCGGCCGAGCACATCACCGCACATGTCCGGACGATCATGTCGGGAAGCATCGGTGAACTGGAGGCCGCCGCCCCGAAGGGGTGACCGGAGCCCGGACCGGCGTCCTGGCCCGCGCCCTGACCGGCGCGCGGACCGGAGCCCGGAGAAGTCGCCACTGAAGAGTCACCGCCGAGGAGCCGCCCTCGCATCACACCGTCGCCGAAGACAGCACGGCACCTTCGAAGAAGACGAAGTCCCCGTCGAACCGGAAGAGTTGATGCCTCATGTCCCGCCCCCGCACCCACACCCGCACCCGCACCCGGGCCCATATCGCGATGGTCGGCGTTCCCCTCGTCAGCCATATGCTGCCCAGCCTCGCGGTGATCCGTGAACTGGTGGCCCGCGGCCATCGGGTGACGTACGCCGACGATCCGGCGGTGGCCCATCTGATCGAGCCCACCGGGGCCGAACTGGTGCCCTTCGCCTCGACGTTGCCGTTCGTCGACAACGTCTGGCCCGACTCCCCGATCGCCGCGATGGAGCTGTTCCTCGACGACGCCGTCCAGGCGCTGCCGCAGTTGCGCGCGTTCTACGACGACGATCCGGCGGACCTGTATCTGTACGACATCGGCGCCTACGCGGCGCGCGCCCTCGCCGAGGCGCAGGGCCGGCCCGCGCTCCAGCTGTCCCCGACGTTCGTGGGGTGGGACGGATACGCCGAGGAGGTCGCGGCGCAGCTGTGGACGCTGCCCGGCGCCGACGCGTACCGGGCCAAGTTCGCCTCGTGGCTGGCTGGTTGTGGAGCGACCACGCTGGACGCGGACGCGTTCCCCGGGCCTCCGGGGCGGGCGCTCGCGCTGATCACCCGGGCGATGCAGCCGCATTCCGACCGGGTGGACGGTGACACGGTGACCTTCACCGGCCCGTGCTTCGAACCTCCGGCGAAGGACGAGTGGGTCCGGCCGGCGGAGGCGGAGAACGTCCTTCTCGTCTCGCTGGGTTCGGCGTTCACACACCGGCCGGAGTTCTACCGGCAGTGCCTGGCCGCCTTCGGCGACCTGCCCGGCTGGCATGTCGTCCTCCAGATCGGCAAGCACACCGACCCGGCGGAACTCGGCACCATCCCGGCGAATGCCGAGGTGCATCCCTGGGTCCCGCAGCGAGCGATCCTGGAACAGGCGGACGCCTTCGTCACCCACGCCGGCATGGGCGGCTGCGGCGAGGCGCTGCTGGCCGGGGTGCCGATGATCGCGGTGCCGCAGGCGACCGACCAGTTCATGAACGCCGACCGGCTGGTGGAGCTGGGCGTGGCCCGCCGGATCGACACCGAGGACGCCACCGCCGAGAACCTGCGGGCGGCACTGCGTGAGCTGACCGAGGACCCGGAGGTGGCCGGCCGGTCGGCACGGCTGCGGGCCGACGCGCGGGCGGAGGGCGGCACGGCACGGGCGGCCGACGTGATCGAGGACATGCTGGCCTGACGGCCCGGCTCGCGCGCCCTCCCCGCACCCGCTCCGCACCCCGAGGGCGCGCGCCTCCCGTCGCGCCGGGCGGACATCTCCGTCACCACGCAGAGGCATCCCCGACCACCCGCGACGCACGGGCACCTTCCGTCACCACGCACGGACATCCGTCGCCTCCGTGCACGGACATCCCCGAGAACATCCCCCGCCTCCACGCACGAGCATCTCCCGCCCCGCGCGCGGGCACCTTCCGTAACCAGGGGTGGGAGCACGGCACTTGGACGAGCCGCCCCTTTCACCCCTCCTCGCCCCTCTATGCCCCCACCGGAATGTTGGCGTCAGCACGCCAACCCACCTGACACCCCTTGATGTGACGTGCACATGTCGTCACTCTGTAACCTGACGCACCCCTCCAGGAAACCGTGCGTCGGCACGATGGCCGGGCCCTCCGGCTCACCGGCCCCCCACATCAAGGGAGTTCGTATGTCCGCCCCCACTGTCTACGCGCGTCGTTTCGCCGTTCTCGCCGCGTCGGCCGCCCTGACCGTGACCGGTCTCCTCGCCACCGCGCCCGCCGCGCAGGCCTCCCCGCCCACCCCGGTCACCGCCGCCACCGCGCGCACCTACCTCGCCTCCCTGACGGTGCAGGCAGAAGGTTCCTCCACCGGTTACAGCCGTTCTCTCTTCCCCCACTGGATCACCCAGTCCGGCACCTGCAACACCCGCGAGACGGTCCTCAAGCGGGACGGCGTGAACGTCACCACCGACGCCAACTGCGCCGCCACCAGCGGCAGCTGGTACTCCGAGTACGACGGCGCCACCTGGACCGCCGCCTCCGACCTCGACATCGACCACGTCGTGCCGCTCGCCGAGGCGTGGCGCTCGGGCGCCAGCGCCTGGACCACCGCGCAGCGTCAGGCCTTCGCCAACGACCTGACCCGCCCCCAGCTCATCGCCGTCACCGACAACGTCAACCAGGCCAAGGGCGACAAGGACCCGGCCAAGTGGATGCCGTCGCGCGCCGCGTACCAGTGCACGTACGCCCGTATGTGGGTGCAGGTGAAGTACTACTACAACCTCACCCTCGACTCGGCGGAGAAGAGCGCCCTCCAGACGACCCTGAACGGCTGCTGAGCCGGCCGACCCAGCCGGCCCGGCTTCTCGACCCCGGCGGGCCGGGCCGACCCGGCCCCGCCTCCCGCACCGTGATCCGGCCCGACGCGCGGGGTTGCGACCCGGCGGGCCCGCGGCGCGCGGGCGCCGCGTAGGCTCTCGCAGCGTGAACGTGCTCGACGGCACGGGGTGGTCACTGGCGTCGCTGACCGCGAGCCCGTGGATCTACGCGGTGGTGTCGGCGTCCATCCTGCTCGACGTGTTCCTGCCGGTCCTGCCGAGCGGGATCCTCGTCGTGACCGCCGCCACGGCCACGGCCTCGGTCGCGGCCGGCGTCTCGGCCGCCGGGGCCGCGGGTGCCGTCGCGGGCGGGGCCTCGGGGGCCGCCGGGGCGACGGCGCCGTACGTACCGGGCCTGCTCCCGCTGTTCCTGTGCGCGGCGGCGGCCTCGTTCCTCGGCGATCTCGCCGCGTACCGGCTGGCCCGGCACGGCGAGGGCCGGATCGCCCGCGCCGTCACCCGCTCGCGCCGGCTGACCGCGGCGCGCGAACGCCTCGGCGAGACCCTCGTCCAGGGCGGCGGCCCGCTCGTCGTCCTCGCCCGCTTCGCACCGGCCGGACGCTCGGTCGTCGCCCTCGGCGCGGGCGCGACCGGGCGCCGGGCCCGCGACTTCCTGCCCTGGTCGGCCCTGGCGGCCGCGGCCTGGGCGGGGTACGGCGTGGCGCTCGGCCGGCTCGGCGGCCACTGGCTCGGCGCGACGTGGCTGGGCGCCTGCGTCCCGGTCCTGGCGCTGTTCCTGGCGGGCTCGCTCGCGGCCCTCACCCTCCGGCGTACGACCCCGGCGCGGGCCACCGTCACGACCGCCGCCGCCACCGCCACGGCCGCTGCGGCCCAGGGGTCCGGTCAGGGGCCCGCTCAGGAGCCCGCCCAGGGGTCCGCCCAGGTGGTCATTCCTCCCCAGGTCCAGACGTCCCCGGAGCGAACGCCCGCGACTCCGGCGGCCTGACGGGGCGCGCGCCGCGAGTGGAGCCCGCTCCGTGCGGGCCTCGCATCCCGTACGCGCCGCGCCTTTTCCGTACCCCTTACCTTCCTTACGCCCCGTGCGCCTCCTGCGAACCGTGCGGGTCGTGCACGGCGCGCGTGCCCCGTACCTCCAGACCGGCGAGCAGGCGGGCGGTGGCCTCCGCCACCTCCTCGACGGCGCGGTCGAACACCTCGCGGTTGTGCGCGGCGGGGGCGCGGAAGCCGGAGACCTTGCGGACGTACTGGAGCGCGGCCGCGTGGATGTCGTCCCCGGTGGCCTCATGGGGCAGCACGGGCGGACGGAGGGTCTTGATGCTTCGGCACATGCTTCCAGTGTGCCGCGCCCCACCGACAGCGTCAGGGCTGTCCGGCCGGCGGCGTCAGGTCCCCCAGCCCCGTCTGCTGCGGGCGTTGATCTCGGCCGCGCGGGCGCGCAGCTCCCGCAGGGGTGTCGCGGGCTGTACGTCGGCGGGTTCGGCGTACCACTCCAGTCCGCCGCGCACCGGCCGGATGACGAAGCGGCCGGCGACGCTGTCGACGTAGAAGCCGACCCTTCCGGTGGCCGTGTCCCGCACGAGGTCACCGGCCTCGGGCTGTGCCTGCACCTATCCCTCCCGTCCCTTTCGGAGATCAGATGGATACCACTCAGACAAGCTCCGGCGCTGCCCCCTGTCAACGCGTCTCTAGAGATGTCCCCCGATGGACGGACCCCGGGCCCGGGGCTGCGCACAGGTGTCCACGAGCCCCGGGAAACGGGCCTTAGGGTGTGCGGCAGACCGAAGGGAGTGGTCCCCTCATGCCCGACCGAGGCAGCGACCGGCGGCCCAAGTACCAGCGCATCGCGGACGAGTTGAGAACCGCGATGGAATCGGGCGACTACGCGCCCGGCGACCGGCTGCCGGGCGAGAACGACCTGATGGCCGGCTACGGCGTCGCCCGGATGACCGCCCGGCAGGCCCTGTCCGTGCTGCGGGCCGAAGGTCTGGCCGAGGCCCGCAAGGGTGTCGGGGTGTTCGTCCGGGCCTTCCGCCCGCTGCGCCGCCGGGGCATCACCCGGCTGGCGCGCGACCGGTGGGGCAGCGGCCACTCGGTCTGGTCGGCCGACCTCGGCGACCGTACGCTCGTGGTGGACCGGGTGGAGGTGGCCGCGACGGCCCCGGCGGGACCACGGGTGGCCCGCGCCCTGGGCCTGGACTCCCCCGACGCGGCGGTCTGCGTCCGCCGCCGGCGCTTCGTACTCGATGGCAAGCCGGTGCTGCTCGCCGTCTCGTACCTGCCGGCCCCGCTCGCCGAGGGCACCGCGATCACGCAACAGGACACCGGCCCCGGCGGCACCTACGCCCGGCTGACCGAACGGGGCCACCGGCCGGCCCGCTTCCGCGAGGAGATCCGCTGCCGGATGCCGACCCCGGCCGAGACGGCCGGACTGTCGCTGGAGTCGGGCACACCGGTGATCCTGATCTGCCGAACGGCGGTGACGGAGACGGGAGTCGCGGTCGAGTTCAACGAGATGACGCTGGACTCGTCGGCGTACGTCCTGGAGTACGACTTCGACGCCTGACCGTCTGGGGCCTGGAGCCCGAGTCCGGCGTCCGGCGTCCGGCAGGTGCGGGACCCGGCGTCCGGGACCCGGCAGGCGTGGGAGCCCCGAAACCCCGCAACCCCGGGCCCGGAGCTCCGGGTTCCCCTCAGGCGCCGGCGGCGGAGCCCGTGGCGACCGGCGGGGACGCGGGGGCGGCCTCGCCGGTGGAGGCGGGAGCGGGAGCGGGTACCGGCACGGGCGCGGGCGCCGGTACGGGGGCGGGTGCCGGAGCGGACGGGCTCGCGGCGTCGTCGCGCTGCGCGGGCAGCCCGTACTGCTGCAACTCGGCGTTGACCTGCCCGCCCAGGGTCATCACGTTCAGCGTCGCCGAGTTCTCGCTGGCGATCGCCTTCTCCACACGCGCGACCAGCGTCGTGAACGCCTCCCGCCCGGAGAGCTTGTGGTACGGCCCGACGCGCGCGGCGAAGTAGACCCGCTCGTGGCCGAGGAGTTGCTCGGTGGAGCGGTAGTTCTTCCACTGCTCGCGGTAGCGGTAGACGCTCTCCAGCGACACCGACGCGACCACGACCACGCTCAGGACGGTGGCCGTCACCCGAGCGAACCCCATGTTCAGATTCACGAGCACGGGCACGAGCGCGGCCCCGACCACCGACACGGTCCGCATCCGCAGATGCATCGCCTTCATCTTGGTGGCCTTGCGGTCGTACCACGCCTGATACTGCCCGAGCCGCTCGTCTATGTACGCCTTCGGCGTCATCTCCCCACTGCGCGGCGGCACTTCCGGCCCATCCCCCATGTCGTCCATGCGGGGGAGTATGCCACCCTGCTCCCCCGGCCCCACCAGGCCACTGCCCGCATTCCCCAACCCGCCCCAGAGGCTTGGCACTTCGAAAGGGAACCATGGAACGCGAGAGCTTCACCGACCGTCTGCCCGTGGGCGAGCGACTGCCGCTGCCCGAGGATTCCCTGGCGGGCTGGGCCACGTTCCCCTTCGAGGGCGAGCTGCGGGTCAGACCGCTCCAGCCGCCCGTCCTCCCGGAACCGGACCGGGCGGGCGAGTCCGGCCCGGCCGACTGCCCGACCTGCCGCAGGCCGGTCACCGAGTCGCTGTGGGCGGACGAGAACTGGCGCCTCGACGCCCCCGGCACCGAATCCCGACTGCCGGCCACGGTGCTGCTCCAGCCGCGCGCCCACCACGACCTGACGGATCTGCCCCCGGCCCTGGCCGCCGAACTCGGCCCGCTCCTCCAGCGCGTCGAACGCGCCCTGCTCACCCTCGACGACGTGGCCCGCGTCCACATCAACCGCTGGGGCGACGGCGCCGCCCATCTCCACTTCTGGTTCTTCGCCCGCCCCGCCGGCCTGCTCCGGCTGCGCGGCACGTTCCTCCCGGTCTGGGAAGAACTCCTCCCACCGATCCCCCCGGCCGCCCGCACCCGCGCCCACCACCACCTCGCCACCGCCCTCGCCCGAACCGGCGGCACCGCCTACGCGCCCTGACGACCCGGCCCCGGCGGGCGCGCGTTCACTCCTCGTCGTCACGCTCCAGAACGAGTCCGACGGACCCTTCCCGGAGCCCGACGCCCGCCTCCAGGTGAAGATGCGCCCCGTCGAACACCCCGTCCCCGGCCAGGACGAGCAGATGCCCCGCCAGTGTCCGCAGGCCGGCGGCGTTCGCCTCGATGACGATCTCGCCCCCGAGGTCGCGCACTTTGATGCGTGCACCCACGTCCCAGTCGAAGACGAGCGGCCCGCCACCCTCACCCACAGCGACGACACGGGTGCTCTCAACCGGAACGCGTACCGCGCCGGGTATGTCGGCTTCGTCGAAACTCATGGCCGTCATCATGCCTCTCCCCGCGCGCTACTCTGCGGCCGTGGCGAAGAGACGCAGCCGGAGAAACCGGCAGGACACCCAGGGCACCCAGGGCACCCCGTCGAGCATCGCCCTCTACCGCACCCCGGCGCAGTGGCGATTCAGCCTCCACCTCTCCTCCCCGGCCGGCATCGTGTGCGGCGCCCTCGACCACCCGTCGGCCGACAGCACCCCGGACGAGGCCCAGACGGCCGCACTCGCCAAGGCCGAACTGTTCGCCGACCACCCCCTGGCGATCGCATGGCAGCCGGACGAGCAACCGGACTGGTGGGCGGGCACCATCACCCCGGCCACCCCGACAGTCACTACCCCTGGACCATGAGCAGCGGCCACCCGGCTCCGCCGCACATCGTCCGGGCAGGGGCCCCGAGGCCGGCCGCACACCGCTGGAATCTGGTCGCATCGCCTATGGAATCGGCCTGCCGGAAGGATCCTGCCCTCGCAGCCGGCCGTCCCGGAGGACGATTTCCCCGTCCGTTCCAATCGACAGGGAGGGCATGTGGGATACCAGGTCACGTGCGGATCAAAGCGGACCGCGACAGGGAAGCCCTGCAAGAATCCGGCCATGATCGGTTACTCCCGGTGCCAGTTGCACCGGGGAGACTGGACACCCCCGCAGCAGCGGAAGACGAAGAAACGCTGACCCGCCCCCTCGGGGCCGCGACACGGAAAGGCCCTCAGACGGCCCGGTCCCGGTAGTGGCTGCCGTCGGAGACGGATGCCAAAGGCCCCCCGCCATGATCGGCGAGGGGCCTTCGCGCTGGTGGGCGCGGACGGTTTCGAACCGCCGACATCTGCTTTGTCAGTTCGATTGCGGTGTCCCAGTTGAGGCCAGGCCACTGGCCACGACTTCCATGGCGAGCCGCAGACGGCTGCAGTTATCTGGCGTCGTTGTTGTCGGCTGGGGATGTCACGCGGTCGACTGGCTCGACGGTCCACGCAACATGGTCGCCGTGCCCGCAGCACCGAGGGCTGAAGCAAGAGCGAGGGCCTCGACCGCGGACGAGACGACATGCGCCATTGCGGGAGAGACGATCACGATGACGACGAGCACCGTCACAACCCATTGCTTGCGACGTGGGTTTGACAGCCAGGTAGGGGCAATGGCCACACTCATGCTGAACCTCCAACGGTTCTGGGCCCACTCTGCCGCGCAAGCCGACCAAGCATCAGCGACCGAGTGGGCTGCTCTCTTCAGACGAAGAGAGTGAAACGCAAGGAGAGTTGGAGCGCTAATCCGAAACCCGCCGCCATTCACGCGCGTGACGATCGAGCGGATCCTTGTCCGCTCCAACCCCCGCCAACACCCCTCGGGCCCCCTCCAACGCACACCCCAACTCTCGCGACAGTGGCGTTGGTCACATAGTCGCCCGAGGGGCAAGAGACAGCGGGCCGCAGGCGATGGATCGGCATGCGTCCTGGGCTGAGCCAACAAGCCCCTCGGTACTGCCGACCGATGGGGACCTCGTAGACGGCTTGCACAAGGCAGCAGTCACCACGGGGTCCGCCGTCTCCACGGGCCGCCCTTCGTCGCTGCAGTACGTGCGCCGGATGCGCATGATCAGAGCAGCCTTCTGAATCCCGTGCAGCGTCGCCTCCTCGGCAATCGCCTGCCTCGGCTCCGGCTGCTCGACGGCGCGGCTGATCATGACGCGATGACGGTCATACGGTTCACTACGCCCGCTCCAGCGTGTGGCCGGCCCTCGGGGAGCACGATGAGGGTGTCCGGCCTTCGCATGATCCGGCTCCACGACGCGCGGCATGGGTGCGCGACGCTCCTGTTCGCTGCGGGGGTGCCGGCGCGGGTGGTGATGGAGATCCTGGGGCACTCGCAGATCACCATCACGATGAACATCTACACCCACGTCTCCGACGAGCGTCGGAGGGAGGCGATGGAGCACATGGACCGGCTGCTCCGCCGACGCCGTCCCGAGTGAGACTGCCGTCAACCTCTACCGTCAAAGGCCCCCCGCCATGATCGGCGAGGGGCCTTCGGATTACTTCCCTGGTGGGCGCGGACGGTTTCGAACCGCCGACATCTGCTTTGTAAGAGCAGCGCTCTACCCCTGAGCTACGCACCCGTGGAGTGAACCAACAGCCTACATGGCGTCCGGGCGAGTGCCGCAAACCGGTGGGGGTCCGGGGGCGGGGGTGAACCGAGGGGGCCGTGGTGGCGTCCCTGGCAGGTGGGAGAATGAAGCCGGATCCGGGGCGTCGGACAGCCGGGCGGCCGGGCGGATGGCGGAGCGAGCGCGGGAGAGCGAACGTGGCGGCGAGCGGGCACAGGGGCAAGGCCAGGTCCGGGGGCTCCGGCATGTTGCGGCTCTCCCTCACGATGCCGCTGCTCGCGGTCGCGCTGCTGCCGCACGCCTTCTCCGGCGGTGGCGCCGGCGGGGGCCGCCGGTGGTTCGGCGGAGGCCGGGACGAGAGCCGGCGGGCCGCGGCCCAGGCCGCGAAGGACGCCGCCGCGGCCGCGTTCTACGAGCTGGACACCGCGCAGCGAGGGCTGCGGATCTCCATCGAGACGATCACCGCCATGGACGACTCGGCCGACGCGCGGCGCGCCGTGGAGGGTTTCGCGGCGCTGGGGCGGCGGATCGACGAGGTGAGCGGCGGCTACATCACCGCCGTTGACGCCCACGACCTGGACCGGGTCGAGCTGGACGCGGCGACCGCCGGGCGGGCCCGGAGCGAGCTGGAGCGGGCCCGGGACGAGCTCGTACGGGCCAAGGGGGAGCTGGACCGGTTCGAGCAGGGGCTGGGGCCGCTGCTCGCGCGTGCCGAGAGCCAGCTGGCCCGACTCGCGCCCGCCGTCGAGCGGGCCAGAGCCGCGCTCCGCGACGCGAGTGCCGCGCTCGACGCCACCCGGGAGGCCGGGTTCCAGGCCGGCCATCTGGCCGCGCGGCTCGCCGCCCTCGGGCCGGAGCTCACCAAGCTGAACGAGGGCGCCGGCCGGCACGGCGCCACCGAGACCCTGCACCGCGCCGACCAGGTGCTGCGCGAGGCGGAGGCGGTACGGGCCGAGGCCGAGCAGGTGCCCGAGCGGGCCGCCGAGATCGACAAGCGGCTCGTGTCCCTCCGTACCCGCGCCGAGGCGCTGTCCACCCGGGCCGCCGGGGTCGCGCCGGTCCTCTCGGAGCTGCGCCGCCGGTTCGCCGCCGACTGCTGGCGCGATCTCCAGGACGTGCCCGAGCAGGCCGCGACCGCCGCCCGCCAGGCCGGGCAGCGGCTCGCCGAGGCCGCCACCGCCCGCGCCGAGCAGCGCTGGCCCGACGCCTCCTCGCTGCTCGCGACCGCCCGCGCCCTGCTGAACACCGCCGACGAGGGCGTCTCGGCCGCCGGGGAGCGGCTGCGGCGGCTGGAGGCCGTCGCGAAGGACCCGCAGGAGGAGATCGAGCGGACCCGGTTCGCCGTACGGGACGCGCAGCGCCTCGCCATGGCGGGCCGCGCCACCCCGGACCCGCGCGACGCCGGGCCGCTGGACGCGGCGGTCGCCCGGATCGAGCGGGCCACCGGCATCCTCGACACCGGCCGGCACCCCGACTACTGGGCCTTCCTCACCGAGCTGGAGGCGATCCGCACGGACGTGGGCCGGGTCGTCGAGCGGATCCGCGAGGAGCGCGGCAGGGTGTGAGGCGCGGCGCGGGCCGTACGCTGTGTCCATGCCTCGTTACGAGTACCGCTGCCGCACCTGCGGCGACACGTTCGAACTCAGCCGCCCCATGGCGGAGTCCGCCGCGCCCGCCACCTGTCCGGCCGGGCACGACGACACCGTGAAGCTGCTGTCCGCCGTCGCCGTGGGCGGCACCACTTCCTCGCCCGCCCCCAACGCCGGTGGCGGCGGGGGCGGTTGCTGCGGCGGCGGCTGCTGCGGGTAGCGCTCGGCGGCAGATTCGGGGACCGGGGCCTCTCCGGCGCGTGAGGGCCGGCGACGGGCCGTGCCGGGCGGCACGGCCCCAGCGCCCAACCCCGCTCCCCAACCCCAGCCCCGCTCCCGGAAACGGCTCAGGCGGCCCGAGCCGCCGCCCTGAAGCGGCGCAGGATCTCCTCACCCGCCGCCACGCCCCGCTCGGCCAGCGTCTCGACGTGGGGCGCGGTCCAGCCGGTGTCGGCGAGTTCGCCGTGGCCGGGCCGCCAGGCGCAGTCGGCGGCGAGCAGCAGGTCCGCGTCGAGGAACGAGTCGCCGGCGGCCAGGGTGAGCCGTGCGCCGGTGCGGCGGGCGACTTCACGCATGGCCGCGCTCTTGGTGAGCGGCTTCGGTACGGCGTACACCTTGCGGCCCTGGAGCGAGACGGTCCAGCCCCGGGCGTCGGCCCACGCGGTGAACTCGGGGAGCCAGTCGCCCGGCATCCGGTCGCGCTCGACGACGAGATACGCGAACAGGTCCTCGGCGACGCGGTGTTTGCGTACCCAGGACGGGTCGCCGGTGTCGTTCAGCCGGGCGCGGACCTCGGCGAGCGGGGCGCACGCGTCGGCGATCCGGCGCAGCACCCCGGTGTGCCAGTCGGGGTCGGAGACACCGTCGACCAGCAGATGACCGCCGTTGGCGCAGATCGCGTACGACGGCCCGGCTCCCGACGGGACGGCCGCGTCGGCGCCCGGGAGGCGGATGCGCTGGTACTGCTTGCGGGTCCGGGTGGTGGTCGGGACGAAGACCGTCTCGGCGGCGAGAGCGCGCAGTTGGCCGGCGGCGTCCTCGGTGACGTACGACAGCGGCTTGGACTCGTGGACCTCGACGCACAGCAGGCGCGGGGCCCGGTGGTCGGGCATGGTGAGGCCGAGGGCCGCCGCCGAGTAGACGAGGGTGCGGTCGAGGTCGCTGGCGACCAGAACCGGACCGCTCGCGACGGCGGTCACGGTGGCGGTCGCAGTGGCAGTGGCAGTGGTGGCGGTCATCGGGACACCACCGTCCGGCCGTCGGCGCCGGTCGCCCCGCGCGTGTACTGGGGGTGGATCAACCCGACGCAGGTGTACGGCAGTTCGTCGACCTCCTCGACCGGTACGCCGCGCTGCTCGGCGAGCAGCCGGACGTGCGCGAGGTCGGCGCCCGCGCCCCGCTTGGCGAGGATCTTCCAGGGGACGCGGCGCAGCAGGACCCGGGTGGTCTCGCCGACGCCGGGCTTGACGAGGTTGACGTCGTGGATGCCGTACTCCTCGCTGATCCGCTCGACGGCCGCCCAACCGGCCCACGTGGGCGTGCGGTCGGCGGCGAGGAGTTCCCTCGTATCGGCGTCGACGGCCTCGGCGACCTCGTCGAAGTGGGCGGCGACCCGGTCGAGGAAGAGCCCGGACACGTCGGCGCCGGCGAGTTCGCGGTAGAACTTGGCGCCGTGGAAGTCGTGCGGGCCGACCAGGTCGGAGCGCAGCACGGTGCGCGATATCAGGCCGGAGACCGTGGAGTTGAGGCAGGCGGAGGGGATCAGGAAGTCCTCGCGGGTGCCGTACGTGGACGCGCACGAGCCGGGGTCGGCGAGGACCGCGATGTCCGGGTCGAAACCGGGGAACTCCGCGAGGGCTTCGGCGAGTTCGCGGGTGATGGCGCCCTTGCCGGTCCAGCCGTCGACGAACACGACGTCGGCCGGGTCGTGATGGGCGGCGAGCCAGCGCAGCGCGTTGGCGTCGATGCCCCGGCCGCGCACGATGGAGACGGCGTAGTGCGGCAGTTCCAGACCGTGCCGGTGCCGCGCCCAGCGGCGCATCAGGACGCCGACGGGCGTGCCGGCGCGGGCCAGCGACACCAGTACGGGCAGGCCGCCGCCCGGACGCCCGCCACGCTCGGCGAGCACGGTCTCCGTCACGGTGCCGACGGCGCGGGCGATCCGGGCCGCGGAGTCCCCCAGGGCGGCGTGGAACAGCTCCTGGTAACGCGCGCTGGGCTGGTACTCGACGGGCAGCGACTCGGCGTAGTGCGCCCCGCCGCTCTGGATCGCCTCCTCACGTTCCTCGGTCGGGGCCTCCAGCTCCACATCGGACAGGTCCTGGAGCAGCCAGCCGACCTCGTCGGGGGCGTAGGAGGAGAAGGCGGGCCCGCGCAGGGGCTCGGCCGGCCGGCCGGGCGACGGGGTCTCGGACGGCATGGGGTTCCTTCCGTGGGGGGCGCCGGCGGACCGCGCCGGAGGGATCTCGGGAGCCTGGGTACCCGGGCCGGCGGCAGCGGCGAGGTCGGTGGCAGGCACGTACGAGGGGACGACCGCGAGGACGACGCGCGGCACCTGTCCGCACAGCCGGGCCAGCAGCCCGTCGGGGGCGTGCAGGGCGGGGGTGTCGGCGACGGAGTCGACGACGACGGCGACCGCGTCGAAGCCGCCGCCCGCGACGTTGTACGCGTACCGCTCGCCGGGCCCGTCGGCCGGGTCGTCGTGCGCGGGGAAGGCGAGACGGGTCCTGATGGCGTACCCGGGGTCGTCGACGGCGAGCACGGGCGAGCGGGTGGTGGTCGAGTAGCGGACCTCGGTGCCGGACGGCTCCAGGGTCCGCTCCAGCTCGGCGGCGAGCCGCAGCGGCGCGTACATCAGCTCCTCGAAGCCGAGCACGAGGACGCGCCGCACGTCACCACCGCCCGCGCCAGGGACACCACCGTCACCGTCGCCGTCACCGCCGAGGGCCGCGGCCAGCCGTGCGGCCATGTCCGGCAGCGCCGCGTCCAGGGCGGCGGCGTGCCGGGCGTGGAACCCGTGCCGGCCGCCGTCGGGTATGGCCGGCGGCCAGCCGAGGTCGACCCGTACGGGGACGTGGCGGGGCGCCGAGGACAGCGGGGCCGGGGAGTTCTCGTGGGCGGCGACCAGGGCCTGGCCCTTCTCCAGGACCCCGTCGGGCAGCCGTACGGTGCCGTGGGCACCGGCCACCAGGTCGACACGGGCGCCGAGATCGGCGGCGAAGTCCTCGAAGCGGGCGCGGTCGGCGGGGCCGCGCATGTCGACGAGGGCGACGATCACGTACCGCTTGCGGGGGTTGCGCTCGTGCAGGGCGCGGACGGTGTTGAGGACGGTGTTGCCGGTGGAGAACTCGTCGTCGACGAGGACCAGCGGGCCGTCCCCGCCCAGCAGCTCCGGGTCCTCGGGCAGGAGCAGATGGGAGGTGGCGTGGGAGTGGGACTCCTCGAAGCCGCCCGCGGGGGTCGTGCCCGCGACGGGACGGCGGGTGGAGTGCAGATAGGGGACGTGTCCCAGCCCGTCGGCGACACTGTGGCCGAGGGCGGTGGCGGTCTCCGCGTAGCCGACGACGACGGCGTGGCCCGCCTCCTCGGGGCCGAGCAGCTCGCGCACGCGCCGGCCGAGCCGTACCCCGGTGCCGTGGACGACAGCGGGGCTCTGGGGCACGTGCTTGCCGAGCACGTTGGAGACGAGCAGGTGTGCCCGCTTGGGGTTGCGGCGCAGGGCGAGGCCCAGCAGGTCGGGCAACCGCTCGTCCCCGCCGAGTTCGACCCCCAGTCGCTCCGCGACCCAGGTACCGGTCCACACCACGTCGATGTCTCCCTCTCGTCTTCGTGTACGTCTTCGTGCACGTCTTCGTCTTCGTGTGCGTCTTCGTGCACGCGGACGCGCACGTGTACGTCTTCGTCGGTCCGCGGCCGGGACGCGGCCGCGCGCAAGCGCCGTACGGCCTTGGTACGGACGCTTTGGGACCGTCCGTACGACCGCCTTGGGGCCGCGGCCCGGCCGCCGGGGCGGGGCGGGCCCCGGGGGCCGTCAGACGGCCAGGCCCGCGCCGAGCAGCTCCACGAAGCCGATGTCCTCGCGGGCCACGCCGAAGACCTCGGCGCGCCGCAGGGTCCGCTCGGCCCACGCGCGGTGCGGCTTCACCTCGTTCATCTTGTTCGTGTACGTGGAGCGGAGCACCCCGCCGCCGTCGCGGTCCGGGCGCAGGATGTCCTCGGCGTCGCTGAACTCCTCGTGGGTGACCACGGACAGCGCGTGCACCGGCGCCACATGGCTGGGGTGGATGCAGGTCTTGCCGAGCAGGCCGTTGGCGCGGTCCAGTTCGATCTCGCGCAGCAGCCCGTCGAGGTCGTGCTCGATGAGCGTGGTGCGCAGCTCCTCGGCGCGGCCCTCCAGGAAGGGGCTGCGGCGCAGCTGGGGCTTGAACATGCGCTCGCCGGACCGGAAGTACTCCCAGACGGGGCCGGTGATGGTGAAGCCGGTGCCGTCGGCGCGGCCGAGGACGTTGACCACGTCGCCGATGACGTCGGCCACGATCCGGACGTCGTAGGCGGTCATGTGCGGCGAGCGGCGCAGCCCGTAGGCGGAGCAGAAGTCGGTCACGCCGAGGCGGAGGGCGAGGATCCGCTCGCGGTGCTCGGCGGTGAGGGCGGCGATCCCGGCCAGGATCTCGGTCCGGGTCTCACGGTGGAGCAGATCGGGGGACTCCAGGACGGGCATGGCGAAGAGCCGGTGGCCGTGCGTCCGCTCGGCGGCGCGGAGCGCGTCGAGGAAGGGGCGGCCACGGGGGCCGGTGAACTTCGGGAGAACGAATCCGGACAGCAGCCGAACCGTTTCACCAAGGCGGTCGGTGAGGTCGGTGATCTGCCCGGGCTCCCGGACCCGGACGAAGAGCAGCGGCAGACCGGCGCTCTCACCGGAATCGCCACATTCCCCGGAGTCTCCGGAGTCCCTGGAATCGCCGGCCTCGGACGCCGCGAGCTCGGCGAACTGCCGGACCAGGTTGGCCTCGCCCGCCTCCACCTCGTCGTCGCTGATCGAGTCCTCCAGGCACAGCACCATGGAGACCACCCCGCGCGCCGCCTGCTTGCGTATGTCCTCGGCGAGCCGGGGCCGGGTGGCGGGGCTGTAGAGGGTGGCCCCGAGGGCCGTCGCGAGGGTGTGCGCGGGCGCCTCGGCCGTGAACGCGACGGGTTCCCGGTGGAAGAGACCCGCTCGTACCGCGGCCGGGACATGCCCGAAGTGACGCATCGATCTTCCCCCGACTGAATGAGCGGCCCTGAGAAAAGGTGGCCGGTAATAGTACGTAGGGAGGGGTGTCCGTAGTTCCCCGCCTGCGTGAAGATCTGGTAACTCGTCCGTATCCGGACCTCCGCATACGGCCCCCCGCGTTGTCCGGCGGGTGGGCGGACAGGGAAGATGACGGGCATGACGCACGCGATGCTGAAGGGCTCCAACGTCCCTCTCGACACCGCGGCCGTACGGGCCGTGCTCCGTTGGACCCCGGGCCCCGGGGTCCCCGACGTGGACGCCTCGGCCCTGCTGCTCGGGGCGGACGGCCGGGTGCGCTCGGACGAGGACTTCGTCTTCTACAACCAGCCCCGGCACCCGTCCGGCCTGGTACGACGGCTCGCCAAGAAGCGGGGGCCGGAGGGGCTGACGGACACCGTCGAGGCCGATCTGGGCGCCCTGGACCCTTCCGTCGACCAGGTGGTGATCGCGGCCTCCTCGGACGGCGGCACCTTCGGGCACGTCACCGATCTGCGGATACTGGTCTACGACGCGGCCCCGGGCGCTGCGGGCGGCGAACCGCTCGCACTGTTCGACGTATCGGCGGAAACCGGCCAGGAGACGGCCATCATCTGCGGCGAGCTGTACCGGCGCGGGGACGGCTGGAAGTTCCGGGCCGTGGGACAGGGCTATCCGACGGGTCTGGTCGGGCTCGCCACCGACTTCGGGGTGTCCGTCGACGACGGGGCCGAGGGCCCCGCGGACACGGCGGACGCGGCGGACGCCGCGCTCATGGAATCCCCGGAGCCGTCGGCGCCGACACCGGCACCGGCCGCCACCCCGGCGCCGCACGACCCGGACGCCACGGTGGTCCAGCCCGCCTCCGTACCCCCGCTGCCGGCCGCTCCCCCGCTCCCGGCGCAGCCCCCGGGCCCGGCCTACGGCTACCCGCAGCCCGCCGGAACCCCGGCACCCGCGCCCGTACCCGCGCCCATGCCCGCGTACGGCTATCCGCAGCCGGCCGCCGCGCCGCCCGCCGGCGATCCCGCGTACGGCTATCCGCACGCGGCCCCGGAGTTCCGGATGCCGCCGATGGGCCCGCAGTTCATCGGGCGCTGAGGGCGCTGCCAGGTACCGGCGGGCACTGACCGGCGTACCCGACGCGGAGGAGAGGGCGGGGCACGGCAGCGGCCGGGCCCCGCCCGTCAGGTACGGCTCTTGAAGCCCTGGCCCCACTGCATGCCCCAGCCGTACAGCCGGTCCAGCTCGGACTGGAAGCCGTACACGAACCGCACCTCGCGGCGGACGACCAGCTCGCCCTTGACGTTCTCGACCATGAAGACGGCGCAGGAGCGGGCCTGGGGGGCGTGCTCGTCGAGTGCGATCTCGATCTGCGGGCCGTTGCTCGGGAAGAGCGTGACCGTGGCCTGGGTCCGGTCGAAGGCCGGCGTCTGGTCGTAGATGTAGACGAAGAACAGCAGACGCTTGATCTCGTCGCGGTGGTCGAGGTTGACGTGGATCGTCTCGCCGGAGCCAGAGCCGAGCCGGTCGTCGCCGCTGAGCTTCACATACGGCGGTTCGTTGATCTCGCCGAGGAGATCGCCGAGCGGCTGGACGACACCCTTGCTGCCGTCGGTCAGCTCGTAGAGGCAGCCGAGGTCGAGGTCGACTTTGGCCAGGCCCTGGGTGTGGGACGGGACCTCCGCGGGCCGGAAGAGCCGCATGGGGTGGCGCAGCAGGTCCCCCGACGCGCGGGACCGGTACTCGAGGTCGGGGGTGCGCATCCGCCACGAGAGGTTGACCCGGAGATTGCCGGACGCGGCGCCCTGCTTGGTGAGGGAGACCGTGGGGCGGCGGCGGGTCAGGTCTATCGAGTGGGACATGCCGTTGCCCGCGCCGAACGGATCCCCTCGGCCCGGGAAGAGATTGTCGAAGAAGCCCATGGGCCGCACCCCCCACTGTCGTCACATCTCGTCGGACACGCCACGGGGCGGCCGGGTGCTCCGGCCGCCCCGTGGTGAAGCGTTCCTCATTGTCGGGGGTGTCACACCCCGGACGGAACCCCGGTCTTGCCCTCCGGGGTCCCCGCGTTCCCCTCGGCCGCCGCGAGGGCCTTGTTGCGGCGGACGGAGGACCAGAAGGAGCAGGCGATGAGGATGACGCCGACCAGGCCGGTGATGACCTCGTTGATCTCGTACTGGATGGTGATCAGGAGCAGCACGGCGAGGGCGCCGATGGCGTAGTGGGCGCCGTGCTCCAGGTAGACGTAGTCGTCGAGGGTGCCCTGGCGGACCAGGTAGACGGTCAGCGAACGGACGTACATGGCACCGACGCCGAGGCCGAGGGCCATCAGGACGATGTCGTTGGTGATGGCGAAGGCGCCGATCACACCGTCGAAGGAGAAGGACGCGTCGAGGACCTCGAGGTAGAGGAACATGAAGAACGCGGCCTTGCCCGCGAGGGCGACGGCGGAGACGTTCTTGCCCTTGCGCGCGGCCGCTTCCTCGGCCTCGTGCTCGCGCTCCTCGTCCTCCTCCAGCTTGTTCTCGAAGTAGCCGGACAGACCGCCGACGACGAGGTACGTGATGAGGCCGGCGATGCCGGAGACGAGCACCGTCTGCGCCTTGTCGACGTGAACGCCGCCGTGCTGGTGGGCGTGGGCCGCGAAGGTCATCGAGGTGACGAGCAGGACGATCAGCGCGATGCAGACCGACAGCATGTCGACCTTGCCGAGCTTGGCCAGCGGGCGCTCGATCCAGCGCAGCCACTGGATGTCGCGCTCCTCGAAGACGAAGTCGAGGAAGATCATCAGCAGGAACATGCCACCGAAGGCGGCGATCGCCGGGTGGGCGTCGGTGACCAGCTGCTGGTACTTGTCGGCGTCGTTGAGCGCCAGGTTCACGGCCTCGATCGGGCCGATCTTGGCGCTGATCGCGACGATCACGACGGGGAAGACGAGCCGCATGCCGAAGACGGCGATGAGCACGCCGACCGTGAGGAAGATCTTCTGCCAGAAGGCATTCATCTTCTTCAGGATTCCGGCGTTGACCACCGCGTTGTCGAAGGAGAGCGAGATCTCGAGGATGCAGAGGATCGCGACGACTCCGAACGCCTCCCACCCCCCGTACCACACGGCGGCGGCCAGGCCGAGCGCTGTGATCGCGAACGACCAGCCGAAGGTTTTCAGAATCACTGTCTTCCCCATCGTGGTGAATACGCCGCTTTACGAAACGTTGACCCCGAAGTCTAGAGCGATCCCGCGCAGTCCGGAGGCATACCCCTGACCCACTGCCCGGAACTTCCATTCGTCCTGGTAGCGGTAGAGCTCGCCGAAGATCATCGCGGTCTCGCTGGAGGCGTCCTCGGACAGGTCGTAGCGGGCGAGCTCCTGGCCGTCCGCCTGATTGACCACGCGGATGAAGGCGTTGGAGACCTGGCCGAAGGTCTGGCCTCGGTTGTCGGCCTCGTGGATCGAGACCGGGAAGACGATCTTGTCGCACTGGGCCGGGACTCGGCCGAGGTCGACGATCAGCGACTCGTCGTCGCCCTCGCCCTCTCCGGTGAGGTTGTCGCCGGTGTGCTCGACGGAGCCCTCGGGGCTCGTCAGGTTGTTGTAGAAGACGAAGTACTCGTCCGCGAGGACCCGGCCGGCGCGGCACAGCAGTGCGCTGGCGTCGAGGTCGAAGGGGGCTCCGGTGGTGGAGCGCGCGTCCCAGCCGAGGCCCACGAGCACCTGGGTGAGGTTGGGAGCGGCCTTGGAGAGGGAGACATTGCCTCCCTTGGCGAGTGTGACGCCCATGACGATGGTTCCTCCCCTGGGTGGTCCGCTTGTGCCGCCGGCGCCGCGTACGCGACGGGGGCGACCGGTTCCGCCGGTGTCGCGTGCGTGGCGGGTGTGTGTCGCTGGTTACGCCGGTGTCGCGGTGCCGCTCGCGCGGCGGATGCGACGGGTGGGACGGGTTGGACGGGTGTGACGGGCACGGCCGGTGCGAGGCGTGGCCGGTGTTGCGGGCGCTACGGGTGCTACGGGCGCCACGGGTGCGACCGGTGTCACGGGTGGTGCGACGGGTGCCGCTCGTACGGCAGGGCGCCTCCGGCGCCGCGCTCGGGGCGCGGCGCCGGAGTCCGCCCGGTGCGCGTCGACATCGACGTCAAGCGCCGGCGTCGGCGTCGGCGTCGGCGTCGGATCAGACGTTGACGCCGAAGTCCTGCGCGATGCCGCGCAGGCCCGAGGCGTAGCCCTGGCCGACGGCACGGAACTTCCACTCCGCGCCGTGCCGGTACAGCTCGCCGAAGACCATGGCGGTCTCGGTCGAGGCGTCCTCGGAGAGGTCGTACCGGGCGATCTCGGCCTCGCCGGCCTGGTTCACGACGCGGATGAACGCGTTGCGGACCTGGCCGAAGGACTGCTGGCGGTTGTCGGCGTCGTAGATCGACACCGGGAAGACGATCTTGGCCACGTCGGCCGGGACGGCCGCCAGGTTGACCTTGACCTGCTCGTCGTCGCCCTCGCCCTCACCGGTGAGGTTGTCACCGGTGTGCTCGACGGAGCCGTCGGCGCTCTTCAGGTTGTTGAAGAAGACGAAGTCCGAGTCGTTACGGACCTTGCCCGCCTCGCTCACCAGGATGGCGCTGGCGTCGAGGTCGAAGTCCGTACCGGTGGTGGTGCGGACGTCCCAGCCCAGACCGACCGTGACGGCGGTCAGGCCAGGGGCCTCCTTGGTCAGCGAGACGTTGCCGCCCTTGCTGAGGCTGACTCCCACGAGTCCCTCCATTGGTTTCCGGGGGCGTCGGCCCCCGGGTCGTGCGTTGGCATTGGGATCAACGTCTGGATCCTAGTGACGGGTTCCCCGCGGAAGCAGACACTTCGCCCGAGCGTCGTCAGAGAGTCGCGAGCGCCTTCACGTAATCGTCGAGGTCGCGGGCGTCCGGAAGGGCGTTGACGACGGACCAGCGGAGCACGCCGGCCTTGTCGACGACGAAGGTGCCGCGCACCGCGCAGCCCTTGTCCTCGTCGAGGACGCCGTAGGCGCGGGAGGCGGTGCCGTGCGGCCAGAAGTCGGAGAGCAGCGGGAATTCCAGGCCCTCCTGCTCGCCGAAGACGCGCAGGGAGTGCATGGAGTCGCAGGAGACGGCGAGCAGCTGGGTGTCGTCGTTGACGAAGGTGTCCAGGTTCTCGCGCAGCTCGCGCAGCTCGCCGGTGCACACGCTGGTGAAGGCGAAGGGATAGAAGAAGATCACCACATTGCGCTCGCCCCGGAAGTCGGAGAGCCGCACGGTGCGGCCGTGGTGGTCCTTCAGCTCGAAGTCCGGAGCCTCGGCGCCGATCTCGATGGCCATGGCGTACGCATCCCTTCCGCCGTCGGCCCGTCTGCCTGGGCCGAACCGGTGAAACCCACCCTAAGGGCCGCCCCCGCGGCACGCGCAGAGCCCCCACCGGGTGGTCCCGGTGGGGGCTCCGTGCAGCGTTATGGGTATCAGCGCTTCGGGGTGGCGAGTCGGGTGCCGACCCAATCCTTGGCGACGCTGATGCTCTTGGTCTGGGAGAGACCTGCGGTCTGCGCGGCATCGTTGATGTCGCTCGGCTCGATGTAGCCGTCGCGGCCCGTCTTCGGCGTCAGCAGCCAGATCTGGCCACCGTCCTCCAGAAGACCGATGGAGTCCACCAGGCCGTCGGTGAGGTCACCGTCCTCGTCACGGAACCACAGCAGTACGACGTCGGCGACGTCGTCGTAGTCCTCGTCCACGAGATCCTGGCCGATCAGGGACTCGATGCCTTCGCGGAGATCCTGGTCGACGTCTTCGTCGTAACCGATCTCCTGGACCACCTGTCCGGGCTCGAACCCCAGCCTCGTGGCCGGGTTGGTCCGCTCCTCCGCGTGGTCCGCGGTCGCGCTCACGGCTTGCCTCCTGATCATGTATCGGAAAATGCTTCGGCCACGCGCGTACACGTGGCGCTGGCCGTAGTCCACACGTGCCGGGGCGGATCGCGCAAGTACCCGGCCCATGAGACCGCCGAAACGGTGACGTTTGGGGCCGTCTCGCCGCAACTTCCGGCAAGAACCCGTCGCGCTCCGTAACGAATCATGCACGCTTCGCCCTGGAATGAGGGACTACGCGGCTTCAGTGTGCCGAACGACCGGACGAAACGCATGCTCGGGTCGGGCGTAAGGTTGCGATTTGACCGGACAAGGCGCCCCGAGAGGGTTACCGCTCGGTAAAGATGACGTTTGCCGTCGGCGGGGTACACGATGAACATCCCGGCCCCAGCAGGGGATCCCTCCCCCGGTGGGCCCCACCGACCAGCGAAGGAATAGCGTGGCTTCCGCATCCGATCGCAACCCGATCATCATTGGCGGTCTTCCCAGTCAGGTCCCTGACTTCGACCCGGAAGAGACCCAGGAGTGGCTCGACTCCCTGGACGCCGCCGTCGACGAGCGGGGCCGGGAGCGGGCCCGTTATCTCATGCTGCGGCTGATCGAGCGGGCCCGCGAGAAGCGCGTCGCCGTGCCGGAGATGCGCAGCACGGACTACGTCAACACCATCGCCACCAAGGACGAGCCCTACTTCCCCGGCAACGAGGAAATCGAGCGCAAGGTCCTCAACGCCACCCGCTGGAACGCGGCCGTCATGGTCTCGCGCGCCCAGCGGCCCGGCATCGGCGTCGGCGGCCACATCGCCACCTTCGCCTCCTCCGCCTCGCTCTACGACGTCGGCTTCAACCACTTCTTCCGCGGCAAGGACGAGGGCGACGGCGGCGACCAGATCTTCTTCCAGGGCCACGCCTCCCCCGGCATCTACGCCCGCGCCTTCCTCCTCGACCGGCTGACCGAGACCCAGCTCGACGGCTTCCGCCAGGAGAAGTCGAGGTTCCCGAACGGCCTGTCGTCGTACCCGCACCCGCGGCTGATGCCGGACTTCTGGGAGTTCCCGACCGTGTCGATGGGCCTCGGCCCGCTCGGCGCGATCTACCAGGCCCGGATGAACCGGTACATGGAGGCACGCGGCATCGCCGACACCTCCCGCTCGCACGTCTGGGCGTTCCTCGGCGACGGCGAGATGGACGAGCCGGAGTCCCTCGGCCAGCTGACCCTGGCCGCCCGTGAGAACCTCGACAACCTCACCTTCGTCGTCAACTGCAACCTCCAGCGCCTCGACGGCCCGGTCCGCGGCAACGGCAAGGTCATCCAGGAACTGGAGTCGGTCTTCCGCGGCGCCGGCTGGAACGTCATCAAACTCATCTGGGACCGCTCCTGGGACCCGCTGCTCGCCCAGGACCGCGACGGCACCCTGGTCAACCGGATGAACACCACCCCGGACGGCCAGTACCAGACGTACGCGACGGAGACCGGCTCGTACATCCGCGACCACTTCTTCGGCGACGACCAGCGGCTGCGCTCCATGGTCGAGAACATGACCGACGACCAGATCCTGCACCTGGGACGCGGCGGCCACGACCACCGCAAGATCTTCGCGGCGTTCTCGGCGGCCAAGGCGCACAAGGGCCAGCCCACGGTCATCCTCGCCAAGACGGTCAAGGGCTGGACCCTGGGCCCCAACTTCGAGGGCCGCAACGCCACCCACCAGATGAAGAAGCTCACGGTCGACGACCTCAAGGGCTTCCGCGACCGGCTGCACATCCCGGTCACCGACCGGCAGCTCGAAGAGGGCCTGCCGCCGTACTACCACCCGGGCCGGGACTCCGAAGAGATCCAGTACATGCACGACCGCCGCCAGGCGCTCGGCGGATACGTGCCCACCCGAGTGGTCCGCGCCAAGCCGCTGACGCTGCCCGACGACAAGACGTACGCGGCCGTCAAGAAGGGCTCCGGTCAGCAGTCCATCGCCACCACCATGGCCTTCGTCCGGCTGCTCAAGGACCTCATGCGGGACAAGGAACTCGGCAAGCGCTTCGTGCTGATCGCGCCCGACGAGTACCGCACCTTCGGCATGGACTCCTTCTTCCCGAGCGCCAAGATCTACAACCCGCTCGGCCAGCAGTACGAGGCCGTCGACCGCGAACTCCTCCTGTCGTACAAGGAATCCCCGACCGGCCAGATGCTGCACGACGGCATCTCCGAGGCCGGCTGCACCGCCTCGCTGATCGCCGCCGGCTCGGCGTACGCCACCCACGGCGAACCGCTCATCCCGGTCTACGTCTTCTACTCGATGTTCGGCTTCCAGCGCACCGGCGACCAGTTCTGGCAGATGGCCGACCAGCTGGCACGCGGCTTCGTGCTCGGCGCCACCGCCGGCCGCACCACCCTGACCGGCGAAGGCCTCCAGCACGCCGACGGCCACTCCCACCTCCTCGCCTCCACGAACCCGGCCTGCGTCGCCTACGACCCCGCCTTCGGCTTCGAGATCGCGCACATCGTCCAGGACGGACTGCGCCGGATGTACGGGCCCGACGCCGAGGACGTCTTCTACTACCTGACCGTCTACAACGAGCCGATCCAGCACCCCGCGGAACCGGCCGACGTCGACGTCGACGGCATCCTCAAGGGCATCCACCTCTACCGGCGCGGCGAGGCCGGAGCGATCCCCGCGCAGATCATGGCGTCCGGCGTCGGCGTCCCGTGGGCCCTGGAGGCCCAGCGGATCCTCGCCGAGGAATGGAACGTCCGCGCCGACGTCTGGTCCGCGACCTCCTGGAACGAACTGCGCCGCGAAGCCGTCGCCGTCGAGGAACACAACCTGCTGCACCCGGAGGAGGAACAGCGCGTCCCGTACG
Source organism: Streptomyces sp. NPDC046203 (assembly GCF_040646255.1). Taxonomy (NCBI): domain Bacteria; kingdom Bacillati; phylum Actinomycetota; class Actinomycetes; order Kitasatosporales; family Streptomycetaceae; genus Streptomyces; species Streptomyces sp. NPDC046203. The sequence continues at coordinate 438 of NZ_JBEYZX010000037.1, read as the reverse complement.
TGACGCGCAAGCTCCAGGGCGCCCAGGGCCCCTTCGTCGCCGTCTCCGACTGGATGCGCTCGGTACCCGACCAGATCTCCCGCTGGGTACCCGGCACCTACAGCTCGCTGGGCGCCGACGGCTTCGGCTTCGCGGACACGCGAGGCGCGGCCCGCCGCTTCTTCCACATCGACGCCCAGTCGATCGTGCTCGCCGTCCTCACCGAACTCGCCCGCGAAGGCAAGGTCGACCGCTCGGCCCTGAAGCAGGCCATCGACCGCTACCAGCTCCTGGACGTCGCGGCGGCGGACCCGGGGGCGGCGGGGGGCGACGCGTAGGAGGAGTGAGGGGGCGGGGAGAGGCACAACGCGATCTGCGACGGTGAGTACGACCACTTCCCGGAGCAGGCCTTCTTCATGTGTGGTGGTCTTGAGGACCTCAAGAAGAACGCCAAGGAGC